>WHSY01000113.1 GCA_009379815.1 Pseudonocardiaceae bacterium
GAGGGCGCCGACGAGCTCACCTTCCTCGACGTCACGGCATCCTCGGCGGACCGGGAGACCACTTACGAGGTGGTGCGACGCACCGCGGAGTGCGTGTTCATCCCGCTCACCGTCGGGGGCGGGATCCGCGAAGTGTCCGATGTGGACAAGCTACTGCGGGCTGGTGCCGACAAGGTGAGCATCAACACCGCGGCGGTGGCCCGCCCGGAGCTGCTGCGCGAGGCGAGCCAGCGCTTCGGCGCGCAGTGCATCGTGCTGTCGCTCGACGCCCGGCGGGTGCCTGACGGCGGCGAGCCCACCCCGTCGGGATTCGAGGTGACCACTCATGGTGGTCGCAGCGGCACCGGGATCGACGCGGTCGAGTGGGCCTCCCGCGGCCAGCAGCTCGGCGTCGGGGAGATCTTGCTCAACTCGATGGACGCCGACGGCACCAAGGCCGGCTTCGACACCGAGATGATCGCGGCGGTGCGGGCGGTGGTGGACGTCCCGGTGGTCGCCAGCGGGGGCGCGGGTGCGGTCGCGGATTTCCCGCCCGCCGTCGACGCGGGCGCCGACGCCGTGCTCGCGGCCAGCGTCTTCCACTTCGGCCAATTGCGCATCAGCGAGGTCAAGGACGGGCTGCGCACAGCCGGGGTGACGGTCCGGTGAGCGGCGGGCTCGACCCGGCGATCGCCGCGCGGCTGACGCGCAACGCCGATGGGTTGGTCTGCGCGGTCACGCAGCAGCGCGGCACCGGCGAGGTGCTGATGGTGGCGTGGATGGATGACGAGGCGCTGCACCGCACCCTGACGACCCGCCGCGCGACGTACTGGTCGCGCAGCCGGCAGTCGTACTGGGTCAAGGGGGATACCTCCGGACACACCCAGCACGTGCACGAGGTGCGGCTGGACTGCGACGGTGACGCGGTGCTGCTGCTCGTCGACCAGGCGGGTACGGCGTGCCACACCGGCACCCGCAGCTGCTTCGACACCGACATCCTGCTCGGCGCCCGTACTGAGCAGGGGTAGGCACGCACCGTTGTCGCTGCGGTCGCCGGCTTCCGCGTTGGCGCACGCCGGGGTGTCACATCCCCGAGCTTGGTGGCTCGAGATCGCCGGTGAGGTAGCGCTGCAGCGTGGGGCCGATCGCGGTGACGACGGTGTCGTGGTCGGCAGATGCCAGTGGCTCGAGGCGGATCACGTAGCGCACCATCCCCAGGCCCGCCACCTGGGTGGCACACAGCGCCGCGCGCAACTCCGGGTTGTCGGTGTCGAGTGTCGACACGACCCGCCCGAACACCACCCTGGCGATGAACTCGCGCAGCATCCTCGCCGCGCCTTCGTGGCTGGACACACTGCGCAGCAGCGCGACGAAGGGACCGCCGTCCGTGGCGTCCCACACGGTGACGAACCGGCGCACGATGCGGGCGCCGAGCTGCCCGGGATCGCCGGCCAGCAGCTGGGGAACCAGCTCGTCAGGATTGACCGGGATCTGCAGTGCCGCGACGAACAGTGCGTCCTTGCCCCCGAACCAGTGGTTGACCATCGCCGGGTCCACGCCGGCCCGCTCGGCGATCGCGCGGACCGTCGCACCGTCGAAGCCGCGCTCGGTGAACTCGACGCGGGCGGCATCGAGCAGCGCGGCCCTGGTGTCCTGTCCGGCAGGGCGCCTGCCCCGCCGCCGGGTGGTGCCGCTGCGCTGCCCGGTGCCGCCGGCACGCCGGCTGGTGGGTGGGCCGCTGTCCTCGCTCACGCGGATCGCCGTCGCAGCGTCGCGGCCCCGAGCGCCAGCGCCGCCACCGCGATGGCCGCCACCACCGCGAGGTTCGTCCACACCGCCGCCGGGACGGTCGCCGCGCCGATCAGCTCGCTCATTGCCTGCGCCGCGTAGCGCAGCGGCATCGCCCGGCTCACCGCGTCCAGCCACCCGGCCATCTGCCCGGTCGGAGTGAACAGCCCGCAGAGCAGGATCTGAGGGGCCACCACCGCGGGCATGAACTGCACGGCTTGGAACTCCGTCGTCGCCAGCGCCGAGACGCCGAGACCCAACGCGCTGCCCAGCACGGCGGTGGCCACCGCGACCACTACCAGCACGGGCACCGAGGCCGGCTCGCGAAGGCCCAGCAGACCGAGTGCGACCGTCGCCACCACCACCGCCTGCACCAGCGCCAGCAGCCCGAAGGCCAGCCCGTAGCCCAGCACCAGGTCGGCCTTGCCGATCGGGGTGGTCAGCAGTCGCTCCAGGGTGCCGCTGGTGCGCTCGCGGACCATGGCCACGCTGGTCACCAGGAACATCGTGATGAAGGGGAACACTCCGAGCATCACCGGGGCGACCCGCTGGAACGCCCCCGGAGTCGCGGCGAACACCTCCGAGAACAGCCACAGCAGCACGCACGGCGCCACGAGCACCAACGCGAGGGTGCGGGGGTCGCGCCGCAGCTGCGAGAGCACCCGTGCCGCGGTCGTCGCGGTAAGTCGCGTGCTCATAGAGCCACGTCGTTCGGAATGTTCTCGATCAGCCGCAGGAAGACCTCCTCCATCGCACCCGCACCGGTGACCCCGCGCAGCCCTTCCGGAGTGCCCGTGGCGACCACCCGGCCCTCGCGGAGCAGCACCAGCCGGTCACAGCGGTCCGCCTCGTCCATCACGTGACTCGACACCAGCACGGTGACCCCCTCGTCGCGCGCCTGCCTGCGGAACAGCGCCCACAGGTCGCGCCGCAGCACCGGATCCAGTCCCACGGTGGGCTCGTCGAGCAACAGCAAGCGGGGGCGGGCCACGAGTGCGCAGCCCAGCGACACCCTGCTGCGCTCGCCGCCCGACAGCGTCTCCACCGGTCGCTGCGCCAGCTCGGCCAGGCCCACGGCGGCCAGCACATCGGCGACGGTCTGGCGGCCGCGGCGGTGCAGCGCGGCGTGATGGCGCAGGTTGCCCGCGGCGGTGAGGTCGCCGTAGACCGACGGTGACTGCGTCATGTAGCCGATCTCGGAGCGCAGCCGGGCATGTCCGGCGGGCCTGCCGAGCACCTGCACGCCGCCCGTGTGGGGGCGTTGCAGGCCGACGATGGTGCGCAGCAGCGTGGTCTTTCCGCTGCCGGACGGCCCGAGCAGCCCGGTGACCTCGCCGGCGGCGACCTCGAGGTCGATGCCGTGCAGCACGGGACGGCCGCCACGCTGGACGACCACCCCGGACACCGAGATCGAGGATGCCATCATCACCGCCATTTTCAACGAACATTGAAATTTTACGACCGGGGTGGTCTGCCGTCAACGGCGTGGCGGCAGAATGGTGGCATGGTCAGCAAACCCGAGCTCGGACCGATCGGGCTGGATCGCGAGCGGTTCCGTGCCCTGGCTGCGGACCGGCGAGTGATCCCGGTGACGCGCACGCTGCTCGCGGACGGCGAGACCCCGCCGGGCGTCTATCGCAAGCTCGCGGCGGGCCGCGCCGGGACGTTCCTGCTCGAGTCGGCGGAGAACGGCCGGTCGTGGTCGCGCTGGTCCTTCGTCGGGGTGCGCAGTGCCGCCACGCTGACCGAGGTCGACGGCCGCCCGGTGTGGAGCGGCACCCCGCCGGTCGGGCTGCCCGGTGTCGACGAGCCCTGGCACGGCAGCACGCTCGAGGCGCTGCGCGAGACGGTGGCCGTACTGCACACCGAGCCGCTGCCCGGAATGCCGCCGCTGACCGGGGGAATGGTCGGCTATCTGGGCTACGACGCGGTGCGCCGGCTGGAACGGCTGCCCGAGCTGGCCGCCGACGATCTGCGGGTGCCCGAGATGGTGATGCTGCTGGCGACCGACCTCGCTGCGCTGGACCACCACGAGGGCACCGTCACGCTCATCGCCAACGCAGTGAACTGGGATGACTCGCCGCAGCGCGTCGACGAGGCCTACGACGACGCGGTGGCCCGGCTGGAGCGGATGACCGAGGAGTTGTGCACCCCCGCACCTGCCAGCGCCGCGGTCTTCGAGCGCCCCGAGCCGGAGTTCCTGCGCCGTCGCACCCCGGAGCAACACCACGCCGCGATCGAGACCGCGAAAGAGGCGATCCGGGCCGGCGAGGCATTCCAGGTGGTGCTCTCGCAGCGCTTCGAGATGCCCACCGACGCCGACCCACTCGACGTCTACCGCGTGCTGCGTACCAGCAACCCGAGCCCGTACATGTACCTGCTGCGTCTGGAGGCGTTCGACGCCGGTGGCCGGGCAACCGAATTCGACATCGTGGGCTCCAGCCCGGAGTCGCTGGTGACGGTGCGCGACGGGCAGGTCACCACCCACCCGATCGCCGGTACCCGGTGGCGCGGCGCCGACGCCGACGAGGACCTGCTGCTGGAGAAGGACCTCCTGGCCGACGAGAAGGAGCGCGCCGAGCATCTGATGCTCGTCGATCTCGGCCGTAACGACGTGGGGCGGGTCTGCCGCCCGGGAAGCGTGCACGTGGTCGACTTCTTCCGCATCGAGCGCTACAGCCACGTCATGCACCTGGTCTCGACGGTGACCGGACTGCTCGCCGAGGGGTACACGGCTTTCGACGCCGTCGCCGCGTGCTTCCCGGCGGGCACGCTGTCCGGGGCGCCCAAGCCGCGGGCGATGGAGCTGATCGAGGAGCTCGAGCCCACCAGGCGCGGCGTCTACGGCGGGGTGGTGGGCTACCTCGACTTCGCGGGCGACGCCGACACCGCGATCGCGATCCGCACCGCGCTGATCCGCGACGGGGTGGCCTACGTGCAGGCCGGCGGCGGCATCGTCGCCGACTCCGACCCTGCCGCCGAGGACCGCGAGTGTCTCGACAAGGCGGGCGCGGTGCTCGCGGCGATCGCGACCGCGGGCACGTTGCGGCTGGCGACCGGGGCTCGGCCGGAGCCCGTCGGTGCCTGAGACCGGCCGACGGTCGCTGGTCGCCACGGTGGTTCTGCTCGTCGCCGCGGCGGCGGCACTGTGGGCCTCGGTCGCCGCGGTGTGGCTGCGGCCCTCGTACGACACGCCGTTCCGTGGCCAGGTCTCCGTCGCCGTCGAAGGCGGCGAGTGGGAACCGGCGCTCGGACCGGTGGCGTTGCTGGCGCTCGCCGGGGTGGCGGCAGCGGTGGCGACCGGCGGCTGGGTGCGGCGGGTGGTGGGCGTCGTGCTGGCGTTCGCCGGCGGCTGGGTACTCGTCCTCGGAGCGCGACCGCAGCTGGGCACCGGCCCGGGTATCGGCCGGGTGGACGCGGTGGCTGATGCACCGTCCGGCGGGCGGATCTCCGATGTGCTGGTGATCGAGCCGTGGACGCTGCTGGCCAGCGTCGCCGGGCTGCTGTTGCTGGCGGCGGGAGGATTGCTGGTGCTGCGGGATGCCGCGATGCCCCGGCTGGGCGCCCGCTACACCGCCCCCTCGCGGTCGCGCCGCGACCCGGATCCGGAGCGTGAGCTGTGGGACTCGCTCGACGCCGGCGAGGACCCCACTGAACCGCGCCACTGAGGGCCAGCACTAGCATCATCACCCGGCCGATCCCGCCGTGGAAGGGGAATTGCTTGAGCGTCCTTGAGGGGATCATCGACGGGGTTCGAGCCGACCTCGCCGAGCGCGAAGCCGTCACCGGGTTCGACGAGATCAAGCGCCTCGCCGCCCGCGCCGAGGCACCTCGCGACGCCATGGCTGCGCTGCACGCCCCCGGCATCGGCGTCATCGCCGAGGTCAAGCGCTCCAGCCCGTCGCGCGGCACGCTGGCCGACATCGCCGACCCGGCGGCGCTGGCCGCCGACTATGCCGACGCCGGCGCCCGGATGATCAGCGTGCTCACCGAGCGCCGCCGGTTCGGCGGCTCGCTGGCCGACCTCGACGCCGTCCGCGCCGTGGTGGACGTCCCGGTGCTGCGCAAGGACTTCATCGTCGGCCCTTACCAGGTACACGAGGCGCGGGCGCACGGCGCGGACGTCGTGCTGCTCATCGTCGCCGCCCTGGAGCAGAGTGCGCTCGAGTCGCTCGTCGACCGGGTCGAGTCGCTGGGCATGACCGCGCTGGTCGAGGTGCACACCGCGGAGGAGGCCGACCGGGCGCTGCAGGCCGGCGCGACGCTGATCGGCGTCAACGCCCGCAACCTGCACACCCTGGAGGTCGACCGTGACGTTTTCAGCAAGATCGCGCCGGGGTTGCCGAGCGAGGTGCTGCGGGTGGCCGAGTCCGGGATCCGAGGCC
Organism: Pseudonocardiaceae bacterium; assembly: GCA_009379815.1. Classification (GTDB taxonomy): domain Bacteria; phylum Actinomycetota; class Actinomycetes; order Mycobacteriales; family Pseudonocardiaceae; genus WHSY01. The sequence continues at coordinate 6,153 of WHSY01000113.1, forward strand.
CAGCGGACCTGATGGCCTACGCGGGAGCCGGTGCCGATGCGGTGCTCGTCGGTGAGGGCCTGGTGACCAGTGGCGACCCGCGGGGGGCGGTGACCAAGCTGGTGACCGCCGGCTCGCATCCCGCCTGCCCGAAGCCGTCCCGATGACCGCGACGGCGCAGCACCCCGCGGCGCACGACCCGGACGCCCGCGGCCACTTCGGCCGCTACGGCGGCCGGTTCGTCCCCGAGGCGCTGATCGCCGCGCTCGACGAGCTCACCGAGGCCTACGGGTCGGCGCGGGCCGATCCGGAGTTCACCGCGCGGCTCGACGGACTGCTCGCCGACTACACCGGGCGGCCGTCGCCGATCACTGAAGCATCCCGGCTGGCCGAGCACGCCGGTGGTGCGCGGATCCTGCTCAAGCGCGAGGACCTCAACCACACCGGCTCCCACAAGATCAACAATGTGCTCGGGCAGGCGCTGCTGACGCGCCGGATGGGCAAGCCGCGGGTCATCGCCGAGACCGGTGCCGGGCAGCACGGGGTGGCCACGGCGACGGCCTGCGCGCTGCTGGGCCTGGAGTGCGTGGTCTACATGGGCGAGGTCGACACGCAGCGCCAGGCCCTCAACGTCGCCAGGATGAAGCTGCTCGGAGCCGAGGTGATCCCGGTGACCACGGGCTCGCGGACGCTCAAGGATGCGATCAACGAGGCGCTGCGCGACTGGGTGACCAACGTCGACACCACGCACTACCTGCTCGGCACCGTGGCGGGCCCGCACCCGTTCCCGGTGATGGTGCGCGACTTCCACCGCGTGATCGGCCTGGAGTCGCGGTCACAGGTGCTCGAGCGGCACGGCAGGCTCCCGGACGCGGTGACCGCCTGCGTCGGGGGCGGCTCCAACGCGATCGGGATCTTCCACCCGTTCCTCGACGACGCCGGAGTGCGGCTGGTCGGCTTCGAGGCCGCCGGCGACGGTGTCGAGTCCGGCCGGCACGCCGCCACCCTCACCGCCGGGGCACCCGGAATGCTGCACGGCGCGCTGTCCTACCTGCTGCAGGATGCCGACGGCCAGACCGTCGAGACGCACTCGATCTCCGCGGGGCTGGACTACCCCGGTGTGGGACCCGAGCACGCCTTCCTCAAGGACACCGGCCGCGCGGAGTACCGGAGCATCACCGACGCCGAGGCGATGGAGGCGTTCCGGCTGCTCTCGCGCACCGAGGGGATCATTCCGGCGATCGAGTCGGCGCATGCCGTCGCGGGGGCGTTGCGGCTCGGCCACGAGCTGGGGGAGGGCGCGATCATGCTGGTCAACCTCTCCGGGCGAGGTGACAAGGACGTCGACACCGCCGCCCGGTGGTTCGACGTGCTCGCCTCCGAGGAACTACCCGAGCTGCCCGAGGGCGAGGCGCAGTGAGCTCGCGGCTCGCCGCGCTGTTCGACACCTGCCGGGCCGAGCAGCGTGCCGCGCTGATCGGCTACCTGCCCGCCGGCTACCCCACCGTGGCGCGCTCGGCGGAGCTGCTCGCCGCCATGCTCGACGGCGGCTGCGACCTGGTCGAGATCGGGGTGCCCTACTCCGATCCGGTGCTGGACGGCCCGACCATCCAGGCCGCCGCCGACACCGCGCTGCGGGCGGGGATGCGGCTGCGCGACGTGTTCGGGGTGATCGAGTCCGTCGCGGGCACCGGCGGGCGGGCGGTGGTGATGACCTACTGGAACCCGGTACACCGCTACGGCACCGACGCCTTCGCCCGGGATCTCGCCGCCGCGGGCGGCCTCGGGCTCATCACCCCGGATCTGGTGCCCGACGAGGCACAGGACTGGCTGGCCGCCGCCGGGGACCACGACCTGGACCGGATCTTCCTCGTCGCCCCGTCGTCGACCGACGTCCGCATCGCGGCTACCGCCGCGGTGACCCGCGGTTTCCTCTACGCCACCTCGACGATGGGTGTCACCGGCGCCCGCGACGCCGTCAGCACTGCCGCGCCGGGCCTGGTTCGGCGGTGCCGGGAGCATGCGCGGGACCTGCCGGTCGGTGTGGGGCTCGGGGTGCGCAACGGCTCCCAGGCCGCCGAGGTCGCCGCGTTCGCCGATGCCGTCATCGTCGGCTCGGCATTCGTCACGGCAGCGGACGAGGGCGACGCCGCGGTGCGTGCGCTGGCCTCCGACCTCGCCGCCGGAGTCCGGCACCCGGCGGGCAACCGAGCCGCTGACGCCGCCGTCTGAACCCCGTCTGAACCCCGTTTCGGAACCGGAACGGGGTTCGTACCCGGCCCGATGACCCGACCGGGTGCCCGGATACGGTGTGACCGTGAGCAGCGGGATGATCCTGGCCGCGTTCCCCAGCCCGCCCCAGGGGGTGTGGTACATCGGGCCGGTGCCGATCCGGGCGTACGCACTGTGCATCATCGCCGGGATCGCGGTCGCCATCTGGTGGGGCGAGCGTCGCTGGCGTGCCCGCGGCGGCGAGCCCGGCACCGTCACCGACATCGCGGTGTTCGCGGTGCCCTTCGGGCTGGTCGGCGGCCGCCTCTACCACGTCGCGACCGATTGGCGGACCTACTTCGGACCCGGCGGCGGGGAACCGCTCGATGCTCTCAAGATCTGGGAGGGCGGTCTCGGCATCTGGGGCGCGATCGCGCTCGGTGCCGTCGGCGCCTGGATCGGCTGCCGCCGCCGTGGCCTGCCGTTGCCTGCGTTCGCCGATGCGGTGGCGCCGGGCATCGTGACCGCGCAGGCGATCGGGCGGCTGGGCAACTACTTCAACCAGGAGCTCTACGGCGGCCCCACCGACCTGCCCTGGGGACTGGAGATCTACCGACGGGTCGATCCCGAGACCGGGGCGCTGGACATGATCGGCGGTGTCGCGCAGGGCCCGCCGGTGGCGGTCGTCCACCCGACGTTCCTGTACGAGCTGCTGTGGAATCTCGGTGTCGCGCTGCTCGTGGTGTGGGCTGACCGCCGGTTCAGGCTGGGGCACGGCCGGGCCTTCGCGCTCTACGTCGCCGGCTACACGGCCGGCCGGTTCTGGATCGAGTTGATGCGCACCGACCCGGCGACGATGGTGTTCGGGCTGCGGATCAACGTGATCACGTCGGTGGTGGTGTTCCTCGGCGCCGTGATCTACCTGCTGCTGGCGCGCCGTGGCCGGGAGGACCCAGCCGCACTCGCCGGCTCCCCGCCGGACGGGGAGTCCGACCGCGCGGGCGGCGAGTCCGTCTCCGAGACGTCCGACGGTGAGGGCGGCACGCCGGCGTCGCGGCCGCCGCGTTCCGGGGGCTGAGCGTCGCGCCGGACCGGTAGCACGGCCGTGGCGCCGCCGGTGCCGAGCACCGTGACGTGCGCGTGGTAGTGGCGCTCGACGGTCTCGTCGGTGAGTACCTCGCCGGGCGGGCCCTGTGCCACCGGGTGACCGTCATCGAGCAGCAGCAGCGATCCGGCGTACTGCCCTGCCAGCGTCAGGTCGTGCAGCGTCGTCAGCACGGTGACCCCGTCCTCGGTGCGCAGCCGGTCCACCAGCTCCAGTAGCGCCTGGGCGTGGCCGACGTCGAGGCCGGTGGTGGGCTCGTCGAGCAGCACCACGTCGGACTGCTGGGCCAGCGCCCGCGCCAGCACCGCACGCTGGGCCTCGCCGCCCGACAGCGTCGACAACGAGCGCTCGGCCAGCCCGCCGAGGTCGAGTCGTTGCAGCACGCCGGCCACCACGGACAGGTCCGCGGCACCCTCCCGGCCCAGCGGTCGCAGGTGCGGGGTGCGTCCCAGCAACGCGTAGTCGGTGACGGTCAGGCCCGGCGGCAGCAGCGGGTTCTGCGGCGCATAGGCGATCGCGCGGGCCCGGCGGCGTGGCGGCAGTGTGGTGAGCTCGGTGCCGTCCAGCAGCACCGAGCCGTTGTGGGCGATCAGCCCCGCCACCGCCTTGAGCAGCGTCGACTTGCCCGCCCCGTTGGGCCCTATCACCGCCAGCCAGCCACCCGGCGCCACCGTCGTCGAGACACCGGTCAGCACCGTCCGGCCCCGGTAGGCCGCGCCGACGTCACGCAGCGACAGCCCGGTCACGGCGCACCGCCCCGGGTGGTGCGCAGCACGAGCGCGAAGAACGGGGCGCCGGTGAAGGCGGTGACCACCCCGATGGGCAGTTCCGCGGGCGCGAGGACGGTGCGGGCCAGGATGTCCGCACCGACCAGGAACGCCGCACCGCCCAGCAGCGACAGCGGCAGCACGACCCGGTAGGAGCCCGCGACCAGCAGCCGCACCAGGTGCGGCACCACGATGCCCACGAAGCCGATGAGGCCACTGACCGCGACCGCCGCAGCAGTGGCCAGTGACGCGGCCAGCACCAGCAGCAGCCGCACCCGGCCGGGCCGGATGCCCAGCGCGGCGGCCTCCTCGTCACCCACCGCCAGCACGTCGAGCAGCCGGGCGCAGGCGACGAGGACGAGGGCGGCGACGGTCACGTACGGGAGCAGCACCAGCACCTCGCCCCACCCAGCGGTGGCCAGCGAGCCGAGGATGAACGAGTACACCTCACGGAACGTCTCGGTGTTGGCCTGCTGCACGAAAGTCTGGATGGCGGTCAGGAACGCGCTCACGGCGACCCCGGCGAGCACGAGGCTGGCCGTACCGGGGCCGGCCGACCGGCCCAGCAGCCAGGCCAGCGCGACCCCGCCGAGCGCGCCGGCGAAGGCGGCCAGCGGCAGCGGCCCGATCAGCCAGCCGGTGACGGAGGGCGCCGCCACCACGACCAGCGTCGCGCCCAGCCCCGCCCCGGCGGCCGCACCGAGCAGATAGGGGTCGGCCAGCGGGTTGCGGAACACCGACTGGAATGCCGCCCCGGATGCGGCCAGCGCCGCCCCGACCAGGGCGGCCAGCACGACCCTCGGCACCCGGATCTGCCACAGGATCGCAGCCTCCTGCGACGTCAGCGGCGAGACCCCGCCCGACAGCTGCGCCACCACCTCGCCGAGCACCCGGGCGGGTCCGAGGTCGGCCGCGCCGACCAGCACCCCGGCGACGACGGCGGCGACCAGCAGTACGGCGGCGCCCGCCACCCGCACCACTCCCAGGCGGGTGGGGCGCAGCGGCAGTGGCGCGGTGGTGGCAACGCTCATCGTGGCTGCGGAAGGTCCACCGCGGCCGGGTCCACCGCGGCCGTCACCGCCTCGGAGACCGCCCGGACCAGGTCGACGACACGCGGCCCCCACCGGGAGGCGATGTCGTCGTCGAGCGGGACGACGTTGCCCTCCCGCACCGCGGTCAGCTCACCCCAGCCCGGGCGGGCGGCCACCGCGGCCGCGTCCTGCCCGCAGCACTCGGTGTCCGCAAGGAAGATCAGATCGGGATCGGCGGCGAGCACCGACTCGGCCGACAGCTGCGGGTAGCCCGCGGTCGGGTCCGGCACACCGTCGGCGATGTTGCGCAGGCCGAAGTGCGCGTAGATGCTGCCGATGAAGGTCTGCGAGTTCGCCGAGTACAGCGTCGGGTCGAGCTCGTGGTAGTAACTCAGCGGTTCGTCCGGTCGGGGCGTGTCGGCGATCAGCTGCTCGATCTCACCGCGCATCCGCTCCACCAGCGCCCCGGCCTGCTCGACGTGGCCGGTCGCCTTGCCGAGCAGCTCGATCTCGGTGTAGGCACCGGACAGCTCGGTGGGGGAGGGCAGCAGCAGCACGGGCACCCCCGCGCTGCGCAGCCCGCCCACGACACCGGCGATGTCGTTGGAGGCCACGACCAGGTCCGGCGCGTAGCCGGCGATCGCCTCCACGTTGGGAGTGAACCCCGACAGCTGCGTGCGGGGCGCCTGCGACGGGTAGGTGGACTGCTCGTCGACCGCCACGACCTGCCCGCCGGCGCCGATGGCGAAGAGCACCTCGGTGCTGGAGGGGCTCAACGAGACGATCCGCTGCGGGGCCCGCTCGACCCGGACCGGCTGCCCGCCGGGTGGGGTGACCTCGACAGGGAACTGTGTCGATCCAGCCTGCGGGGTCGATCCAGCCTGCGGGGTCGATCCAGCCTGCGGGGCCTCCGGAGCGCGGGTGGCACAGGCGGACAGCAGCAGCACCGCCAGGACGGCGACGAGGGCGCCCAGGAAGTAGCGGTTCATCGCGGCGGGTCCCTTCCCCCGATCCTTCAGGGACCCGCGCCGGCCCGGACTGTGCCCGGGCCTGGACGCGAGCGCCCCTGCCTCGGGGACGGCTGGCGTCGATCCCCGCGGCAGGCGACCTGGCTCGGCCCCGTCCCCCGCGGTTGGCGAGGTGTGGGGCTCCACAGTTGCGGCACAGCGCCGGATTCGCACCGGACTTCGCTGCCGCGCGGATCATGCAGTGCTGGCCGCGGGCCGGACGGCCCGCGCCGCTCACGCTAGCAGCAGTGGTCAGGCGAGTACCGCCACGTAACGCCAGTCGAGCACGTCGTGCGGCTCTGCTCCCGCACCAGCTGCGCTCGCCGCCCGCACCGTGGAACGCAGATGGGCCAGACCGCCGGAACCGCCGGGCAGCTCCTCGACCCGCTGCACCTCGACGGTGCTGGTCAGCGTGTCGCCCTCGCGGACCGGCCCGGTGTGGTCACAACCGTGCCAGCCGGTGACCGTCACCAGGTTCGGCAGCACCCGAGTGGCCTGCGACAACGCGAGACCGATCGTGTGCCCGCCGTAGACCAGGCGGCGGCCACCACCGCCGGCGCCCGCGTCGTGGTGCACGGCGGCGACGTTGAGGGTGAGCCTGGCCAGTTCCGGTGCCGACGACACGACGTCGCCACCGCCGGTCTCCCACACCGCACCGGGGTGGACCCCGTCGAGGTGCGTGCCGGCTGCGGCGTCCCGGAAGACGTCCAGCGACCACCCCTGTACCGCGGCCGACAGCGGCACCTCCGGCGCGCCGGCAGCGCCGACATCATCGAGCTCGTCACGGTGACCGGTGCTCGCCTCGGGGTCACGCAGCGGCAGCATCGCGCAGCGCCAGAAGTCCAGGACCGTATGACCGTGCTGGTCGACGGTGGTGATCCGCAGCGCGACGAGTCCGGTCGCGGGTCGCGCCGGCCGCGGCCGGTTCTGCCGCAACGCGACAACCTCGGTGCGGGTGCGCAGCGTGTCGCCGATCAGCGGCGCCCGGTGGAACGCCAGGCCCCGGTAGAACAGGTTCGCCACCACGTGCCGCGTGACCAGCGTGGACTGCCCGATCGCGACGTCCCACACCAGCGCGGGATGCGCGAGCGGTACGGCCGTCCCGGTGACGCGGCGGCACAGCTCGGCGTCCAGCGGCAGCCGCAGCCGGTCGGCGGTGATCGCCTGGTGCGCGGCAGCCCGGCCCTCGGTCAGCGTCATCGACGGCGCACCGGAGAAGACCTGCCCCACCCGCAGGTCCTCGAAATAGGGCCCTTCCGCGACGCTCACTCCAGGTCCTCCACCCTGCGCTCTGCGGTGTCGATGTTGCTCCGCGCAGCCGACGCTACCGGCCGTTCCGTCGCGCTCCGACACCCGCCGATCGAGGGCCCGGTTCGGTTCCTGATCGGTCCAGAAATCGCGATAAGATCTCTCACCGTGAGCCGTCGCGCGAAGATTGTCTGCACCCTCGGGCCCGCCACCGCCACGCCGGAGAAGGTCCGCGAGCTCGTCGCCGCGGGCATGGACGTGGCACGGATGAACTTCAGTCACGGCACCCACGATGACCACGCCCAGGTCTACCGCATGGTCCGCGAAGCGTCCGACGAGAGCGGCCGGGCGGTCGGGGTGCTCGCCGACCTGCAGGGCCCCAAGATCCGCCTCGGCCGCTTCGCCGCCGGTCCGGTCGAATGGCGCGCCGGCGACATCGTGCGGGTCACCGTCGAGGACGTGGCGGGCACCCACGACCGGGTGTCCACGACGTACCCGGGCCTCGCCGACGACGCGCGCGAGGGCGACCGGTTGCTCGTCGACGACGGCAAGGTCGGGCTGACGGTGCGTAAGGTGGAGGGCCCCGACGTGGTCTGTGAGGTCATCGAGGGCGGCACCGTCAGCGACAACAAAGGGATCTCGCTGCCCGGCATGGCGGTGTCGGTGCCGTCGCTGTCGGACAAGGATGTCGCCGACGTCGAATTCGCCCTGTCACTGCGAGTCGACGCCGTGGCGCTGTCGTTCGTGCGCTCCCCGGCCGACATCGACTCGGTGCACCAGATCATGGACGAGGCGCCGGGCGGGCGGCTGCCGGTGATCGCGAAGCTGGAGAAGCCCGAGGCCGTCGACAACCTCGAGGCCGTGGTGCTCGCCTTCGACGGCGTGATGGTCGCCCGCGGTGACCTCGGGGTGGAGCTCCCGCTCTGGCACGTCCCGCTGGTGCAGAAGCGCGCCATTCAGATCGCGCGGGAGAACGCCAAGCCGGTCATCGTCGCCACCCAGATGCTCGAATCCATGATCGGCAGCCCCCGCCCGACGCGCGCCGAGGTCTCCGACGTGGCCAACGCGGTGCTCGACGGCACCGACGCGGTGATGCTCTCGGGGGAGACCAGCATCGGTCGCTACCCCATCGAGGTCGTGACCACGATGAGCAACATCGTGCGCCAGTCGCGCGACCTCGGCCTCGAGATCGCCGGCGGCTACGGCATGCTCCACGGCTACGACCCCGAGCACCGCAAGGCCCTCGACGTCGCCACGGGCATGCCGTTCCTGAGCGGCATCAC
>WHSY01000114.1 GCA_009379815.1 Pseudonocardiaceae bacterium
GTGGGTGTGGCAGTCGCCCCGCAGTGCCGCACGCAGCAGCGCGCCCCCCTCGGCGACCGGAGTTCCCGAGCCGGCCTCGAGCCGCCGCAGGTATACGGGTTCCTGCCCCTCGAGTGACTCGGTGACACAGCGCGCCGTCACCTCGCCGACACCCTTGAGTGCCGTGAGCGTTCCGGCCGCCGCACGTTGCGCGACGTCGTCGCGCCCGGCCAGCGCCGCGGCCGCGGCGCGGAACGCACGGACCCGGTAGGTGGCCTCCTGCGCGCGCTCGAGCAGGAACGCGATCCGCCGCAGGTCGGCGACGGGATCCCGGGACGCGGTCATCAGCCGATCGTGCCACCTGACCGCACCGGCGGGAACACGACGGCGCGGGGGCGGGGGTCAGCGGCGCGGCGGCAGCCGGTGCAGCGTGACGTCGTGCAGCGCGCCGTCGTCGACCCGCGCGGTCAGGTAGGTGCAGTGCGGCTGGCGTCGCCGGTCGGTGGGCGAGCCGGGATTGAGCAATCGCAGGCCCGACGGTGTCGTGGTGTCCCACGGGATGTGGCTGTGCCCGAAGACGAGCACGTCGGCGTCCGGGTACTCGCGCCGGCAGCGCTGCTCACGCCCCCGCGAAGGGCCCGTCTCGTGCACCATCGCCAGCCGCAGCCCGTCGAGCTCGACCCGGTCGACCTCGGGCAACCGCGACCGCAGCGCCTGCCCGTCGTTGTTGCCGTACACGCCGACCAGTCGGGCCGCGCGCGCCTGTAGTTCGTCGAGCAGCGTGACGTCGACCCAGTCGCCCGCGTGCAGCACGACGTCGGCGGCGCTGACGGCGTCCCACACCGGCGCGGGCAGCTCGCGGGCGCGGCTGGGCACGTGGGTGTCGGCGAGGACCAGCAGGCGCGTCACGTCGCATGATCCCCCGGCCGGGTCAGGCGCTGCGCGCCTGACCTGCGTGGGCCCCCTCGGCGATCTCCTCGACGAGCTTGGCGCAGAACGCCGGCAGGTCGTCGGGCTTGCGACTGGTGACCAGTCCCTGGTCGACGACGACCTGCTCGTCGGTCCAGTCGGCTCCCGCGTTGCGCAGGTCGGTCTGCAGGCTGGGAAACGACGTCATCCGGCGCCCGCGCACCACGTCGGCCTCGATCAGCGTCCACGGCGCGTGACAGATCGCGGCTACCGGCCTGCCCGTGGCGACGAACTCGCGCACGAACCGGACAGCGTCGGGGACGGTGCGCAGTATGTCGGGGTTGGCGACCCCGCCGGGCAGCACCAGGCCGTCGTAGTCCTCGACCCTGGCTGCGCCGACAACGGTGTCGACGGTGAAGGTGTCGGCCCTGTCGAGATGATCGAATGCCTGCACCGTACCGGGATTGACCGACACCAGTTCGGGTGTGCCGCCGGCCTCCTGGACCGCGCGCCACGGCTGGGTCAGCTCGATCTGCTCGGTTCCCTCCGGCGCTACCAGGAAAGCGACCCGGCGCCCGTGCAACGCCTCGGACATGGGACCTCCTCTCGGACTGCGGACCGTTGCCGGCCCGGTGGCTGCGTCAAGCAGGGCTTACCCGAGGCAGGGACCGCCCAAACGGTCCGCCCGGGGCAGGGTCCGCCCAAACGGGTCCGGTACACGGCGCGCGCGAGCAGCCACGGACGACTACGATCCGGCACAGCCATGATCAGCCGCCTCTTGGAGAGGAGCTCCACCGTGTTGCTGCGCCGCGTTGCACGACCCCTGCTCGCCGCGATCTTCGTCTCCGGTGGCGTGAACGAATTCCGCAATCCCGCCGCCCATGCCGATGTGGTCAAGCCACTGCTGGACAAGGGGCAGGATGCACTGCCCAACAGCACCGACAACACCACCCTGGTACAGGTCGACGCCGCGGTGAAGGTCGGTGCCGGCGCGTTGCTGGCCCTGGGCTGGATGCCGCGGCTGGCCGCCACCGCGCTCGCCGCGAGCCTGATCCCCACCACCGTGGGCGCGCACGCCTTCTGGGAGATCAAGGACGATGACGAGCGCTCCGCGCAGCAGATCCACTTCTTCAAGAACGCCGGACTCCTGGGGGGCCTGATGCTCGCTGCCGCCGACACCGGCGGAAAGCCCTCGCTCGGCTACCGGGCCCGGCGCGCGGGCCGCAAGGCGGAGAAGAAGGCGGAGAAGAAGGCCGGGCGAGCCCAGCAGCGTGCCCGCAAGCACGCGAGCGCGACCCTCGAGGGTGCCGCCTCCCGGTCGGGCCGCGGGCGCACGCGGCGCTGACCGTCGTTGCGGGAGCCATGGATCGGCTCGACTACCTGATCCTGTACGTGTCCGATCTCGACGCCTCGGTCGCCTTCTACCGGGACGTGGTGGGGCTCGCCCACCGGTTCACCGACGCCGGCTACGCCGAGTTCGCCAGCGGCGAGACCCGGTTCGCACTCTACGAGCGGCGCCGCGCAGCCTGGCTCACCGCCGATACGGTGGCCCCCGGCGCGGCGGGCGAGGTGGTGTTCGTCGTCGCCGACGCCGACGCCGAGGCGCGTAGGCTCGACGACCTCGGCGTGCCCGTCCTGGCAGGCCCGGCCGACCGCCCCTGGGGTCATCGGGTGGTGCACGTCGCCGACCCTGACGGCTTCGTCATCGAGTTCGCCCAGCCGATCCCCCGCACCCGGCACCGCCGGCAGGGCCGCTGAACGGTCACCGGCTGGCCCGTGCGGCAACGGGGCACCCGTCGTGGGAGGCTTGCCGCGTCGGTGATCGCCCAGGTCGAGCACAGCAGCGGGAGGTCGTGGTGGCGCACGAGGTGCGAGGGGTGGTGGCGCGCGGCAAGGGCGCGCCGGTCACGGTGGAGACCGTCCACGTGCCCGAACCGGGTCCCGGCGAGGCCCTGGTCGACGTGCAGGCATGTGGGGTGTGCCACACCGACCTGCACTACCGCGAGGGCGGCATCAACGACGAGTTCCCGTTCCTGCTGGGCCATGAGGCCGCCGGCGTGGTCGAAGCCGTGGGCGAGGGCGTTGAGACCGTCGCGCCCGGCGACTTCGTCATCCTGAACTGGCGCGCGGTGTGTGGCCGTTGCCGGGCCTGCAGGCGCGGCGAGCTGTGGTACTGCTTCGATACCCACAACGCCGCCCAGCCGATGACGCTGGCCGACGGCACCGCGCTGTCGCCCGCGCTCGGCATCGGCGCCTTCGTCGACAAGACGCTCGTGCACAGCGGGCAGTGCACCAAGGTCAACCCCGCTGTGGCGCCGCAGGTCGCCGGGCTGCTGGGCTGCGGCGTGATGGCCGGGATCGGGTCGGCGATCAACACCGGGCAGGTCGGCCGGGGTGACTCGGTGGCGGTCATCGGCTGCGGCGGGGTCGGCGACGCGGCGATCGCCGGCTCGGTGCTGGCCGGTGCGACGACCGTGATCGGCGTCGACGTCGACCCGCGCAAGCTGGAGTGGGCCGAGCAGTTCGGTGCCACCCACACCGTCAACGCCCGCGAGTCCGATCCCGTCGCAGCCATCAGGGAGCTCACCGGCTCGTTCGGTGCCGACGTCGTGATCGACGCGGTGGGCCGGCCGGAGACCTGGCAGCAGGCGTTCTTCGCCCGCGACCTCGCCGGAACCGTGGTGCTCGTCGGAGTACCCACCCCGGACATGAAGGTCCCGGACCTGCCGCTGATCGAGTTCTTCGGCCGCGGCGGGTCGCTCAAGTCGTCCTGGTACGGCGACTGCCTGCCGGAGCGTGACTTCCCGATGCTGGTCGACCTGCACCTGCAGGGGCGGCTGCCGCTGCAGAAGTTCGTCACCGAGACCATCACGCTCGACGACGTCGAGCAGGCCTTCGAGAAGATGGAGCACGGCGACGTTCTGCGCAGCGTCGTCCTGCTGGCCTAGCTCGTGAGTGGCGATGCGAGCCATAGCTCGTATCGCCACTCACGAGCCGAGCGAAGCGAGGCAACATTGATCGAGCGCGTGGTCACCTCCGGCACGTTCAGCCTGGACGGCGGGACGTGGGAGGTCGACAACAACGTCTGGCTGGTCGGCGACGAGAACGAGGTGATCGTGATCGACGCCGCGCACGACGCGGACGCGATCGCCGCTGCCGTCGGTGACCGGCGAACCCGTGCCATCGTGTGCACCCACGCACATGACGACCACGTCGGCGCGGCGCCGGAGCTGTCCCGCCGGCTGGGCGCCCCCGTGCTGCTGCACCCGGAGGAGCACGTGCTCTGGGAGCTGGCGCACCCTGGCACACCGCCGCCGGACGGGCAGCTGGCCGACGGCGACGTGCTCCGGGTCGCCGGCACAGCGCTACAGGTGCTGCACACCCCGGGCCACTCCCCCGGCTCGTGCTGCCTGCACGCCCCGGACCTGCGCGCGGTCTTCAGCGGCGACACGCTGTTCCAGGGCGGTCCCGGCGCCACCGGCCGCTCCTACTCCGACTACGACACCATCCTCGGGTCGATCCGCGGCCGGCTGCTCACGCTTGCGCCCGAGACCGAGGTGCGCACCGGGCACGGCGACTCCACCACCGTCGGCGCCGAGGGCGAGCGCCTCACCTGAGGGTTCGACCGCGGCGACTGACCTGTGGACAGGTCGTGAGTGGCGATGCGAGTCATGACACGAGCCATGGCTCGTATCGCCGCTCACAGGGTGCGCAGCGCCGCTAGTAGCGCCGGTCGATGACGCGCCCGGTGCGGGCGTCCCAGGTGATGAAGCCGTGCTCGAAGTTCGACCGCCGGCCGCCGGGGACGGCGAACTCACCACTGGTCGGGTAGCCGAGGTAGGAGCGCTCCCAACCCAGCGCTGCCCAGCGGCCGCGGATCGCGCCGTAGACCTCCCGCGCCCCGGTGCGCGGTGTCCAGTAGATCGAGCCACCCCGCTGGAAGTGGTTGAACCGGCCGACACCGTCCGGCGTCCTGGTCTCGTTGGTGACCGGATAGCCCAGCCGTCCGGTCTCCCACCCGAGGCCCGCCCAGCGACCGCGGATCGCACCGTGCACCTCCCAGGCGTCGGTCGCAGGCGACCAGTAGACCGACCCGCCCTGGAAGTGGTTGAACCGGCCGACGCGGTCCGGGGTGGGCAGCTCGTCGGTGATCGGGTAGCGCAGGAAGCCGCGCTCGGAGCCGAACGAGTCCCACCGGGCCTTGATCCGGCCCAGCACGAGGTGCGCGCCGGTGCCCGGCGTCCAGTAGAGGGCAGCCCCGCTGGTCACAGCGCTGAAGCGCCCCACGCCGTCCGGGCGGCCCTGCTCGTCGGTGGTGGGCACGCCCAACGCGGGGTGCGCGCCCAGCCGCAGGAACGCCCGGTAGATCGCGCCGGCCACCGAGGTCACCCCGGTGGCGGGCGACCAGTACATCCGGCCGTTGGCGTGATCGCGCCAGCGCACCGCCGAGTCGCCGTTCTCGGCACCGGTCGGGGCGCCGATCGCGGCCCGCAGCGCCGGGTCGGAGCCGAAGCGGCGGTCGATCGGGGTGAGGTAGCCGGCGGTCAGCTCGATGTCCGAGCTGCCGACCGTCAGCACGCGGGCCCTCGGCGCACCGTCGGACCAGGACTCGAAAGTCGCGACCCCGTCGGCCGCGGTGACGGGCGCGGTGACCGAGACCCTGGCGCCGACGGTCACCTCGGCGGTGTTGCGCTCCACCCCGTTGATCGTCATCGTGGCCGGCACGGAGCTGGCGACGGTCAGCGTGCGCAGGTCGGGCCGTGCGGTGAAGGAGCGGCTCGTCGCGACGCCGTAGCTGTCGGTCGCGGTGGCGGTGATCCACAGCTCGGTGTCGTCGCCGTGGTCGTCGAAGGGCCGCTGGTAGGCCGGGCCGTCGAACTGCTCGCCCGGGTGGTCGTGGCAGACCTCGCCGCGGCAGTGCACGGCCACGGTGGTCCACCGCACCGGCAGCGCGCCGTCCTCGGCGTCGGTGGCCGTGGCGGTGGCCTCGATCGGCTCGCCCACCCCGAACACCTCCCCGGGGCCCGGCGCGGCCAGCGTCAGCTCCGGCGAGTTGTTGAACGGCACGACGGCGAACTCGGTGCTGCCCACCTTGCCCAGCGCGTCGGTGACGGACAGCGTCGCGGTCAGCGGGGTGTCCCCCGGGGTGTAGGTGTGGCTGGTGCGCATCCCGCTTCCGCTGGTGCCGTCGCCGAAGTCCCAGCGGTAGCTCAGCACGTCACCGTCGAGGTCGTAGGAGCCCGAGGCGTCGAAGCGCACGGTCCGGGTCGCCGCGTCGGTCTCGGTGGTGGCGATCGCCGTCGGCGCCCGGTTGCCGTCGACATAGCCGAGCCGCTTGATGCTGCCGTCGAAGATGTCGGCGTAGACGATGTCGCCGTTGGGCCCGGTGTCGAAGCTGACCGGGCCGCCGATGCCGCGGCCGAAGCCGCCGGTCTCGGGCGCGCGGACCAGCGAGCCGTCGGGCCCGATCAGCATCGTCCAGATCTTCGACGAGGTGTAGTCGCCGAAGAAGTACGCGCCGTGGTAGCGCTGCGGATAGGAGTCGCCGGTGTAGAACACCCCGCCGGTGACGCTCGAGCCGTTGCCGCTGGCCCGGTTGTAGGCCCAGATCGGTGCGGAGTTTCCGACCCCCGCGCAGCCCGGCATGTCGCGGTAGCCCGGGGTACGGGTGTCGGCTTCCCAGCACGGCCAGCCGTAGCTCGCTCCGGGCCGGATCAGGTCGACCTCCTCCCAGGTGTTGTAGCCGACGTCGCCGAGGATCGGCGCGCCGCTGGCCGGGTCGAGCGACAGCCGGAACGGGCTGCGGAACCCGCTGGCGTAGACCTTGCTGCGGGTGGCGCCGGGGTCGGCGGGGTCGTAGAACGGGTTGGTCGCCACGCCGGTGCCGTCCGGGTTCAGGCGCAGCACCTTGCCGCGGGGATCGTCGACGTCCAGCGCGCGCAGCGCCTTCGGGTCCTCGAAGCGGAAGTCCGCTGCGTCGCCGATCGAGATCCACAACGTGCCGTCGTCGGCGGCCTCGATCCCGGTCATCGCGTGCACGTCTGCCGTCGCGGTGGTCGTCAGCAGCGTCGCCTCCGCGGCCAGGCCGGCTGGCGGCGACCCGGTGACGGTGAAGCGGCTCAGCCGCAGCGGCCAGTTGTTGTGCGACCCGGGCAGCGCCCTGGCGAGGTAGATCGCCCGGCTCGTCTCGTAGTCGGGGGCGACCGCCACTCCGACCAGCCCCAGGTCCTGGACGGTGGTCACCGGCAGTGTGCCCAGCATGCGCACCGAGCCGGTCGTCGAGACCCAGGCGACCTTGCCGCCCTTGCCGGTGGTGATCATGCTGCCGTCGGGCAGGTAGTCGAAGTCGGTCAGGTCGCCCGAGGCCTGGCCACTGGGTATGCTGCTGAGCACGAACCCGCCCGGCAACGCGGGGTCCTGCTGGGCCTGGGCCCGCGGGGCCTGTGCCTGCTGGGCCTGGCCCTGCGGCGACACCACCACCGTTCCGATGACCGCCAGCACCGCGAGTGCGGCGCCCCGCACCCGGCCGCGCCACACCTGACCCCGCTCGACACCACTGCCGCGCATCGGACCTCCGAGGGACCGTCCCGATGCCACCCGCTGACCCGGTGACACTCGGTCGAGTTTTATTCACTCGACCGATAACATCATCGATGACTGACAGTGAGACGTTTCGCGGCAGGGCCGGTTGCACCCGATCGGCCGCTCAGGTCCGGTGGAGCACCCGGGATTCGGTGACGATCGCGGTGACCAGGTCGGCAGGCGTGATGTCGAACGCGGGGTTGAGCGCGGTGGACTCCGCCGGTGCAACCCGGTGCCCACCGAACTGCAGGACCTCCGCGCCGTCGCGTTCCTCCACGGTGACCGCGACGCCGTCGGGAGCGACCGGGTCGAGGGTGGACTCCGGCGCGGCGACCACGAACGGGATGCCCGCTCGCGCCGAGGCGAGCGCCAGGCCGTAGGTGCCGACCTTGTTGACCACGTCGAGGTTCGCCGCCACCCGGTCGGCACCGACGACGACGGCGTCCACGGCGCCGGTCGCGATGAGGCCCGGCCCGGCGGCGTCGACGATCACGCGGTGCGGGATGTCGAGCGCGACGAGCTCGGTGGCCGTGATCCGGGCGCCCTGCAGCAACGGCCGAGTCTCGCCGACCAGGACCATCCGCACCAGGCCCTCGCCGTGGAGTGCGCGTACGACGCCCAGCGCGGTGCCCCAGTCGACGCAGGCCAACGCGCCGGCGTTGCAGTGGGTCGCCAGCACCATCGGCTGCGGCCCGACCCGCTCGCGCAGCAACGCCGCGCCCCGCCGCGACAGCGCGGCGCAGGCCAGCGCGTCGTCCTCGAGCAGCTGCCTTGCCGCCGCGAGCGCCGCGTCTGGTCCCCGCTCGACGGCGGGCAGCACGGCCCGCACCCCGTGCGAGAGGTTGACGGCGGTCGGGCGAGCCGAGGCGATGCGGTCCGCGTCGGCGCGCACCGCATCCAGATCCCCATCGGCGTGCTGCCGGGCCGCCAGCGCGACCCCGAGCGCGCCGAGCACCCCGAGTGCAGGCGCGCCGCGCACCACCAACCGGCCGATCGCGTCGACGACATCGTCGACGGTACGCAGCGCGACCCGGCGCCACTGCGGCAGCGCCGTCTGGTCGACGACATCGATGTGGTCGTCGACCCACTCGAGGGTGCGCACAGTCACCGACACTAGCCTTGTGGGCGACATCGGGCGCCAGGGTGACGACCGGAACCTGTCACGGAGGGGGACAATGGTCGGGAAGCTGCACGGCGAGGGCTGGATCAGCGCCGGGAAGCCGTCATGACGACGCCGCGCTTGGAGATCGACCGCATCTCCAAGCGCTACGGCGAGGTCGTCGCCCTCGAGGAGATGGCCTTCGACGTCCGAGCCGGTGAGCTGTTCGGATTCGTCGGCTCCAACGGCGCCGGCAAGACCACCGCGATGCGCATCGCGCTGGGCGTGCTCGCCGCCGATTCGGGCCAGGTCCGCTGGCGGGGGTCGCCGGTAGACTTCGACACCCGCCGCCGGATCGGCTACATGCCCGAGGAACGCGGGCTGTACCCGAAGATGAAGGTCGGCGAGCAGCTGGTCTACCTGGCGCGGCTGCACGGGCTGTCGAAGGCGGCCGCGCGCGCGGCTGCCGACAGCTGGACCGAGCGGCTCGGAGTCGCGGCCCGCCGCAACGACCCGGTGGAGAAGCTCAGCCTCGGCAACCAGCAGCGAGTCCAGCTCGCCGCGGCACTGATTCACGACCCGGAGGTGCTGGTGCTCGACGAGCCCTTCTCCGGGCTCGACCCGGTCGCGGTCGACGTGATGAGCGGGGTGCTGACCGAGAACACCGCCCGCGGCGTCCCGGTGATCTTCTCCAGCCACCAGCTCGAGCTCGTCGAGCGGCTCTGCGACCGGGTCGGCATCGTCGCCGCGGGCCGGATGGTGGCCTGCGGCACGGTCGACGAGCTGCGCTCCGGGGGGCCGTCGCAGCTCCTGGTGCACGCCCCCGCCGCGGCCCCGGGCTGGGCGAACCGGCTGCCGGGGGTGCGCGTGGTGTCCAGCGATGACGGTCGTGCCGTGCTGGAGCTCGAGGCCGGTGCCGATGATCAGGCCGTGCTCGCCGCGGCCGCTGCCACCGGCCCGGTCCACGAGTTCGCCCCGCGCCGGCCGTCGCTGACCGACCTGTTCCGCGAGGTGGTGACGGGATGACACCGGCCGCTGCGAAGATCGTCGCGCTGGTCGCCCGCCGCGAGTTCGACGCCCGGGTACGGACCCGGTCGTTCGTGATCGGGCTGCTCGTCACCATGCTGCTGCTCGCCGGGATCCTGGTGGGCCCGATGCTGCTCGGCGACGACGGCGAGCAGCCCGTCGCGTTCGTCGGCGGCACCGGGCTCGCCGGGCAGGTCCGCGCCACCGCCGGGCAGGCGGGGCTCGAACTCACCACCGTCGAGCTGCCCGACGAGGCAGCCGCGCGTGACCAGGTGCGGGCCGGCGAGCTCGACGCCGCCGTCGTCGCCACCTCCCGGGTGATCGTGGAGTCGTCGCTGGAACCCGCGCTGCGCGCCGTGCTCGAGACCTCGGTGCGCCAGCAGACGCTGTCGGCGGCACTCGCCGAGCAGGGCGTCGATCCCGCGAGCGTCGCCGCTGCCGGTGCCCCGCTGCGGGTCGAGGCGCTGGACCCGCCTCAGCCCGGGGCTGACGAGCGCCTCGGGATCGCCGTCGTCGTGGTGATCCTGCTGTACTTCCAGCTGATCACGTTCGGCATCGCCGTCGCGATGGGCGTGGTGGAGGAGAAGACGAGCCGGGTGGTGGAGGTGCTGCTGTCCACGATCCGGCCGTGGCAGCTGCTGCTCGGCAAGGTGCTGGGGATCGGCGCGGCGGGTCTGCTGAACCTCGTCGTGCTCGGCGCGGTCGGGCTGACGGTCGGCACCGCAACCGGGATGATCACGCTGACCGGCACCGCGGTATCGGTCTTTGCGGCCAGCCTCGGGTGGTTCCTGCTCGGGTTCCTGTTCTTCGCGGTGCTCTACGCCGCTGCCGGGTCCCTGGTGTCGCGACAGGAGGAGATCAACGCGGTCACGACGCCGATGACGGTCCTGATCCTGATCCCGTTCGTCATCGCGTTCAACTCGTTGCAGGATCCCGGCGGTGGCCTGGCGGCCACGCTGGCCTGGGTGCCACCGTTCTCGCCGATCCTGATGCCGATCCAGCAGGCCACCGGCAACAGTGGCATCGCGTTGACAGTGCTCGCGGTGGTGCTCATGCTCGCGGCGACGGCGATGTTCACCTGGATCGGCGGGCGGATCTACGCCAACGCCGTGCTGCGAACGGGCAGCCGCGTCAAGCTCGGTGAGGCGCTGCGCGCGGGCACCTGAACCTCGCGCCGCGCCGCGAGGGCGCCCTTGGCAGCACCAGGCGAGGCAACGGGCCCCTTCGCGGCGAGCTGGGATACGCGATGCGCGATGCGCCGGTGCAGGTCAGCGGGACCCGATAGGGGTGTACGTCCGCTCGACGGGGCCGGTGTAGACCTGCCGGGGACGGCCGATCTTCGTGGCCGGATCGTTGATCATTTCTCGCCAGTGGGCGATCCAGCCGGGCAGCCGGCCGAGCGCGAAGAGCACGGTGAACATCTTGGTCGGGAAACCCATCGCCCGGTAGATCAGCCCGGTGTAGAAGTCGACGTTGGGGTAGAGCTTGCGCTCGACGAAGTAGTCGTCCGACAGCGCCTTCTCCTCCAGCGTCATCGCGATGTCGAGCAGCGGGTCATCGACCCCGAGCTTGCTCAGGATATCGTCCGCCGTCCTCTTGATGATCTTGGCGCGGGGGTCGTAGTTCTTGTAGACCCGGTGGCCGAAGCCCATCAGCTTGACACCGTCCTCGCGGTCCTTGACCCGCTTGACGAAGGTGTCGACATCACCGGAGTCGGTGCGGATGCCGTCGAGCATTTCCAGTACCGCCGCGTTGGCCCCGCCGTGCAACGGGCCGAACAGCGCGTTGATCCCCGCGGAGATCGAGGCGAAGAGGTTGGCCTGCGAGGAGCCGACCATCCGGACCGTGGAGGTCGAGCAGTTCTGCTCGTGGTCGGCGTGCAGCGTGAACAGCAGGTCGAGCGCGTCGGCCATCGCCGGATCCGCCTCGTAGGGCTCGGCCGGCAGGCCGAACGTCATCCGCAGGAAGTTCTGCACCAGACCCTGCGAGTTGTCCGGGTAGAGGAACGGCTGGCCCACCGACTTCTTGTAGGCGTACGCCGCGATGGTCGGCAGCTTGGCCAGCAGCCGGAACGTCGAGAGGTCGACATTCGGCTCGTCAAACGGGTTGAGGCTGTCCTGGTAGAAGGTCGACAGCGCCGAGACCGCGCTGGAGAGCACCGGCATCGGGTGGGCGTCGCGAGGGAAGCCCTCGAAGAAGCGCTTGAGGTCCTCGTGCAGCAGGGTGTGACGCCGGATCCGGTCAGTGAAGTCCTCGAGCTGCCCCGCGGTGGGCAGCTCGCCGTAGATGAGCAGGTAGCTGACCTCGATGAAGGTGGACCGCTCGGCCAACTGCTCGATCGGGTATCCGCGATAGCGCAGCACCCCGGCCTCGCCGTCGATGTAGGTGATCTGCGACGAGCACGCCGCGGTGTTGACGAAGCCAGGGTCCAGGGTGACCAGCCCGGTGCTGTCCATCAGCTTGTCGAGCTTGACGCCATCGGCTCCCGCGCTGGCCGGCGTGACCGTCATGGGATACTCGCCGCCCGGGAACTGCAGCGTCACCGACGAGCCGTTACCGTGGGAATCGGCCGACCGTACGGGTGCATCGGACGCGGTGGCGTCGGGCATGTGGTTGCCTCTCGGATCGGACGGGCGCCGCGGTACGGGCCGGCCGGTCTGGCCTGCCACGGGGACACACCGTCACGGGTGTGGGTCGCCCCCACGCTAGTCCGCGTCGGGAGAGCGTTGTAGCTCCGGTTGTGGGAGCGGGTCGCGCAGCGGCGCCGACTCAATGGCCCAGCTCGTGACGCCATGGCGGGTCCGCCCCTGCCCGCGAGACCGTGACCGCCGCGGCCCGGGCGGCGAAGCCGAGGACATCCCGCCAGCCGTCGGCGTCGAGGGCGGTCAGCGAGTCCCGGTCCAGCGCGCCGCGGTCGTGCAGCCGACCCAGCAGTGCGGCAGCCACGGTGTCGCCCGCACCGATCGCGTCGGCCACCGCCACTGCCGGCGTGGCGACGTCGACCCGCGTACCTGCGGTGCGCACCGACAGGCCGTCGCCACCGCGGGTGAGCACCACGGCGGCGGGGCCGGCGTCGAGCCAGCACTGCAGCGCGCGCTCCACGTCGAGGCCCACGTCGAGGCCCGCGGCGAGCCAGCCGGCGTCCTCGACCGACAGCTTGAGCAGGCCGACCGAGGCCAGCCAGGAGTGCAGCCGCGCACGGTAGGCCGCGGCGTCGGGGATGAGTGCCGCACGCACGTTCGGGTCCAGCACCGTCAGCCGGCCGGCTGCCGCCTCCCGGTGCAGCACCGCCTCGTAGACCGAGGCGCCCGGCTCGAGCACGAGCGACAGCGTCCCCAGACAGACCGCGGCGACGTCGCCCGGCAGCGGACCGGGGTCGGCGACGAGCCGGTCGGCAGTGCCCTCGGTGTAGAAGCCGTAGGAGGCCGAGCCGTCGGGTGCCAGCTCGACGACGGCCAGCGTGGTGGGCTGCGGGCCGCGCTGCACCAGCGAGGCGTCCACGCCGGACTCGCGCAGCCGAGCCAGCAACGCCTCGCCGAACGCGTCGGTGGACAGCCGGGACAGGAACGTGCTGGGAACACCCAGCCGCCCCAGTGCGACCGCGACGTTGAACGGACCGCCCCCGAGTCGGGGCGCGAGGGTGCCATCGTGCGCGGGCACCAGATCCACCAGCGCCTCCCCGCCGACGACGACTCGCCCGGGTCGTGAGTGGCGATGCGAGCCCGGACTCGCATCGCCACTCACGGGGCCAGCCGCTCCACCGTCCACTCGCCGTCGCCGTCGAGGGCGTAGCGCAGCCGGTCATGCATCCGGTTGGGCCTGCCGGCCCAGAACTCCACGGCGTGCGGCCGGATCCTCACCCCGCCCCAGTGCGGTGGCAGCGGCACCCGTTCGGCGCCGGCGAAGCGCCTCGAGGTGTGATCGAGCGCGAGGTCGAGCGCGCGCCGGTTGCGGACCACGCTGGACTGGGCCGACGCCCAGGCGCCGAGCTGGGCGCCGCGGGGCCGGGTGTACCAGTACGCCCTGGTCTCCTCGGTGGTGATCGTCTCGATCGGCCCACGCAGGTGGGCTTGGCGCTGCAGCGCAAGCCAGGGAAAGGTCGCCGAGGCGAACCGAGTGGATTTGAGGTCGTGCATCTTGGCCGAGGTGAAGTTGGTGAAGAAGACGACGCCGCGCTCGTCGAGGAGCTTGGCCAGTACCGTCCGTGAGCTCGGCAGCCCGTCGGCATCGGCGGTGGCGAGCACCATGGCGTTGGGCTCGGGGAGCTCGCCTGCGACGGCGTCGGCCAGCCAGGCGGCGAGCTGCTCGTGCCATGTCGGGGCCAGCCCGTCGGTGTCGAGCTGACCGGCCGCATAGGAGGCCCCCATCGCGGCCAGCCGAGACCCGCGATCCGCCTGACCTGCAGTCATGCACACCACCCCACTCATCGGCACCCGATCCTTGCGAACGTACGTGTTCGGCCCGGCCTGTCACACCCCCGCCGGGTACGCCGGTGATGCCGGACACCGGTGGCCGACGTTGCCTGATATGCCCCCGAGGTGCAGGGTTTGCGCCAGCCGTGCGAGGAAGGACGGGGGTGTCGGTGAACCCAGCGGACTCGGACACAGCGGACTCGGACCCGGTCGAATCGGACCCGGGGACATCGACTGACGATTTCAGGCCGGGTCTGGAAGGTGTGGTCGCATTCCACACCGAGATCGCCGAGCCCGACAAGGACGGTGGTGCGCTGCGCTACCGGGGTGTCGATATCGAGGACCTGGCCGGCAAGGTCACTTTCAGCGACGTGTGGGCACTGCTCGTCGACGGCCGCTTCGGTGACGGGCTGCCCCCTGCGGAACCGTTCCCGTTGCCGGTGCACACCGGCGACGTCCGGGTCGATGTGCAGGCTGCGCTGGCCATGCTGGCCCCGATCTGGGGGTACCGGCCGCTGCTCGACACCACCGACGCCGAGGCCCGCGAGCAGCTCGCCCGCGCCTCGGTGATGGCGCTGTCCTACGTCGCACAGTCCGCACGGGGCATCTACCAGCCGGCGGTCCCGCAGCGCCGCATCGACCAGTGCTCGACGATCACCGAGCGGTTCATGACCCGCTGGCGCGGCGAGCCCGACCCCGCGCACGTCCAGGCTGTCGACGCCTACTGGGTCGCTGCCGCCGAGCACGGGATGAACGCGTC
>WHSY01000115.1 GCA_009379815.1 Pseudonocardiaceae bacterium
CCCTGACCAGCGACTATCACCACCAGTAGAACGATCTAGCCCTGTAGTACTAGCGGGCGGACCTGGCGTTCGGTCCCACCGATGCAGAATCCCGAGCTTGCCGGGTGGCGCGCACGGCGCGGTTCGTGTTCACCACGGCGGTCCGCGTGCGGGACCCGTGAGGCGGTCGAGACCGTGCTCGGTAGTGTTCGTGGCGACTCCGTGGCGACTCCGGCGACCGGCAGCGGCCGGTGAGCGTGTTCTTGCAGGTCAGACAGGGCGAGGCGGGTAGCGGGTGCGGTACTTCTACGACTGCGAGTTCATCGAGGACGGCGCCACGATCGATCTCGTTTCGATCGGAGTGGTCGACGAGCAGGGTCGGGAGTACTACGCGGTGTCGACCGAGTTCGATCCGGAGCGGGCCGGGCCATGGGTGCGGTCGCACGTGTTGCCCAAGCTCCCGCCGCCGCCGGACCCCGCGTGGCGGAGCCGGGCGGCGATCCGGGAGTCGCTGCTGGAGTACCTGACCGTGCCGGGTGATGGCGTGGAGCTGTGGGCTTGGTTCGCCTCATACGACCACGTCGCGCTCGCCCAGCTGTGGGGCTCGATGCCGGCGTTGCCGCGTGCGCTGCCCCGTTTCACCCGTGAGCTGCGGCAGCGCTGGGAGGATGCCGGCAAGCCGGCGCTGCCTCCGCCACCGTCGGACGCCCACGACGCGCTCGCCGACGCCCGGCACAACCTGGCGCGGTGGCACGCGATCGAGCGGCGCCGGACGTCGGCACGTGCGGGCTGAGCCCGGTTTGCTGCACCGATCCAGACGTGTCAGGCTCGCCCCGATACGACAACGCACGGGTGGAAGGGCGAGCGGATGCGCATCGGCGTGCTCACCGGCGGCGGCGACTGCCCCGGGCTCAACGCGGTGATCCGGGCGGTGGTCCGCAAGGGCGTGGAGGTGCACGGTGACACCGTCATCGGGTTCCGCAACGGGTGGCAGGGACCGCTGGAAGGCCTGGTCAAACCGCTGGACCTCGACGTCGTGGAGGACATCCTCGACCGCGGTGGCACGGTGCTGGGCTCGTCGCGGACCAACCCCTACAGCGTCGACGGCGGGCCCGAACGGATCAAAGCGACGCTGGCCGACTACGGCATCGACGCGCTGATCGCGATCGGCGGCGAGGACACCCTCGGGGTCGCCCAGCAGCTCGCCGAGGACGGCGTGGCCGTGGTCGGAGTGCCCAAGACGATCGACAACGACCTCGGCGCCACCGACTACACGTTCGGGTTCGACACCGCGGTGCACATCGCCACCGAGGCGATCGACCGGCTGCGCACCACCGCCGAGTCGCACCGCAGGGCGCTGGTCGTCGAGGTGATGGGCCGCCACGCCGGGTGGATCGCGCTGCACTCCGGCCTCGCGGGTGGTGCCAACGTGATCCTGGTGCCGGAAAAGGAGTTCTCGGTTGACCAGGTATGCGACTGGGTGACCAGGCGCTTCGAGCGCCAGTTCGCGCCGATCATCGTGGTCGCCGAGGGAGCGGTGCCCGAGGGCGGCGCCGAGCGGCTGTCGACCGGCGAGACCGACACCTTCGGTCACGTCCGGCTCGGTGGGGTGGGCACCTGGCTCGCCGACGAGATCGGCCGGCGCACCGGCGCCGAGTCACGGGCGGTGGTGCTGGGGCACATCCAGCGCGGTGGGACCCCCACGGCCTACGACCGGGTGCTGGCCACCCGGTTCGGGCTGCACGCCGTCGATGCCGCCCACGACGGCGACTTCGGGTCCATGGTGGCGCTGCACGGTACCGAGATCGTGCGGGTCAAACTCGCCGAGGCCACCGCCGAGCTGAAGACGGTACCGCTGGAACGCTACGCCGAGGCCCAGGTCTTCTTCGGCTGACACCGCCGCCGCGAGGCGGCTCGACGAATCAGCCATCCGGCCTGGACGATCCCGGTGCTGCGTAGTTGGTGAGATCCTCGACGCGGCGGTAGTCCTGCTCGTTGAGCCAGTGACACCACAACCGCTCTGGCTGGCGCCGGAGTCGTAACCGGGGCTGGCGCCACCACCCGGCGACCTCGACGTGGGCGGCTCCGAGCTCGTTGACGGCCTCCAGCGCGGGCAGGAGATCGGTATCGGCGCTGACTACCACGCCGACGTCGTAGGCGCCCTCGATCGCGAGCCGCACCATGTCCACCGCGAGCGCCACGTCGACACCCTTCTCGTGCGCCGACTCGACGGGCCACTTGCGTGGGTAGCGCAGCGGACGCCGAATCGCCTGCACCTTGCCTAGCCTGGACCAGGCGTCAGCCTGCCGATCGTTCGCTGCTGCGGGCCCGGGCTGGCGGGTCGGCTCCGGGCGCCCCCGGTAGACACGCACCTGTACCAGCTCGGACGGAAGACAGTTGGCCATGCGCTTGCTGACCAGCAGGTCCCCGAGCGCGCGCGGATTGATGTGACCACTGGCGGGTAAGGCGCTCGAGGGCCAGAAGGCGCGCAATGCGCCAAGGTGAGTGTTCTGGTAGTCGACGAAGACGACGACGCGGGCTGGCGGCTGCATGCTGTAGTGGTATCAGGACCCACCGACACCGCCGCCGCACATAAAATGCCCCGCCAATCCCGGAGGATGGCGGGGAAGAATCGGGCCGAAGTATAGCATTGTGGCTGGCGATGTCAACCGCGAGTCGACATGGCTCGTTGCTGTCGTCGTCGACGGTGAGCGCGGAGCCGCATGGCGACCGCCATGTTACCCGGGAACGGGTTGTGCGGCCTCCGCCGCCATGCCGGCGGCGAGTCGGTTGACCTGCGTGAGCACACGCTGGGCCGTCGCGTTGGTCACGTCGGCACTGGAGATGTCGACGCAGCTGTCCGTACCGCCGGAGACGCCGTCGCTGCGGATCCTGATGTACGACGGTACGGCGCGCCGTCACAGGGTTATCGTCACTCACGTACTGCGTGTAACAAAGGCCCGCGTCGCGGACGAGGTCGCGCGGTTCGGGGCGAGCGCGAGGAGATCCCGTTGGCGGGGACGGGGGTGTGACGCCCTAGGCTGGAGCATCGTGAACTGGACCGTGGATGTGCCGGTGGACGCGCTACCCGAGCTGCCACCGCTGCCGGCCGAGCTGCGTACCCGGCTCGACGATGCCCTGGGCAGGCCTGCTACACAACAGCCCGACTGGCAGGACCCCGACGCGGTTCGCAACGTGCGCACCGTCCTGGAGAGCGTGCCGCCGATCACCGTGACGGGCGAGGTCGACAGGCTCAGTGACCAGCTCGGCTCGGTTGCCCGCGGCGAGGCGTTCCTGCTGCAGGGTGGCGACTGCGCGGAGACATTCGCCGACAACACCGAGCCGCATATCCGGACCAGCATCCGGACGCTGCTGCAGATGGCCGTCGTGCTCACCTACGGCGCGAGCATGCCGGTGGTCAAGGTGGGCCGGTTCGCAGGCCAGTACGCCAAGCCGCGCTCCAACCCGACCGACGCGCTGGGCCTGCCCGCCTACCGCGGTGACATGGTGAACTCGCTGCTCGCCGACCCCGAGGCTCGGGTGAACGATCCGAGCAGGATGATCCGCGCCTACGCCAACGCCGCGGCGGCGATGAACCTCGTACGGGCGCTGACCAATGCCGGGATGGCCGACCTGCACCGGGTGCACGACTGGAACAAGGACTTCGTGCTGCGCTCGCCGGCCGGCGCTCGATACGAGGCGCTCGGGGCGGAGATCGACCGTGGGCTACGGTTCATGTCGGCGTGCGGCGTGGACGACAGCTCGCTTCGGACGACGGAGATCTTCGCCAGCCATGAGGCGCTGGTGCTCGACTACGAGCGGGCGATGCTCCGGCTCGACACCACCGGCGATGCTGCCCGGCTCTACGACCTGTCCGCGCACTTCCTGTGGGTGGGGGAGCGCACCCGGCAGCTGGACGGGGCGCATGTGGCGTTCGCGGAGCTGCTGGCCAACCCGATCGGCCTCAAGCTCGGCCCGACCACCACACCCGAGCAGGCTGTGGAGTACGTCGAGCGACTCGACCCCCACGGTGTGCCCGGGCGTCTCACGCTGATCTCGCGGATGGGTTCGGCAAAGGTTCGCGACGTACTGCCCGCGATCGTGGAGAAGGTCACCGCCTCCGGGCACAAGGTGATCTGGCAGTGCGACCCGATGCACGGCAACACCGTGGAATCGTCCACCGGCTACAAGACGCGGCATTTCGATCGGGTCGTCGACGAGGTTCAGGGCTTCTTCGAGGTGCACCACGCGCTGGGCACCCACCCGGGCGGGATCCACGTCGAGATCACCGGCGAGGACGTGACCGAGTGTCTCGGCGGCGCGCAGGATATCTCCGACGCAGACCTGTCCGGGCGTTACGAGACTGCCTGCGACCCCCGGATGAACACGCAGCAGTCGCTCGAGCTGGCTTTCCTGGTCGCGGAGATGCTGCGCGGCTGACCGTCGGTTCCTGCCGGCCTGATCGGTTTGGCAGGATGAGTGGGTGAGCGAGCCGGGTTCGCCCCGACAGCCTGCGCGTGTCCAATGCCGACCGGAAGGCCGTCCAGGATCGGCTGCACTGGGCACACGCTGAGGGGCTGATCGACCTTTCCGAGTTCGATGCCAGGGTGCGGTCGGCCTGGGATGCCAAGACTCGCAGCGAGCTGGGCGGTGTACCCGTGGTGGATCTGGGTGGCCGCGCCGCCCGGAGGGGCGCTGGCAGTGGTCTACGTGTGCGGCATCGGCAAGCCCCGCACCGACTGAGGTTGAGATCCTGCGCGGCTGATCCGGCGCCCGGCTGGTAGCCGTCGAAGGCCCCCGCGAGGGGTGGTCGGTGGTGCTGAACAACAATCCAGCACGATCCTTGATCGCTTAGGACAGCGCCTGCCCGTGGTACGGCGGCGCACCCGCCCCGCAAGCACCCCCACACTGGGCATCAGCCCGGTTCCCCGGTGAGCCGCGCCGGTCGTGATGTTGATGATGACGCCCGAGCCGCGCCCGGCCATGTGTGGAGCGAGCGCACCGACGAGGAGGTACGGTTCCCTATCCGCAGGTCATGCACGCTTGCGGGCTTGAAGGACTGCGTCGCGAACGGTGATCTCGTGTCCGTCGTGGCCGGTGGCCGATCGGGTCCTAGCCTCGGCGACGGCGATGTCCCACCGGTCGGGGTCGAGGCTGGCCGCGACGTCCTCGGCGGTGAAGTACGCCTCTGGTGAGCTGGCGTGCTGCGGACCTGATGGGTGGTGGCCGACGATGAGCAGCGTGCCGCCCGGCGCGACCGCTGCCGCCAGCCGGCGGAACAGCGTGTCGCGCGATTCGGCCGCGTGCACGTAGTGGGTGGAGACCAGATCGAAGTGTTCCTCGGTGGGCGTCCAGCTGGTCAGGTCGGCCTGTACCCAGTCGATCCTGCTCGTGACGTCGGCGCTGAGCGTTTCGGCGTGCTCTCGCGCGCGGCGCAGCGCTGTGGTGGCGAGGTCCACCGCCGTCACCCGCCAGCCGCGCGAGGCGAGCCAGATGGCGTCGGCTCCCTCGCCGCAGCCCGCGTCCAGTGCCGTGCCGGGCGCGAGATCCCCAGCTTCCGCCACCAGCTGCGGATTGGGCCGCCAGCTGCAGACCGCGGTGTGGCCGCGGTAACGCTCTTCCCAGAACGCCTTACCGAATTGTTCGGACACAACGGCTCCCTTCAGTGGTTTACAGGCCGTGGCGACGGTCGCGCATCACCAGTTCACAGACACGCGCTTCGGTCTCGGGTGAGAACGGGTCCCGTCGGGTGGCTACCGCCTGGCGGGTGTCCTCGGCGACCAGCTCGGCGTTGATCTGGGCGGCCGCGGCAGCGCCCGCCGCTGCGGCGGTACCGACCTGGGCGGACAGATCGGTGACGTTGCCCGCGACCCACACCCCGGGCACGTCGGTACGGCCGGTCGTGTCGGAGGGGATGAACTCACCGACTCCTCCGGGATGTTTCGCAGGCCGCAGTCCGAGCGCTGCCAGGAGGCCTGCACGCGCCACCATGCGCGGCGGGACCGCCAGCACCTCGCGGCTGATCACCGTGCCGTCGCTCAGCCGTACTCCCACGAGGCGGTCCTCGGCGATCTCCAAGGACGCCACCTCGCCGTCCTCCACGCTGATGCCGCGGGCAGCCAGCTGCTCCGCCTCCTCGTCGGTCGGCGGCGGCATGGTGTGGGAGAAGAACGTGACATCGGTGCTCCACTGGCGAAACAGCAACGCCTGGTGCACCGCCAGCGGCCCACTGGCCAGCACCCCGATGGCCTGGTCACGGACCTCCCAACCGTGGCAGTACGGACAATGCACCACATCCCGACCCCACCGAGCCCGCAGCCCCGGTACGTCCGGCAGCTCGTCAACCAGGCCGGTAGCCACCAGCAGCCGCCGCGCACGGACCGTCCGGCCATCGGCCAGCGCCACCGCGAACCCGTCGTCCTCGCGAGCCACGGCACCGACCTCGCCGGACACCACGTGACCGCCATAGCCACGGACTTCCGCCCGGCCGCGCTCCAGCAACTCGGCCGGCCGGATCCCGTCCCGGGCCAGCAGCCCGTGCACGCCCGCAGCCGGGGCGTTGCGCGGGGCGCCCGCGTCGATCACCACCACCGAGCGCCGCGCCCGCGCCAGCATCAGCGCCCCGTTCAACCCCGCGGCGCCACCGCCGACCACCACCACGTCATAGCTGTCCTTCAGCTCATTGGTCATCGCGACCACCTCCACGACAACCATCCGCACTGACAAGGCATCTCGGCAAGTATTATTGCTGATCTGGCAAACTGGGGGGATGGACAACCATCTCGACCAAGCGCTCGACGCGGTCGGCCCCCGGCTACGTGCGCTGCGCAGGCAGCGCGAAACCACGCTGGCCGACCTGTCGGCAGCGACCGGCATCTCGGTGAGCACCCTGTCCCGGCTGGAGTCCGGTGGTCGCAGGCCGACCCTGGAACAGCTCCTGCCGCTGGCCAGGGCTCACGGCGTCACGCTCGACGAGCTCGTCGACGCCCCACCCACTGGCGACCCGCGCATCCACCTACGCCCGATCACCTGCCGTGGCATGACCATCCTGCCCCTGACGCGCCGGCCCGGAGGTATCCAGGCATACAAGTTCGTGATCCCCGCCGGCAGGCGCCCGAAGGAACCCGATCCGCAGACCCACGAGGGCTACGAGTGGCTTTACGTCCTCAACGGACGGCTACGGCTGGTCCTCGGCGAACACGACCTGGAGCTCTCACCCGGTGAGGCGGCCGAGTTCGACACCCGCACCCCGCACTGGTTCGGTCCCGCCGGTGCCGACCCGGTCGAGTTCCTCAGCCTCGTCGGCAAGCAGGGCGAACGCGCACACATCCGCGCCCGCCCCAAGACAACACACTCACCCGGACGACCCGATTAGGGCCTGCCGTCAAATGATCTTGCGTAGTAGATCATGGTCGGGTGATACGTCGCCATGAGCTGTCCGATGCGGAGTGGGAGTTCGTCCGGCCAACGCTGCCCTCGCATCGCTACTGATGTGGGCCTGACATTTGACGACAACTCCTTAGTAGCGGCGCCACTCGGAGGTGGCCAGCCGCAGCACCCGCGGATCATCCAGAGTGGACGGCTCGGAGGGTTGCGGCTCGCGGTCGGCAGGGAAGACGGCGGCGGCGCGCAGCACCTCGTCGGTGAGAAACCGCAACGGCGCGGGCGGGTCGATCGTCAGCGGGGGAGGACCGCCGGGCGCGGCCAGCACGAAGCCCCAGTCACCGAAGCTCGGCACGGTCACGTGGTAGGGCACGGCACCCAGGCCGGCGGAGCGCACCGTGGCGAGGATGCAGGAGAATGTTCGTGGCGCGAAGTACGGCGAGCCGGCCTGCACCACCACCCGCCCATCCGGCGCGAGCACCTCGCGCACCAGCGCGTAGAACTCGGTCGAGTACAGCTTGGCGGTGGCCGTGGCGTCCGGGTCCGGCAGGTCCACCACGACCGCGTCGAACTCCCCGGTCGCGTCCCGCAGCCAGCGGAACGCGTCGTCGACGACGACCCGCACCCTGGGGTCGTCGAGCGAGCCGTCGTTGAGCTCGACGAGCGCGGGTTCGGTCCGGGCGAGCTGGACGACCGCCGGATCGAGCTCGACCTCGACGACCTGTTGCACTCCCGGATAGCGCAGCACCTCGCGTAGCGCGAGACCGTCGCCCCCACCGAGCACGAGGACCCGTTCGTGCGGTCCGTCCATCACCGGGTGCACCAGTGCCTCGTGGTAGCGGTACTCGTCGAGCGAGGAGAACTGCAGGTCACCGTTGAGGAACAGCCTGATGTCCGGGGCACCCGCCGACAGCGGGGCCGAGCGGGTGAGCACGATGTTCTGGTAGGCGCTGGTCTCGGCGTGGACCACCGGGTCGGCGTAGAGCTGTGAGCGCGCGGTGCGCTGCACCACCCCGCTTCCCGCGAACGCCACCCCGAGCACGGCGAGCACGGCCAGCGTCGCGGCGCCCACCGCGAGGCGGTCGCGCCGTGACAGGGCGGCGCCGAAGAGCCCGAGTACGACGGCGGCACCGGCGATCGCGTTGAGCGCGCCGACCGTCATCGCCCCGCGCAGCTGTCCCAGCAGCGGTAGCAGCAGGAACGGGAACGCCAGTCCGCCGACCAGCGCGCCGACGTAGTCCGCCGCGAACAGGTCGGCTGCCGCGGACCCGGCGTCCTGCCTGCGGATGCGTTGCAGCAGCGTCATCAGCAACGGGATCTCCGCGCCGATCAGCGCGCCCACCGCGAACGCGATCCCGATCAGGCTCGGCCAGTACAGGTCCCACCAGGCGAAGCTGACGTACAGCGCCAGCACCGCCAGCCCACCGACGAGCGCGAGCGCGGCTTCGACCGCCGCGAACGACAGCGCCGCACGCCGCTGCAGCGGCTTGGCCGCCAGCGACCCCATCCCCATGGCGAAGACCATCACCGCGAGCACGACCGACGTCTGCGTCACCGAGTCGCCGAGCAGGTAGGAGCCCTGTGCGATGAGCGCCAGCTCGTAGACCAGTCCGCACGCCGCGCAGACGAAGGTGGCGAACAGCAGCCCGGTCCTGGCCGGACGCGAGTACGTGCCGAGCGCCGCGACGTCGGTGCTCACCGCCGTACCGATCAGTAGATCGCGGCGGCCACGATCGCGGCGACCGCGAGGTGCGAGGACCCGTTGACCCACACCGCCGGGTGGGCGGTGCCGTCCAGCAGCAGCTCACCGAGCCTGCCCGGCGTCGCGGCGTCGATCACCAGGAAGGACACCGCCATCAGCACCAGCCCGAGCACGCCGTACGCCGCGGCGGAGACCAGCCCGGCGACGAAGACATCGGCGCTGGCGAAGATGGCTGTGGTGACCACGATGCCGACGCCGAGCAGGTTGCTCGCCAGCAGGATCGTTGCGTTGCGGTTGCGCTGCATCCAGACCTGCTCGCGCAGGTTGCCCGGGGTGAGCACGTCGACGAGCACGAAGCCCAGCGTCATGAGCGCCAGGCCGACCAACCCGTAGGCGGCGGCGATGCCCACCTCGGTGGCAATCGTGGACAGCATCGGTGTCATTCCTCCTTCGGCCGGCGGGCCAGGCGCCGCGGTGTCGTCATTCGGTCCTACTTGCCAAACCCGGGTCCGCCGCCCCGGAAGCCACCACCGGGGCTGCGGAACGGGCCGCCCCAGATCGGCACGATGACGGGAAACCAGCGCTGGTAGCCGCGCTCCTCGTCGTCGAGGTAGATGGTGGAACCCCCGCCGCGCGGGGTGACCGCGACGATGTCGTCGGGGTAGCGCAGGAAGTAGCGGTCCGGCTCGACGATCGCGTCCGATGGCGAGGTAGCCGCGCGGATGTCGTCGTAGACCGTGCGGGGGGAGCGCGGCGAGCGGTAGACGACGGAGTCGCCGCTACCGGAGACCCGGGCGTAGGTGTCCGCCAGGTACCCGCGCACCCCACCGGATCCGCCGATGGCCGACGCGATGGCGACGACGCCGATCAACACGACCACCGCCACCACTACCAGCTTGCTCCGGTGATTCATACCGGTCCCACCACGGTCGTCGTGTCCACCAGGCTGGTCGTCTCCACGAGCTCCCCGGTCTGCGGGTAGGCGTGCCAGGTCCGCCATCCTGCTCGCCCGGCCGTGGCGGGCGCGACGAGCAACGCCGTCACCGCCAGTGGCGAACCCGGAAAGGTCCCCACCAGTGCATCGGAGCGTCCGTCGCACCATTGCCGCACCGCGTGCACCCGCGCGGCGAACGCCACCGGTTCCAGCCGCACGCACCGGGAGACGAACCGGGATCGCAATCCCCCGGCCCGCTGCTCATCGGACTCCGGCAGGGCTCTTGGGTGGGTGTCGTGGCCGGCGAGGCAGGCGACGGTCTCCGACCACGTCGCCCCGTCGAGGTCGACCACGACCTGATGGGAGGCGCCCAGCACCCGCAACTCGAGATGCGCACCGGCCAGCACCACACTGTGAATGCCGAGCGCCGGCAGCCGCTGCATCCCGTAGGCCAGCCGCAGGTCGGCCGTGCGCGAGTCGGCGAAGGGCGCCGCGATCGATGCCCTCACGATGCAGCCTCCGTGGCGAAGAGTGCGTCGGCGGTCACGAGCGGCTGCTGCCCGCCGGGTACACGCGCAGTGCCGACAGCACCACCGCCTCGCCCGTCCCGCTCTCCCACGGGCCGCCGTCGAACCGCTCGAAGCCCAGCGCGCGCTCTCCCTCCGCCGCGTAGTCGACGTACTCCACCGTCCCCTGCTCCGCTAGCGAGGTGGTGCCCTCGGAGCGGTACCGGGCGCTGCCGCGCTCCTCGAGCCGGTAGCGCACGCCGCTGACCTCGATCTCGTCGCCGGAGGGCTCGGTGCGCGTGTCGGACTCGTGCCAGAGCATCACCTCGAGGTCCGGGTCCTCCTCGACCGAGATCCAGCACCGCGCCCCGCGGGCGTCGTCGAGGAAGTGCTCGGACCAGCTGTAGCCGCCCTCGGTCAGCCGCAGCGAGCCGCGAACGAAGTACAGCGCGCCCTTGTAGTCGACCATGTCGCCGGCGCGCAGCGTCCGGACGTCGGTGACCCCCTCGTGACTGGCGAGCGGATCGGCCGGGGCCTCGGGGGTGGCGGCGGGCGTCGACCGCGATCGCCGGACGGCGAACCAGACCGCCACGGCGATCAGCGCGAGCACCGCGACGACCAGCACGACCAGCACCGTGTTCATCCCGCGAAACCCTCCCGCCGCTGCGTTGCGAAGTAACGATCATAACGAACCACCGGGTCTCAGGGTGCGAAGATCCGGACCGAGCTGCCGGATTCGGCCCGGTTCCCGGCACCGGGGACCTGCGCGAACACCCGGCTGGACTCGTCGCCGAAGAACTGCTGCACGTCGGCTTGCAGCCCGGCGTCGGCAAGGATCTGCCGGGCCTGCGCCACCGTACGTCCCACGATGTCGGGCACCGTCACCTCGGTGGACATCTCCACCACGATCCGATTGCTCGCGGGATCCACCAGGTTGCCCGGCCGGGGATCGAGCGCCGCGACCACGGCGCCTGGCTGCCCTGCCCCCGCCCCGCGCTCCTCGGGATCGAACCCCTCCTCGCGCAGCGCGGCCAAAGCCTCCTCGCGGGGTTGACCGGCCACGTCGGGCACCACGAGTGCGTTACTGATCACCAGGGTGGCCTCGGTGCCGCGCACGGTCTCCTCGCCCGCGTCGGGTTCGGTCCCGATCGCCTGCCCACCGGGTACGTCCGGATCGAAGCGGTGCTCGACGTCGGTGACCGTCAGGCCGGCCTCGGCCAGCAGGTCGGTGGCGTCGGCCTCGGACTCGCCCCGCACGTCGGGCACCGTGGTCGGTGCCGCGCCCTTGCTGACCACCAGGGTGACCGGGGCACCGACGGTGAGTATCGTGCCGGCGGCGGGGCGCAGGCCCATCACGTCGCCCTCGGCAACGGTGTCGCTGTACTCCGCGGCGCCGGGGTCGCGGACCGGACGCAAGTCGGTGTCGGTGATGATCCGGGTGGCCTCCTCCGGTGCCGTGCCGCTCGGCAGGTCCGGCACCACCGGGCGTCCCAGGGAGACCACGACCTCGACGTTCGAGCCGCGCACCGCTCGGCCGCCCCCCTCGGGGTCGCTGCCGATCACGATCCCACGAGGCACCGTGTCGTGGTGATCGTCGACGGGCTGCGCAGCGAGGTCCGCCTCGGCCAGTGCGGCCTCGGCCGCCGCGGGGTCCATTCCCGCCAGTTGGGGCACCGACGTCCAGCGACCGGCCCCGAGCCACCACGCAGCGGTGCCGACGGCAGCGGC
Organism: Pseudonocardiaceae bacterium; assembly: GCA_009379815.1. Lineage (GTDB taxonomy): Bacteria > Actinomycetota > Actinomycetes > Mycobacteriales > Pseudonocardiaceae > WHSY01. The sequence continues at coordinate 12,233 of WHSY01000115.1, forward strand.
CAGCAGCAGGATGACGAGCAGCCATGCGACGAACGCCCGGCGGCTACGCCGTCGCTGCTGCTGGTATGACTCGTGCCCGGTCGGGCGCGACGGTGCGGTGGTCGGCGGGGCCCGCTCGTCGGTGACGTCGGCGGTGACGTCGGCGGGTATGCCGGTCCGGGTCATGGCGCGGGTGCCGGATGGGCCCTGCCCCGCCGCGCCGGTCTCGACGCCGCCCCGCTCGGTGCCCGGCGTCCGATCGGTACCGTGCGCGGGGACCGGCACCGGGACCCGCCAGATCCCCAGCTCGCCGCGCACCCGTTGCAGTGCGAGCAGGAAGGCCGAGGCGTCGCTCGGGCGCTGGGCCGGGTCGCGACGGGTCGCGCTGATGACCAGCTCGTCGAGCTGGACGGGTAGCGAGGGCACGATCTCACTCGGCGCGGGGACGTCGTCGTTGACGTGGTGGTAGGCCACCGACAGCGCGGTTTCGGCGGTATAGGGCGGGTGGCTGGTGAGCAGCTCGAAGAGCAGGATCCCGGCCGAGTAGACATCGCTACGCGCATCCGCCGCGCCGGTGGAGACCTGCTCGGGGGACAGGTAGGCGACGGTGCCGAGAATGACGTTGCCCGTGGTGGTGCCGGCCTCGGCTGCGGCGCGCACCAGCCCGAAGTCGGCCACCTTGACCACACCGCCGTGACCGATCAGCACGTTCTCGGGCTTGACGTCGCGATGCACAAGACCCTCGCGGTGCGCCGCGGCCAGCGCGGACAGCACCGGATCGGCCACCGACAGTGCCAGTGGGACTGCGAGCGGGCCACGCTCGCGCAGCAGGTCACGCAGTGTGCCCCCCTCGACGAGCTCCATCACGAGGAAGACGTAATCGTCCTCGCCCGAGCGGTCGACGCCCTGATCGAACACCCCCACCACGCCCGGGTGGTGCAGCCGGGCGGCCGCCCGCGCCTCCCGCTCGAAGCGCTCGAGGAACACCGGATCGCCGGTGAAACGGCGATCCATCACCTTGATCGCGACCTGACGGTCCAGCCGGGTGTCGGTTCCCCGGTACACGGTCGACATCCCACCGCGGGCGAGCACCGCGTCCACCTGATAGCGCCCGTCGAGCCGGGCGCCGACCAGGCGGTCGTTGCGCTCCGCCACCGGTCGCTCCACGGCACACGATCGTACGTATCGGGCGCCCCCGAGCGGAGGAAGGGCTCGGTCACCCTCGTGTGGCAGGGTGTGGCGCGTGAGTGACATCCCCATCGCTGCGGATGTGCTGGACCCCGAGGTGGAGGTCCTGCCACTTCCCGATGTGGCGCAGCTGCTCGGCCTGCCGGTCACCAGAGTTCACCAGATGCTGCGCGACGGGCAGCTGCTCGCGTTGCGCCGCGCCGAGGTCGTGGCCGTACCGACCGAGTTCTTCGCCCCCGGCGAGGAGGCGGCCGTGGTCAAGGGCCTGCCGGGGACGGTGACGTTGCTGCGCGACGCCGGCTACGCCGACGAGGAGATC
>WHSY01000116.1 GCA_009379815.1 Pseudonocardiaceae bacterium
GCGTGAGCGCGGGCTCCGCGGCCAGCGCCTCCCACCACTGTTCCGCCGTCTCGACGTCGCGCGCGGTGAACGCGGCGTCCGACCACTGCTCGTCCAGGACGCGCCGGCTCAGCCGCGCCAGGGTCGGCATCGCCGGACCGAACGCCAGGGTGTCGCCGTTGAGGACGAGCCCGCCGGGCGGCAGCAACCGGCCGAGGTCCCGGTACAAGCGAGTCAGCGCTTCCGGCGTCAGCCAGTGCAGTGCGGTGGTACTGAGCACCGCGTCCACCTGGATCGCGCCGAGTGCGTCTGTCCAGCCGGGCGAGGCCAGGTCGGCGTCGACCCAGCGGAGTCGACCGTCGACGGTGCCGAGTGCGCCGTGGCCGAGGCCAGCATCACCGGGTCGACGTCGACCGCGACCGCGCGGGCACCGGGGACCCGCGCGAGCAGCCGCTGACTGATCGATCCCGATCCGCAGGCGAGGTCCAGCGCCACTAACGACGCGGGCAGCAACTCCGCCAGCACGTCGAACATCGCCGTGAAGCGTTGCCTCGCGCTCGGGGGCGTAGCCCTCTTGCTGCGCGTCCCGGCGCCGCAGCCAGGCCGCCCAGTCGATCGAATGCACATGGTCGAGCCCGGCGAGCGTGTCGGCGAGATCGAAGGAGGACGACGACATACTTGTCATAGTCGTCGCTGCTGGCGGCCGATGGCTTGTACGTTGAGGAACAGGCCGGTCGTCACCTTGCCGAGGACCGACTGACATCGACACCGGCGGTCCGCCGCCCGGGCCGCCATCTCCCCTTCGGACTCCTTGCCCGCTGCGACGATGATCCGGGTCGAGGCGGCAGCGAGAGCATCGAGGTCGGGCTGGTAGCGCGGGTGGTCGTGCGGCGCGGTACGACCCGGCCCAAGGTGCAGCTCACGATCCGGAACACGCCGCCGGCCGGCCGGCCCGATACCGCCTTGGCCGGTACCGGTTCCGGGCTGGGCATCGCGGGGCTGCAGCAGCGGGTCGAGTTGGTGCACGGGATGTTGCACGCCGGACCTACTCCGAATGGCGGGTTCTACCTCGATGCGACACTGCCCGCCTACATACCGACGGCGGAACCGGCGGTGTAACCGATGATCCGGCTGATTCGTCGTGGACGACAGCCGATGGTGTGCGCCCACCTGCGCACGATCCTCGGCGCGGCCGGCGACATCACAGGTCGCAGCCCGCTGGCTGGTCGCGGAATCCGGCGACCACCAGTTCGCGCGCGATCGGGCGAGAGAGCTGGTCGGGCCCCTGATCGAACGCGAGGCCGACGTCCTGACCTGTTTCGGCGAGGGCCTGACCTACGCGCAGATCGCCAAGCGGCTATACCTCTCCGAGGCCACGGTCAAGGGCTACGTATCACCAGCGCTGATGAAACTGGCCTGCGACAACCGCACCCAAGCCGGCCTGCTTGCCCACGACGTCGGTATCGCGGACAGCTAGCACGCGTGAACGTAGCCGACAGCCACAGCACGACGGCGAGCGCGAGCCACCCCTCGATCGGAAGACCTGCAGCAGCAGCAGCGAGGGGGGTCACGGCCGGTCCGTCTCGGCGGCCGGCTGCGCCAGCAGCTCGGCTCGGGTGATCTGCCACGCGACAATATGGCCGCTACGAAAGATCGAATCCAATCGAGCCAATACCGGTGCTCGCCCCGATTCGGCTACGACCCGACTCGCGTTTCGACTCTGCTCCGCCGACGCGATTATCGCCCTGGCCTGACGCAAGATCGGTATTTTGCCCAGACACCTTGAGGCCAGGAAGTCACGCGCCAGCCCCGCCGACCGTCCGCCACCCTAGCCACCACGGGGGCAGCCACACCTGAGGCAACGAAGAACTCCTCATCGGACCTTGACGTGAGGCAACATGCGCCCTTGACAATTCCCACGACCGTTGGTATGCATGCTAAGCCGCACGGTGGCGACGTCGACCCCAAGTTGCGGTGCCAGATGCGGCACCCGTCCACACCATCCTGGATACACTCGGTCGCACATGCTGCTTGGAGGACGTGTGAAACCCGCCAAGTTCGATTATTATCGACCCTATTCTGTTCCGGAAGCGATCGAGGTTCTGAGCAGTCATCCGGACTCGAAGGTTCTCGCTGGCGGGCAGAGTCTTATCCCGTTGATGAATATGCGGTTGGCGACGCCGGCCGCCTTGGTGGATATTTCCCGCATCGAGGGTTTAAGCGGCATCGACACCAATGGAGGGCTCCGGTTGGGCGCGACAACCCGACAGAGCGACGTTCTGGGAAACGCGGTCATCCAACAGAGATGGCCCCTGATCACGTCGGCGGTCGTGCATGTGGGGCATCCGGCAACGCGAGCGCGGGGGACGTTCGGCGGCAGCATTGCGCATGCCGATCCTGCTGCTGAATTATCTGCGGTAATGCTCGTGCTCGATGCGAGTTTCGGCGTTCAAGGGCCTGCCGGTAGTCGGTCGGTCTCGGCCGAGGGTTTTTTCCTGGGGCACTACACCACTGAGCTCGCCGAGGATGAGCTGCTCGTCGAGATCAAGATCCCAGACATCAGCGGCTGGTACTGGGGCTTTGGCGAGATCGTTCGCCGGCACGGTGACTACGCCCTCGCAGGCGTCGCCGCCAGCCTCCGTGCGGACGAGGCCGGCCTCGTCACCGACGCGAGGATTGCGCTGTTCGCGGTGGCGCATCGACCGGTGCGGTCGTCGGCGGCCGAAGCGCGTCTGGTCGGTACCCGGCTGGGGGACCCGGCAGCGGCCGACGAGGCCGGCCGGGTGGCCCTGGACGGAGTCGAGGTCGCCGACGATTCCTTCGTCAGCGCCACCTACCGGCGGGAGGCGGCCGCATCGGTGGTCAAGCGCGTGGTGCGCGAAGCGGCAACGAATTCGAGGAGCGGGACCGATGGACAGTAGGCTAGGTAGTGTTGCGGTGGAGATCATCGTCAACGGGGAGAAGCGGGCGGCGGTCGCGGAGCCACGGATGCTGCTGAGCGACTTCCTGCGTCACGGGCTCGGCTTGACGGGCACGCATGTGGGTTGCGAGCAGGGCGTGTGCGGCGCGTGCACCGTGCTGATCGACGGCCAGCCTGCCCGTTCCTGCCTCACCTTCGCGGTTCAAGTGGAAGGTGCGCAGGTCGAGACCGTTGAGGGCATGGCTAAGGCCGGCGAACTCAGTGACATTCAACAGGCATACCGGTCAGCGCATGGGCTGCAGTGCGGATTTTGCACCCCGGGCTTTCTCGCGAGCACTCAGGCGCTCCTGCAGGAGAATCCGGATCCGACAGACGAACAGATCCGGGAGTACCTATCCGGAAACGTGTGCCGGTGCACGGGGTATCAGGGAATCGTTGCGGCCGTTCGTAGCGCCGCTGATGCGCGGAAGGCTTCTTCTCATGGCAGCTGAGTCCACTTCAACCCCGCAACCACGACCCGCCCGATATGTGGGCCAAGCCGTGCAGCGGGTGGAAGACCCGAGACTGCTCGCCGGCCGGGGTCGGTTCGTCGACGACGTCGCCTTCCCCGGGATGCTGCATGCGGCGTTCGTTCGTAGCCCGCACGCACACGCCCGAATCGTGTCGGTTGATGCCAGTGCTGCGCTTGCCGTTGATGGTGTGCTGGCGGTGTATACGGCCAAGGATGTGGACTGGCTTGCGCCGCTGGTCTCTTCCGGTCCTATGCGTGACGATGTCTGTGTCCAATCCCGTACTCCGCTCGCGGCGAGCACAGCGCGGCACGTGGGCGATCCGGTAGCGGTGGTCGTTGCGCGCTCGCCATACCTGGCAGAGGACGGCCGCGATCTCGTCGACGTCGAGTGGGACGCGCTACCGCCTGTCGTCGATCCGTTGCAGGCGCTCGAGCCCGACTCACCGCTGGTCGATGAGGAGTTGGGCACGAACAACATATGCCACGCGGAGCAGTCGGCCGGCGACGTGGATGCTGCCTTCGCCGACGCGGACTACGTGACGAGCATTCGATTCCACTCCGGGCGCTCGACCGCGGCACCCATCGAAGGCCGCGGAGTCGTCGCCGAGTACGAGGACCGCGGCGGCGGTCGCTACAACATCTACTCGTCGACCCAGATGCCGCACCTGCTGCGTATGTTCATCGCTCCCGTGCTCGGCGTGCCGGCAGGCCGCGTCACAATCAAAGCCCCGGACGTCGGCGGTGCATTCGGCTTGAAGTGCACCGTATTCCCAGAAGACATCGTGATTCCCGCGGTCGCGCGGCTGTCCGGTCACCCCGTCAAGTGGATCGAGGACCGGTGGGAGAACCTTGCGGCAGGGGTGCATTCGAAGGACATGGTGTGCACCATGGAGATCGCGGCCAAGGCCGACGGCACGATGACCGCCTTCCGCGGCCGCTTCGTCACCGACTCCGGGGCGTACTCGTCGGTGCCGTTCAGCCCGCTGGTCGACTCGCAGGTGGCGGGAGTGTATCTGTCCAGCTGCTATGATGTCCAGAATGTCGCCTACTCCATCGACAACCCGCTGACCAACAAATGCCAGATCGGGGCCGTCCGCGGCGTTGGGTGGGTGCCGGGTCAGCTCGCGCGGGAAGTGGCGATCGACCGACTCGCGCGCACCATGGGTAAGGACCCAGTCGAGCTCCGCCTGCAGAACATGATCGGACCGGAGGTTTACACGACACCGTTCGGGCAAACCTATGACGGTGGGAGCTATGCTGCAGCCCTGGAGCAGGCGCGCGATGCGGTTGACTACGCCGAGTTCCGCCAGCGGCAGCTGCGGGCCCGCGAGGACGGCCGGTATCTAGGCGTCGGGTTCAGCCCGTTCGTCGAGCCGACCGGGTGGGCGTCGGCGAGCGCCGCGGCCGGTGGAATGCCCATCCCGTTCTTCGACACGGCCAGCGTCACGGTCGAAACCGATGGATCAGTGACGGTGACCACCGGACTGCATTCAGACGGGCAGGGCCACGAGACCACGCTCGCCCAGGTCACGGCTGACGAACTCGGCGTCGCGATGGACAGTGTCCGGATCGTCTACGGCGACACCGACAGTTCGGTGTTCGGTATGGGTACCTACGCGAGTCGTAGTGCGGTACTGGGTTTTGGGTCGATTCGCGAATCCGCCGGCCAGGTCCGCGACCGCTTGACACGAATCGCCGCGAGCCTCCTGGAGGCCGACCCGAGCGACATCGACCTCGTGGACGGCGTCGCCCGCGTCAAAGGCGTGCCGGACAAGTCGGTACCGCTGCAGCAGATCGCTCTCTTCGGCTACTTCGGCGGCACGGCCCGACCCGACGATATTCAACGCGATGGGCTGACTGCCACGGCGGGCTACGACCCCGGTGAGACATACGCCAATGGCTGCGCTGCGGCCGTCGTCGAGGTCGACGTGGAGACCGGGCTGGTGACGATCGAGCAACTCGCCGCGGTCGAGGACTGCGGCGTGGTCCTCAACCCCACCATCGTCAAGGGACAAGTCGCCGGCGCCATCGCCAACGGCATCGGCATCGCACTCCTCGAAGAGCTCGCCTACGAAGACAACGGGGAGTTCATCTCCGGCAACCTGATCAACTACCTGTACCCGTCGACCACCGAGGTCCCCAGCCTGACGCTGCACAGCATCGAAACGCCGTCGGCCGTCAGCGCCGGAGGCGTGAAAGGCGTCGGCGAAGCGGGCACGATCGCAGCTCCGGCAGCCATCGTCAACGCCATCACGGATGCACTGTCGCCGTTCGGCATCACTATCGAAAAGACCCCCGTGACCCCGGAGTACCTCCGCCAGCTACTACGTGCTGCCGACCATGATCGGAACAAGCTGGTCGGGGCTTGACCACCACCGGCGGGGAGCAGGACCGCCCGCGCAGTCCGGCCTGGCGCATCAGCCGATTGGACGCTCCAATGTGGCACCTTGGCGTAGCGGTCGCTTACCGCCGCCGTGGCACTTGTTCCGGTTCCCGTCCGGACATCTGACGAGAGGCGCGATACGATGGATCAGAACCTGTTCAACGAGATCTGCCTGCAGCAGCTGACGCTGAGTGGGGTGCACGAGGGCGAGAGCGTCGCCGTGCTGACTCGTGGGGACGAGCGGCCGGAGTACGCCTCGGCGTTCATGTGGGCGGCGCAGAAACTGGGTGCGCCCACGTTCCACCTGCGGCTGCCGCCGCCGGCGAGCGTGTCCGGGGCGTGGGCCGTCGGCGACTCCGGCCTCGGGAGCAACCCGCTGGCCGTCGAAGCGCTCAAGAGCGTCGACATGCTCGTCGACTGCACGTTCCTGTTGTTCAGTCCCGAGCAGTTCGAGATCCAGGCCGCGGGCACCCGCATCCTCACCGCCGTCGAGCCCGCATCACTGCTGGCCCGCCTGATGCCCACCGAGGAGCTGCGCGAACGCGTGGAGGTCGGCGCCGAGCTGCTGGCCAAGGCGCAGAACATGCGCATCACCAGCCCGCACGGCACCGACGTCACCTACCGGTTGGGCGTCTACCCGACGATCAGCGAGTACGGCTACACCGACCAGCCCGGCCGCTGGGACCACTGGCCGGCAGCCTTCGTGTTCACCGGCGGCGCCGACGACGGCGTCGACGGCGCGATCGTGCTCGCCCCCGGCGACGTGCTGTTGCCGTTCAACACCTACGTGCAGACCCCTGTCGAGCTGCGGATCGAGCAGGGCTTCATCCGCGACATCCGCGGTGGCGGCGGGGCATCGGGCCTCGATGCCGATCTGCTGCGCTCCTACATCGAAAGCTTCGACGATCCCCGCGGCTACGGCATGAGCCATGTCGGCTGGGGTCTCGACGAGCGCGCCCACTGGCACGGGCTGACCCAGTTCGGTGGCGGGATGGGCATGGAGCTGCGCTCGTTCTACGGCAATGTCATGTTCTCCATCGGCCCGAACAACGAGCTCGGCGGCCCGAATGACACGCCGTGCCATTTCGACATCCCCATGCGCGGTTGCTCGCTGTACCTCGACGACGAGCTGATCGTCGACGCCGGCGAGCTGACCATGCCCGAGATGCGCCCGGCTGATCGTCGGTGAGCGCGCCCCGCGACCACCACGGCCTGCGTGACGCTCGGACTATGCAGACCTACGCGCGGGCCGGGTTCGGCGCCGCGGTTCGGCGCGGAGAGCGCCCGGCGATCGTCGTCGATCTGACGAGCGGGTTCACCGACCCTGCTGCACCGACGGGTTCCGATCTCGGCGCGGTCGTCACCGCGACCGGCGAGCTGATCCAGCCGGCGGTGGCCCGGTGAGCGCGCCGGCCGCGACCGCAGCGCGAGCGGTGCTGCAGTCCGCACTGGCCGATCTGGCCGACGTGGCGGCGACGAGCCGCTGGGTCCGCTCCGGGACCCTGCGGCTGCACGTGCTCGACTACGGCGGCGACGGGCCGCCCCTGGTGATCCTGCCCGGTATCACCAGCCCCGCGATCACGATGGACTTCGTCGCCCGGGAACTGACCGACCTCGTCCGGCCGGTCGTCGTCGACGTGCGCGGCCGAGGCCTGTCGGATACCGGAGACTCCTACACGCTGGTCGACTACGCCGACGACACCGTCGCCGTGCTCGACGGCTTGGGCCTGAACCGGCCACTGCTGCTCGGGCACTCGATGGGCGCCCGGATCGCGGCAGTCACCGCAGCCCGCGAGGCGGCGCTGGCCGGGACCGTGCTCGTCGATCCGCCGATGAGCGGCCCCGGGCGCGGCCCCTACCCGACGTCACTGGAGGCGTTTCTCGGCCAGCTCGCCCGGGCGCAGCGGGGCACGACCGCCGACGAGGTCGCCGAGGCCTGGCCCCGCTGGCCACGCCGCGAGCAGCAGCTGCGCGCCCGGTGGCTGTCGAGCTGTGACGCCGCAGCGATCGAAGCGACCCACCGCGGATTCGAAACCGAGGACTTCTTCACCGCCTGGCCTTCGGTTGCGCCCACCGTGCTCATCCACGGCAGCGACAGCCCCGTCGTGACCGCCGAGGGCGCGGCGGAAGCCGCCGCGCGCAACCGCGCCGCACGACTGATCGAGGTGCCCGGCTCGGGACACATGGTCTTCTGGGACCAACCCGCCGCGGCGCTCACCGCACTACGCACGGTGCTCGGCGAGCTGAACGGCTGAGGCCTGGTAGGTCACGCAGCTGCCCGCACCCGCGGGTCAGCGGCTTGCCGGCCGGTAGGTGCAGACCAGGACGCCGGTCGCGGCTGTCGTGGTCGACACCAGCTCGAGTGGGCGGGCCTGACCTCCGTCGGGGAACAGCCGCTTGCCGCCGCCGAGCAGGATCGGCTCGATCATCAGCCGGTACTCGTCGACGAGGTCGTGTTCGACCAGCTGCGCAGCGAGCGACGCGCTGCCCATGACCTGCAGACCCTTGCCGTCCCGTGCTCGCAGCTCGCGCACCGCGCCGATCGCCTCGTCGGCGGGGAGCAAGGTCGAGCCGGACCAGGTGAGGTCGTCCTGGGTGAGCGTGCGGGATGCCACGTACTTGGGGATCTCGTTCATGCGGTCGGCGAACGGGTCGCCGGCGCGCTCGGGCCAGGCGGCGGCCATCACCTGCCAGGTGCGCCGGCCGAACAGCAGCGCCTCGGTCGTCGCCATGACCTCGCCGATCACCGAGCCCATCGAGTCCGGGTCGAAGTACGGCATCGACCAGCCGCCGTGGGCGAAGCCGCCGTCGGTGTCCTCCTCGCGGCCGCCGGGCGCCTGCACGACGCCGTCGAGGCTCATGAAGTCACTGACGATGATCTGCATCGCTACTCCTTGGTGGGGGCTTTCGCTGGCCGTCGGTAGGGAGGACTCCGCCCGCGCGGCAAAATCATCGCCCCGTTCGACCGCCACATCGGTACCGCCGGCGACGCAACCTCGAAGCGGACACACGGCTTACGCCACACACGCGCACACGTGAGACGCGCGGCTGCGGCGGTGCTGCCTGTGACGGGCTCACCGTGCACACGGTATGACCGCGGTGCATCTGTCGTGTCATGTGCACGGCGCTCAAACGGTGTGCACGGCGGCGGGCGGGCAGACGATCGGCGGGGTGCGAAGCCGATCTCGCCCGCCGCTTCTATGAGCTCGACGCCGCGGGGCCGTGAGCTCCGCACAACCCCCATGCCGTCGAGTTCATCGACGCGACAGTTGCCTCAACGGACGCGGGTGGCGCTGGACACCGCCCAGCGCGGTCGGCGGTGTCCAGCCCTTGCCTCACTTGGTCGCGGCGAGCACGAGGTTGGCGCCGGTGTCGGCGGCGAGCGTGGGCCGGCGGAATCCGGCCTCTGCCAGCAGCCGCAGCCGCGCGGCGGGGCCGCCCTGGGTGCCCATCCCGTACGCCCCGGGCTGGGCCAGCGAGCCCGGGGTGCACACCGAGGTGGAGATCGAGTAGTCGATGCGCACCGAGGGGTTGCCGATGCCGTCCTCGAGGCGGTCCAGCGACCAGGGCTCGACGGCGACGACGATGCCGCCGTCGGCGAGCACGTCGCGGGCCTGGCGCAGTGCGGCCGGGGGGTCGCCCATGTCGTGCAGCGCATCGGAGAACAGCACCAAGGCGACGGTCCCGGCCCGACGTCGGCGGCGTCGGCGACGTGGAAGCTCACCCGCCCGTCCATCCCGGCCTCGACGGCCTTGGCGCGGGCGGTCACGATCGAGGGCTCGTGCAGGTCGAACCCGGTGACGGTGCAGGTCGACCAGTGCCCGGCCAGCTGCAGGCTGGATTGGCCGTGGCCGCAGCCGACGTCGGCGACCCGGGCCCCGGCCTCGAGCCGGGGGACGAGCCCGTCGACGACCGGGAACCAGGTGCTGGCCATCTCGTGGGTGTAGGCGGTGCGGAAGAATCGCTCGACGCCGTGGAACAGGCAGTTCGGGAATGCGTCGTAGTCGATACCATCGTCGCCGCGGACCGCGGCCTCGAGCTCGGCCAGGGTGAGGTACTGGCCGGTGATGATCTCCGCGGCGCCGATCAGATAGGCCGGTGAGTCGGTTTCCGCCAGCACCATGGCGATTTCGGCGGGCAGCTCGTAGGTACCGGCCGCGGGGTCGTGGGTCAGGTAGCCCGAGACGGTCTGGCTGGCCAGCCACTCGGTGACCAGCCGCGGGTGCAGCCCGGTTGCGGCGGCGAGCTCGGCCGCGGTCACAGGACCGGTGCCGGCCATCGCCGGGTAGAGGCCGAGCCGGTCGCCGACCACGGTCATCACCGTGGTGGCTGCGCCGGCGAGGTCGGTGAGGAACTGCTCGACGAAGGCCTCGACGCGGGCTTCGTCGACCGTGTCGATCGGCGGGGTGTCGGGTGTGGTTGTCATGCCTGCCACCGTGGCGCGCGCACCTTGCTCGGCACCTGCTGCTGGCCTGCTGCTGGCCTGCCACCGGTAGAGCATCGGCCGCGAGACGGGTCACCGGTGCCGGTCGAGGGCCGCCAGCGCGTGCGCGACCGCCTCCGCGCGTCCGGCGGGCGGGCGTGGGGTCGGGCGGGTGGCGTCCCCGGTGACCCGCTGCCACAGCCGGTCGTACCGCGCCCGGTCGGCCCCGAGGACCGGCGGGGCGAGCGGGTCGCGGTCGGCCGCGGCCAGCAGCGCCGCGGCGGGCTCCGGGTCGTCGAGATCCGCCAGCAGTTCGGCGGCCCGCCGCACCGTGATCCACAGCTGCGGTCACGTCCCGGTGTGCCGGAGCGCACCGAGCAGGCTCCGTACTGACGCCACCGCCTCGCCGTGGCGGCCCAGCCGCAGCAGCACCGCGGCGCGGCCGATGGCCGCGACCTCCCGGTTGAACGTGTCGCCACGTTCATCGTTGCGGCGGTGGGCGAGCTCGAACCAGGACAGCGCGCGCACCGGATCGGTCTCGGCGGCGAGCTCGCCGCGGGTGTAGATCTCGGCGAGCAGCGCGTGATGGTCGTGCAACCACGCCTGCGCGGCAGGCCGGTCACCGGTGAACAGGGTTCGACGACGCGGCGATGTTCGACGCGATCGCGGCCGTGATCGACGCCAAGGCCAAGCCGATGCCCGACGACGACACCCGACACCTCCCGCAGCGCCAGGGTGCGGCACCGGCCGAGGTGTGCGGGTACGTGCTCGACCACGGCGACGTTCCCGAGTGCGGCGGCAAGCGCCCCCACCTCAACGTCCACATCCGCCTCGACGACCTCGAAGACCGCTGCCGATCGGCGATGCTCGACTTCGGCGGCGCGCTGAGCCCGGAGTCGCTGCGCATGCTGGCCTGCGACGCCGCGATGATCCCCATCGTGCTCGACGGCACGGGCCAACCGCTCGACGTCGGGCGGGTCAGGCGCACCATCCCCGACCGGCTGTGCCGCGCGGTCGCCGCCCGCGACCGCGGCTGCGCCCACCCCGGCTGCGACCGGCCCCCGTCATGGTGCGAGATCCAGCACGTGCGGCCATGGGAGAACGGCGGCGACACCGCCCTGTACAACCTGGTGATGCTCTGCCAGCGCCACCACCGGCTGCTGCACCACTCCGAGTGGCTGGTACGCATCCGCGACGGCCTGCCCGAATTCATTCCCCCCGCGTGGATCGACCCGGACCTAAAACCCCGCCGAAAACCGCTGCCCCACCTCGCCGCCTGAGCACCTGCGGTCTCGACAGCCCCGGTTCGGGGCCGTCGCGGACGAGGCCAGCGCGACCACCCATGCCCGCCGCAGCACCACCTGCACCACCCGCAGCGCCCGAGCACCGCGATATCTGTCGCGCCAATCAGAAGTGCGGCAAAGCACGGCCACGAGATACTCGACTGTTTTCTCGTGCTGAGAATCGAACGTCGACGCACGGCTGAACCGACGCCCACCAGCGCCCGTCGGACGGTGTTACCGTCCCGGCGACGTTCCACGACCAGGAAGGACAGGCGGTGACCGACCGACTGCGGTGCGCGATTATCGGTGGCGGCATCGGCGGTATGACCGCGGCCATCGCGCTGCACAACAAGGGGATCAGGGTCACGGTTTTCGAACAGGCGGCAGAGCTCGGAGAGATCGGGGCCGGTGTTCTGCTGACCCCGAATGGTGTCCGTGCCCTGAAACACCTGGGGCTGGAGCGAGCCGTGGCCGAGGCGGGTGCCAGAGTGGGCGCAGGATCGTGCTACTACCGCATGGACGGCACCACCATCGCGCCGGTCCTCACCACCGACTCGACCGGGTGGAACGGCATGTTCGGGATGCATCGCGCCGACCTGCTGACCATCCTCGCGGATGTTCTGCCGCCTCATGCGGTCAGTACCGGTCACAAGTGCATCGGTGTCGAGCAGGACGCCTCGAGGTGCCGGCTTACCTTCGAGAACGGTCAGACCGCCGATGCTCATGTCGTCATCGCAGCCGACGGGATCCATTCGACACTGCAGCGGCACGTCGCCGAGCCGTCGGACCCGGTCCATTCCGGATCTGTGGCTTACCGGGGGCTGGTGCGGGCCGACTCGGTCCCGTCGTGGCCGGCCGGAATTTCCCAGTTCTGGCTGGGCGATGGCAAGCACTTCCTCGTCTACCCGGTTCGTCGCGGCGAGCTCCTCAACTACGTCGGGTTCGTCCCCTCTGCGGAAGAGGCACGAGAGTCGTGGTCCGCACCCGGAGACCCTGTCCGGCTGGCCGAGGCCTTCAGTGGCTGGGATCCGGCCGTAGCAGGCCTCCTTTCCGCGGTGGAGACCACCTTCTGGTGGGGCTTGTACGACCGGGAGCCCCTTGCCAGGTTGACGGCCGGCAGACTTGCGCTGCTCGGGGATGCCGCGCACCCGATGCTGCCGCACGTCGGTCAGGGCGCGAACCAGGCAATCGAGGATGGCGTCGCCCTCGCGGAGATCCTGTCGAACGCGGATGCGAGCACGGTGGCGCACGGGTTGGTCACCTTCGAGAAACTGCGGCAGGAGCGGACGTCCCGGGTCCAGGCCGGGGCGCGCGCGAACGGCCTTCGGTACGACTCGGCCTATGCGGACCTGGACCGGCGGGATGCGGAGATCGCCGACTCCGCCCGGTTCCGGCGCTGGCTCTACGACTACGACCCGGTCGCCGAGGCCAGGAGCGTCCGTTGATAGCGACATTCCGGTCTTCGCGGTGGTGAGGTCGGGTCCGGATCTGCTCTTGACGGTCTGCCAGGCCCTCCGTACGATCCACCTGACAGAAGTCAACGTCTGCAGAGCAGAACATGTGAGATGGTGGTCGAGGTACTAGCCGGCACCGCGCGTCGATCCCGTGACGCTGGAATGCCGCAATGGCGGGCATCTCAGCGCTCCACGACGGGGTCCTGCTGGTCCCACCGAGTGGTACACGGACGACCCGTACCGGTTTTCCCTGCTAGCGCGGTGACGGAACGCCGAAAGTCTCGCCGCCCCGGACCGGACTTCCGAAGATCATGAGCACACAGATGGCCGAATTGTGGGTGTGAGCTG
>WHSY01000117.1 GCA_009379815.1 Pseudonocardiaceae bacterium
GATTGCGGAGTTCGGCGTAGTCGGGGCGGGTGAACAGCGCGGCGTCGATGACGGCCATCGCCTGCCGGTACCGGTGGTCGGCGCGGTCGAGGCGGCTGGTCGCGATGATCCGGCGGATTAGCGTTCGCGGTGCCTGCCGGAACACGCGGGAGGTCTGGCCGCGATCGCGGGGGCGGTGATCGAACAACAGGGGTCTCCTTCCTGGGAGTCCGGTGAGGGTGTGGGGTGGCCCGGCCCGATCGGGACCGGCGGGCCGGGTCGCCCCCTGGCGCGGCTAGTACGGCGGCTGGCCGCCGCTGTCGGTGAACCCCGGCACCCCGCCCGGCGCGCCGGCACCGGCCGGGGCCGGGGTGGGTTTGGGCTGCCAGGCCGGCGCCGAGTCCCCCGCTGCGGCGGACTGGCTGGCCCAGGGGTCGGGCGCCGGCGCGGTGGCGGTGTCACGGGACACGCGGGTGACCCGTGCGGTTGCCCACCGCAGGGAGGGGCCGATCTCGTCGACGTCGAGGTCGATCGAGGTGCGCTTGTCCCCGTCCTTCTCCCAGGTGGACTGGCGGAGCCTGCCGACCGCGATGACGCGCTGGCCCTTGTGCAGGGACTCGGCGAGGTTGCTGGCCTGGTCGCGCCAGCAGGTGCCGCGCAGGAACAGTGTGTTCCCGTCGACCCACTGCCCCTGCGTCTTGTCGTAGCGGCGTGGGGTGGACGCGATCGAGAAGTTCACGCACGCGTCCCCGGTGGCGGTGAACCGCAGTTCGGGGTCGGCGGTGAGGTTCCCGACGATGGTGATCGTGGTGTCGTTACTCATGCGGGTTGGTGCTCCCTCTTTGGTGATGGGTGGGTTCGCCGGCCAGCGGTCGCTGAGGCCGGACAGGTGGGGCGGCGGTTCCTCGAGGAACCGTCCGCGGTGTGCTCGTCCGCCGGCTGGCGGACGGCGCGGGGTTGAGGCGTTGCCTGGTGGCGCCGGGGCGCAGGATCAGCGCGAGGTCGTCCCAGTCGAGAACCGCCAGCCGCGTGTCAGCCGGGCCGTCGCAGAACCCGGCGATGCGATAGGCGCCGGCGCCGGGCACGACGACGATGTCCCCGACCGTGAGCTGCTCGACGCGGACGCGGGTGGAACCGTGCGGCCAGATCACGAGATCACCCACCGGCCCGTGACGGTGTGGGTGAGACCCTGCTCGTGCCAGCCGGCGGTGTGCGCGACCGCGTCGAGCACCAGCCGCACGTTGCTGGCGTCCAGGCCGGTCAGCAGGTCGCCGAGCGAGCGGCCACCGGGGCAGCCGGCCAGGTGTGCGGCGATCGCGAGGACGCGTAGTTCGCTCGACGACGCGGGCAGCGCGACGGTCTCGTCGCCGTCAGCGATCCGCGCGGCGCGGTCGGCGTCGAACCAGGCGTAGCCGCCATCGGCGGTCAGGCAGGCGCGGCGGAAGTCACGTCGGGCCAGCCACACCCGGTGCGCGATCAGCAGCTCGACCGCGGCCTCGTCGCGGTAGGAGCCTGCGGCCCAGGCGCGCAGCTCGCCGGACAGGAGCACGTGCTCGTCGTAGTCGTAGCTCATGCCGCACCCCCGTCGGTGGTGTCAGTGCCGGCGGTCCTGTCTGTGCTGTCGGTGCCGTTGGCGGTAGCGAGGTGGGTGCCGCAGCGGCGGCATCGTGGCGGCACCGGCCCGATCCAGGAGGCCAGCGGAGCGGGCACCGTTTGGTGACCGTGGCGGGCGCAGGCGCAGGCGGGGCAGATGAGTCCGGCGACCAGTTCCATGCGCCAGCCGTGCCGGTCGAGGGTCTGCATGCGTCGGATCAGGCGGTCCGGGACTCCGGGGCCGACGCGGCAGTCGCAGTCGGCGCAGGCCTGGAGGTCGGCGAGCATCTGCTGGCGTGCGTGGCGGAGGAGGCGACGCGGCCGGAGGTAGGTGATGACGTCGACGGCGAGGTACGGGACCGCGACGGCAACAGCCAGCTCTGCGCGTTCGGTCGCCGCGCAGTAGACCAACGCGGCGATGACGGTGGCGAACAGGACGAGGTCGGCGACAACCGCATCCCGGCCGGTCCGTGCGGCGACCACGACCGTGGCGCCTGTTCCGGTGAAGATGAGCAGCGCGGCGATCGACCCGGCTACCGCGTGCGGCGCGAGCCCTGGCTGCTCGGCGGCCGCGGTGTGCGCGGTTGCGGTGAGCATGACCACGGTCGCGGTCATCGCCACTGAAGCGAGGACTGTCCGCGGGGTCGAGAGCTGCTCGCCGGGTTGCGGCCACGGCGAGTTCGGCCGGTCTGTCGTGGTGACGGGCGTCTGTGTGTTCATTGAGGTGTTCACTTGGCAGAGTCCTTCCAGGACCGGGATCGGTCGCGGTGTCGGTCGGGGCGGGTGCCGCGGCGATGGGTGTCGCGGGCCGAGGTGAGTAGGAGGCGGCCGGGGCGGATGCGCCTGCCGGTGCCGCGGCAGTGGCCGCAGTCACGCCAGGCGCGGCCGGTCGGGGAGCGTTTTCGGCCCGATCCGGTGCACCAGCGGCAGCGGGCGAACGGCCAGATCGCGCAGGCGGCGATGTAGCCGGCGACCATGGCCGCGGCGAGCAGCAGCAGGACCAGCACGGTGATCGCGTCACTGCTGAGGACCGCGGCTGCGGTGGCGCTAGCGGGGGTGGTCGGGGGTGTCACAGGTGGCTCTTTTCGTGGCTTGTTTACGGGCGTAGTCGGCTACCACCGCTAGACCGGGGTTCTGGCTGGTCAGGCGGTGTTGGGTGGCGCTAGCGGGGTCGCTAGAGCTAGCGGGTATGGGTGCTAGGGCGAGACCGGCCGCTAGGGCGGTCCGCGTGGTTCATGGGGTGGGTGTGCTCACCCCGTTTCGTGCCTCGATGGCGGTGAGCAGGTCGGCGCGTAGCAGGCCCCACCGGTTCGTCTTCTTGCTGGTCGCCGGGTCGGGCAGCCACACCTGCTTGGTGGTCAGCCCGTAGGGCTTGACCGCGTTGCCGAGCTGGCTGGTGCTCCACCCGGCATAGTGATCCGGGCGTAGCTCGACGAGCCGGTCGAGCAGCGTCTGCGACCACGCCCGGTCCTCGCCGGCCGGCAGCACGGCGAGCAGGTCATCGAGCAGCGACACCGGCTGTGCCTGGTCGGCGTCGACGACCGGGGTGGGCAGGGTGCCGGCCTTCTCCCGCAGCGCGTAGGCGCGTTCGACGACGCGTTGCGCGTCGGCGGTGAACGCGCCGTAGGTGCGCACCGTGAGGGCCTCTTCGACCGCGCCGGTGTCGTCGGCGCCGAGCAGCCAGCCCACGCCCTTGTGCGGGCGCTGGAACCGCGACGCGTCCTGCCCGGCGACATACGCGCCGGAGCCCAGCACGGCGTCAGACGCCTGCCAGGTCATCGTCTTCAACGCGAACCGGGTGCCGATGACGTCACGGAGCTTGGTCGGGATCGAGTCGGTGTCCGGCTTCTGCGTGGCCAGGACCGAGATGATCCCGACCGCGGGACCGACCTTGGCCAGATCGGTCAACAGTCCGACGATCTCCTTGCCGTGGTCCGGGTGCTCGGAGTAGCGCTGGAACTCATCGATCGCGATGACCACCGGGTGCAGCCGCAGGGACCGCTTGCGGGCCAGCTCCGGGGTGATCTTCGACTCCGGGCACTGCTCCGCGGGCAGCTGCCCGATCTGGTCGTAGCGGCGGTCCATGTCCGCGACCAGCCCCCGTAGGTCCTCCAGCAGGGTGAGGACCACGTCAGCGCGGGCACCGAACCCGCAGCGCGCCGCGATGTGTTCGAACATGCGCCAGTCCTGGCCGCCCTTGCCGTCGTAGATGTGCAGCTCGACCAGCGGGTCCAACGCGGCGGCCAGCACCAGCAGCCGGGCGGCGACGGTCTTGCCCATCCGCGGGACCGACCCGATCAAGAACGCGGTGAACATCAACAGGACCGTGACCACCGAGCCGCGCTGGTCCTCCCCGAACGCGACCGGCTCGAACAGGCTCACCGTGCCCTTGTCGACCAGCGGCCAGGTCCCGGACGGCTTGGCGTAGGGGTCCTCGTCGGCGACCCACAGCGACACCCGCCGTGCGGACCCGGTGGTCCCGCGGACCCGTTCCGGCCACACCTGGACCTCATCCAGGTCCAGCCCGGCGGCCAGCTCGACACGCTTGCGGACCGCCTTGTCCGCGGTCACGCCCCACGGCAGGTCCACCACCGCGCGCCAGCCGGGGCCGTCGCGCATGATCGGGGCCGGGAACGTGATCGGGTTGTCGTCCTTGCACAGCCCGGCGGCGAGGAACGCGCGGGTGACGATGTCGGCGGTCAGCTTGCGGTGCCGCGCCACCACCTGCGCGGGCTCGACCAGCGGCTTGTCCGGGTTCGCCCCGGCGATGCCCAGTGTGATCACCGCGGCCGCGAGCACGGCCAGCTTGACCAGCGGCGCCGCCACGGCGACGACGACGGCCAGCAGCAGTACGCCGAGTAGCAGCGGTGCGAGCGTCAGCAGCCGCAGCCGGACCCGGTCCTGGCGCATCCGCTCCAGCCGGATGTACTCCTCGGCGTCGTTCTTGCGCACGGCCTCGGCACGCAGCGGCCGGGCGTCGGCGTCGAAGACCCACCCACCAGTGCGTCGCACCACCCGCGCCGCGCCCCGCGGGGACCGCGCGAGCAGCCGGCCGGCGTACTTCGGTACCCGCACCGCGTGGTACTTGGTGGTGTAGGCGGCGTGCTCGGCGTACCAGGACGCGACCTGCTTGCGCTGCGCTGCGTCGCGGACCCATGGCGGGACCACTGGGCGGCGGTCCACCTTCTGCGTCCGCAGCCGGTCCGGTAGGTCCACCGCGGTGTCGCCGCGGTCCGCGTCGGGTGCGTCGACCGGGACCGAGGCGTCCCCGGCGCCGGGGTCCTCCTCGTCGAGGTCCACCTGCCACGTCGACGGGTCCACCCCGCCATCGGGTCCACCGTCGGGACCATCCGAGACAGCAGGGTCCGCGGGGGCCGGGACC
The DNA here is from genome assembly GCA_009379815.1 of Pseudonocardiaceae bacterium. GTDB lineage: Bacteria > Actinomycetota > Actinomycetes > Mycobacteriales > Pseudonocardiaceae > WHSY01. The sequence goes on from WHSY01000117.1 coordinate 4,955, forward strand.
AGCTCGCCGTCGACGATGACCGGCTCGATCTCCTGGCCCGGGTCCACCCCGCCCGCGACGTCGTCGACGGCGGGATCGTCGGTGGGTGCGGGGACCGCGCGCAGCCGCGGCGGCTCCGCCGTCTCACCCTGGGTTTGGCGGTCGGGATCATCGGCATTGCTGCCGCGTTGGTTGCGTTCGGTGATGCTCATCTGTCAGGTCGCCTCTCAGGCCGCCTCAGACGCCCGCTGGGCGCCCGAACTCGTGCCGGTGTTGGGTGTGTGAGGGGTTTCGGCGTTCAGTGCGTGCAGGAGCGCTGACGCCCGCGCGGTCGACACGGCATGGCCGGCGTCGCGCAGCCCCGCGATCAACGCCCGCCGCGACAACGCCTGACCCTGCGCCGCGAGCTGGTACCGGACCGCGCGGCCCGGTACGACCAGGTCACTGACATCCGGGCCGGACTCGGCGGACCGGTCCGCAGCAGAGTCCGTGCGGTCCGCATTCTGTGTCGGTGCGGTCCCAGTCCCGGTGGACCGGTCCTCAGGTGCCGGCGGCGTCGACTCGCCGTGGTCCTGCGCGGGAGGGGCCGCCACGGCGTCGTCCCTGTCGTGGTCCCCGTGAGTCGGTGCGGCCGGTGCAGCAACCCGGTCCGCGGCAGTCACCGCACGCGTGGTCGCCGGGTCGGCCCTCACCGTGGGCCACTCGTCCGGGTCGAGCCGGTGCGTGTGGTGGGTGGCGTAGCGGTGCGCGGCCAACACGGCATCGGTGAGCCGGTCACGCAGATCGGTGATCGCCTCGGCCATCACGAACACCACCGCCGGCGGCACCGAGTGCAACACGATCAACGCGGCATCGCCGGACGCCCACGCGCTCCAGGTGTTCATCGTGTAGGTGGCGGCCAGCAGCCCCCACTTCGCGCCACGCACCCACGCCCCGGCGCGCAGCTGGTAGCGGGCCAGCGTCGCCTCCGCGATCAACGTGCCAACGAGACACAGGCTGACCATCGGATCGAGCAGCCACGCGATCAACCACGGCAGACTCCACGCCTCGGCGCCGCGGGCGGCGAACGTGGCGACGTTGGACATCGTGAACAGCAGCCCGAGCACCAACCCGGTCCACACCAGCGCGTCGACACGGGACCGGACCCGTTCGATCGCCAGCGCCGCGACATCAGGGTGGGTGCGGTACGCGCGCAGCTCCGCGGCCTCCCGCGCCGCGCTCAGCAGCCGCTGCCCCCTCGTCGGCTTCACCGTGCCAGTCATCAGGCGACCTCCGTCCGGTGTAGTGCGGCGCGGATCAGGCGCGGCGTGTCGCAGGCGCGCACCGGGATCGCGCCCATCAAGATGGCGCGGGTGCGGTGCCGTTCACCCACCCACGCGGCGTCGCTGGTGCAGGGCACCGCGAGGCGGTCGGTGAAGTCGGCCAGCTCGACGCGGGTGTCGGCCCACAGGCACGAGGCCGTGGCCAGTCCTGCCGCGGCGACGTTGTCGACGTTGACGGTCATCTGCCTCACCCGCCGATCAACGCGCCGGCCAGCGACGACAGCCCAGTCCGCAGACCGGCCACCGCAGTACTGCTGGCCTCCGACAATGGCCCGCCGTTACCGGCGATGATCACCCCGAGCATGACCGCGCAAACCGCCGCGGCAATGACCCGACTGTTCTTCCAGCCCAGACCGACCACGGCCGCGAGCAGGATGAATCCGAAGATGGTGATACTCACAACTGACCCCCGATCCCGTTGCTACTACTGGCTTCTGCGCGCCCCAGCTCGTCTTGAAGCTCGGCGAACGCCTCGACGTACTCGTCCTCGGTGCAGGCGTCGACCAGCCGCAGCGCGGCCTCGACGATGCGCTCCATCGCGGTCATCGACCGATCCCCCTCATCTGCTCGTGCCACACCACGCGTCCACGCGCAGGCACCGTCGGCATGACCTGCCTGTCGTGACGGGCCTCGACCACGACCGCGCGCCGGTCACGCGGGTCCTCACAGTCCGGGTGCGGATAGACGTGGTGTACGACCTCCCGCGTGGTGTGCCGCTCGACGTCGACACGCAGGTACGGACGCCGCCCCGTCGCCCACACCGCGACCGACAGAACCACGCCGAGGAACACCCCCAGCACCAATCCGATGACGATCAACACGACCGCCCCCCACTCCCCCAGTTACCGCGCAGTGCAGCACGAACACGAGCAACCAGGCCCCGGCTCTGGTTCGCTGGCGTGAACCGGTACTCCGGTCCATCACCAGGCAGGGCGCACTGCGCCCACAGGCTCCTCGTCGTAGTCACGCCGTCGCCTCCCGCCGGACTGGGCGCGCGGTCCACTCAGGGGCGGCGCCGAACTCCGCAGGCAGCGCCGTCTTCAACGCCGCCAGCAACGCCCACGCCTCATCAACACGCAGCGGAATCCGCTGATAACCGATGCACAGGTAGACCTCGTAGGCGCCACCCACCCGGACCGTGACCGTCGCCTTACCCGACCGCGTCCACGCCGCCGGCAACCGCGTCCGGTAGTACCTCGGTGCGTGCATCAGGCCACCTCCGACAGCTCGTCAGCGGCAACGGCCGTCTTGGTCGCAGCTCGGCGACGGCGCAGCGCACTCCGTTCGCGTTCGCTGAGACCGCCCCACACGCCGTGCCGGGTCTCACGGGGATGTGCGAGTGCCCACGCCAGGCACGCGCGTCGTAGCGGGCACTCGCGGCACAGCCGCTTGCAGTCGACCGTCGAGCCGCCCTTCTCCGGGAACCACAGCTCGGGGTCGACCTCGCCACACAGGGCGGTGGGCGCATCGGGCGCCATCCAGGGCACCGTGCGGTCCAGCCCGAGGACGGAGACCAGGTCACTCACGCGGCACCGCCCATCGCTCGCGAGGCCCGCTCCTGAGCGGCAGGGATGACGCGAACCGTCTGGGCCGTCCGGCGGCGTGTTGCGCGGCGGGCGGAGCGCTCGGGAGCGTTGAACCGCGGGCCGGGCAGTGGTTCGCCGGCGGTCGCATAGGCGATCTCGACGACGTGGGACCAGTACTCGCGTAGACGAGCGCGTTGGTGTTCGGGCAGTGGCGCGACCGTTGCCGTCAGGGGGAGAGCCCCTTCGTCTGGGCAGGTTCGCGCCGTACGCTTGACGCGCATGGGTTGTTCCTCTCGCAGGGTTCGACCGGTGCACAGGCCTCGACGGGTGGCAGCCCGCCGGGGCCACTTCTTGCTCTTGACTGACAGAAGGACAACGATCATGGCACTATGATGGTGCCCTAGGGTGTTTCTGTCAAGACTAGCTGCCTGTGGTGCCTTCAGGGCACCTTTGGATACGCTGCTGGGATGGCACTCGACCAGCACGACACGCGCCCGCGACACATGCAGGTCACGGATGATCTCCGGAAGCGGATACAGTCCGGGGAGTTCCCCGTCGGCGCCAAGATGCCGTCCCTGCGAGCGCTGGTTGACTACTACTCCGTTTCTGAGGTCACAGCGCACACTGCGATTCGGGCACTCCAACAGGAGGGCGTCCTCGAATCGACCAGCGGCAGAGGGACGTTCGTCCGGTCGGCGCTCGAAGAGGCGGCAAGCCGGTCCGTCCAAGCGCAGATCGACGAGCTGCGCTCGGAACTGCGGACAGTCAACGCCCGTCTCGAAGTGCTTGAATCTCATGCCAAACAGTCAACGCCGAAGCCCAGGCGCAAGCCATGAAATAGCTCTGCACTTCGTCTGCAACTGAACTGCAGGACTCGGGGGAGGTGATTCAACCTGGCAACACCAGTCTGGACGGGGCGACGTGCTACGGCGCTACGTATGGCGTTCCGGGCGGTTCACCCCGAGACGTCCGACGAGGAGTTCGCCCAGGACTACCTGGGCGTCTCACCGAGGACCCTCTACAACTGGCAGCGGCAACCGGACACAGCCCTCCGGCCAGGTACGCAGAAGGTCCTACAGGACTTCTACGAGTCAGCATCCGCGGAGATCCGCGCGCGGTTCGAAGCATCGGCTGACCACTACAGAGCACCGACGAACGAGCAGCTGCCGACGCCAACCGCACCCGTCCTGTCAGTGCCGCCTGACGTCGGTCTTGCGTACCCTGATCAACTCCAAACCAACGTAGAAGCCCTCAAGCAGCTGTGGCGCGCAGACCTTCACCAGGCCCCCGAGCTGCTGGTCGTATCCGTGGATTCGGGCGCTTGGCATGAAGCTGCGCTCTCATGGCTTGTTGACAATCGCGGCACACGCACCTACGAAGCGTCGAGCAATCGCCAGGTTGGCACGAGCGATATCGCCCGCCTGCAAACCACAACCGAGATGTTCGACTACCTCGACGGTCAGTTCGGAGGCGGCCACGGACGTTCGTCACTTGTTGAATACCTGAGCACAGAACTCGGTGCGCTGCTGCACGGAACCTTCACCGAGCAAACGGGCCGCGAACTCTTCCGTGCAGCGGCTCAGGCCACACTCCTGTGCGCTTGGATGTCCTACGACGCCGGTGCACACAGCCTCGCTCAGCGATACTTCATTCAGGCTCTTGGTCTGGCTGACGCATCGGGCGACAAACTTGTCGCTGCGAGCATTCTCGACGCTATGAGCCACCAGGCAACCTTTCTTGGGAGGTATCGAGAGGCCGCCAACCTCGCTCGCGCAGCGTCAACCGGCACGAGGACTCTTGGATCGAACTCCCTTGCAGCACACTTCCACGTGATGGAGGCACGCGCCCTCGCCCGTACCGGTGACGCCGCGGCCTGCGACCGTGCAATATCGGCGGCAGTCCGTGAGTACGAGCGACGTGATCCGGGCCGTGATCCAGAGTGGTTTCAGTACTTCGACGAAGCTGAGCTGGCAGCGGAGCTCGGCCACTGCAACCGGGACCTCGGTCGTCCCGTGGATGCGACGACCTATGCCACACAGTCTGTCCGACTCAGCGGCGAGTCACCACGTAGCGACTTCTTCGTCAGCATGGTTCTTGCCGACGCTCACCTGGATCATGGGGACGTCGAACAAGCATGCGAGGTTGCTCTTCGCGCACTTCGCTTGGGCGAACAACTCGAGTCTGCGCGATGCGTCACCTATGTGGACGAGTTCCGTCAACGTCTTTCGAGGCTCGGCAATACACCTATCGTTCGCGACTTCGCCGAACGGGCACGCTCGATGAGACTTTGGATACCGGACAATCGCTAGAACGGTGCCCAATCTCGACGGCTCACACCTGTTCTCATGGCGTCAATGCGCTTCCGCGATTCGCCAACCGCGCGCTCACCGCCGTTGCCGGTACTTGCGAGCCACAGCGTCATCATGACTTCACGGGCGTCAGCAAGTACTGCGTACCCGGGCCACTCAAGCAAGTCGAAGCCGTAGACCTCGACGAACGTCCGATACTCCTCCTCGGTGTGCCAGCCGAACCGTTCGAAGAACAGCGCCGTCTGCACGAGATCCCATTCACGAGGTCCCGTCGCGAAACCGTCCAGATCGCTGAGCACCGGCCGACCGTCGCGATCCATGATCACGTTGCCGACGTTCGCATCGCCGTGGATCGGCCCAGGCGGCAATGCAAACTCGAGCGATCCGTACTGGTTCGACAGCTTCCGAAGTCGCTCCGTCATGAACTCGACATCCGACTCAGGCAAACCGACAACCTGACCGAGGCGGTCCCAGGCATGCTCGAACGGTCGCGTCGGTGGAAGGGCGAGTGTCGTCGGTGGCGGAAGCTCGTGCAAGCGTCGGATGAGATCCGCAACCTGACCGATCGATGCGAACAACGTACGTTCCGAGACCGACTCCCAGAAGGTCGCGACACGTCCGTCGACCTCAACGGGCTGGTCAACCGGCAACGCCCGCACTGCCGGATACTCGTGCTCAGCCAGCCAGTTCGCGACAGCGACCTGCTTCCGAGCGTTCTCGGCCGCTGCCGTCGATGTTGCGATGCGAACGATCACTCGCCCTTGAAGTCGATACACGGCGTTCGAGCCGATCCGGATCAGCTCCGCACCAGTTGAGTCCAGACCAACGCCCCGGCACGCCTCGCTGAGCGCACGGGCACCCGATTCCGCAGTGAGAGGTGAGATCAACGCATCCCCAGTTCGCTCATCCGTTGCTTGCCCCACGAGTCCGACGCTATCGCTCCCCCACCGACGTGCGGCGTAGCAGGCGCGCCGGGGTCGATGAGTGACACTGGGCACTCGTACCATGAGGCCATGAGCGCCCAGCCCGCCCACGGCAGCCCTGACCCCGAGGACCCTGCGGAGATCCTGCGAGTCCTGCCGGAAGCCTGGCACCCGCAGTTCTACGAGGAATACTCCGCCGCGCTCGACGCGGCGCATGAGGTGCAGCAGTGGGCCGCGCTCCGTGAGCTACTGCATCTCTGGCGGCTACGCGCCGTTGCCTACAGCACGCCCGGCTTCGAGGAGTCGCTACGTGAGGCATGCGACGCTCAGCCCGGCGACCTGACACCGCTGCCGGGCTGGACCGACCCGCGGTGAGCTACCGGCCGACCCTCACCGGTCGAGCGCTCAACCAGTTCTACGACTTGCAGCAGGACGCCGCAGCGTACCGCGCGCTCATGGAGCGGCTTCTGCGTCTCGTCGAGGAACCGTGGGATGCTTGGCCAGTCCAGCCGCCGGCTGGTGAGCCAAAGTTCCGGGAAGCCCACTTCGGCGAGCACGGCAACGGGCTGATCTCGTTCTACGTCGACGACGCCACCGAGACCGTCCGGATCTTCAACCTCGTGTGGATCGCCTGACCGGTCACTGCTCGCGTGCCCGCCCCTGCGGACGCCCTGTGTGGCACCTCCGCAAGCCACCCGAGCAGGTACCGAGCCGCGCTTGACCGAAAATTGACTCGAACGTATGTTCGAATGATGGATGTATCTCGCGGAGGAACCGCCCGACCGTGGCCCGCACCGACGTCCTACCAGGACATGCAGGACCCGAGTCACCGCGCCGTCTACATCCACCTGCCCGACGGTCTCGTCGCAGGCGAGCTGCTGAAGTGGCTCTTCAGCCGAGAGCACGGCTGGTATGGATACGTCTCGTGGACGCAGAACCGCGTCCTCCACACCGAACCGGTGCCAGCCGATCGCATCGAGCGGTACCCGTTCCGGACGGCCGCCTGCCCGTGACGATCACAAGCCGGCTTGCTGTGGAGGATCACGCAATTCCCAGGCCCGCGGTCCTGGTACCACATGAACGACGTACGTCTTGGTCGCCGTCTCCGTGAGGACGAGCGCTGCGGCGGGCAGTGACACAAATGGCGTCCGGATAGCCGCCGCTCACTGAGAATCAATTCGTACGGGGTATGTGAGACTCCACTGGTCAAGGCCCTGCTGCTCGGCCAGACTTCGCGCCGGATGTTCGACGAGGGTTCGCCATGTGAACGACTACCGCATGCGCGGATACAGCCAGGATGGCAACAGCAAGCCCCAGCACCTGGTTCGTGGGCGCTGGGGCTTGCTGTGTGTCGAACCGATGAGCCGAACTCGGTGGTGTTGTTATTCGAGGCCGAGTGCCCGGCTCATGGTCGCGAACAGGTCGGTCTGGTCGGTGAGCCCGACGATGTTGGCTGCCTGCGGACCGTAGCCGGCCACACGCACTTCGGTGCCGGTGTGCGTCTGGGATTCCCCAGGCGCCCACGGTCGAACACGAGCTACGCGACTCGGCATGACGAAATGCGGTTCTCCTTGGGTTTGTGTGGGTAGTTCGATGGTGATGCCGCCGCAGCAGAGGTAGATCATTCCGATGAGGGCTGCGGCGGTGTGGTGGCCGTACCCGCGGTGGTTGATGAGTCGGATCTTGGAGTCGAGGCCTTCGAGTTTGCCGTTGGACAGGCCGAGGTCGATGGCGGCGAGGATCCGGTCGCGGTGGGTTCTGATGGTCCGGGGGACAACGTCACTGCTTCTCGTGGTCGCCGGTGCGGAACTGTCGGGCGTCGGCATCGGTTCGGGGGGCCGGCCGCTCGGGTGGGCAGTAGTCGTCTTCTGTCTGCCCGCGTGTGGTGCGGCGATGCACCCGCCACGCGATCACGGCGGCGGCCAGCAGCGCGGCCACGACTCCACCGTCCGGCCGCTGGCGAGGGCCGTAGACGGTCGTTGTGGCGAGGGCCGTGAACTCGATGCCCCACCCCTCGCGGTACGCGCTGAGCAGCTCGACCACTGCCTTGG
>WHSY01000118.1 GCA_009379815.1 Pseudonocardiaceae bacterium
CAGGGATGTCGTCGATGCTCCAACTCACCGGGCAATCCCTACCGCGCCGGCCGTCGCGCTGCGGCTGCCCACGGACATGGACTACATGGCGTTCGCCGATGCGTCGTACCAGGGCGCGCCGGTGCGGGTATGCCGCACCGGCTACACCGGGGAGCGCGGTTACGAGCTGCTGCCGACCTGGGACGCGGCACCCGGGTTGTGGCAGGCGCTGCTCGACGCCGCCGCGCCGCTCGGCGGTCTCGCCTGCGGGCTCGGGGCGCGGGACACGCTGCGCACCGAGGCCGGCCTCCCGCTGTACGGCCAGGACCTCTCGGCCGAGATCACTCCGCTGCAGGCGGGTGCGTCCTTCGCGGTGGGCTGGCGCAAGCCCGCGTTCTGGGGGCGCGAGGCGCTGCTCGCCGAGCGTGAGCAGGGTCCGGTGCGCCGGATGCGGGGGCTGCGGGCCACTGGGCGGGGGGTCCCGAGGCCGCACATGACGGTGCGCGGACGGGACGGGGCGGTGCTCGGCGAGACCACCTCCGGCACGTTCTCCCCGACACTGCGCACCGGGATCGCGCTGTCGCTGCTCGATCCCGTGGCGTCGCCCGGTGACACCGTCGAGATCGACGTGCGGGGGCGGGGGTTGCCCTGCGAGGTCGTCAAGCCGCCGTTCGTCGAGTCCCACGTGCGCTGACCCACTCAGCGCGCCGGGTCAGTCGCCGCGAAGGGCACCTTGACTGCGTCTGGGCCACCGTCAGTCGCCGCGAAGGTGCCCTTGGCTGCGACCGGCCGGGGCAGGCGGCGGAAGCACAGTGGCACTCACTGCAGCCGGGCGGCGCCGGGGGAGGGGACGACGTGCAGCAACGCCGGCTCGGGGTGCCCGGCGCGGGCGGCCGCGACCCGGACGGCAGCGGCGATCCGCGCTGCGGCATCGGCCTCCACCACAGCGATCGCCGAGCCGCCGAAGCCGCCACCGGTCATGCGGGCACCGAGCGCCCCGGCGTGCCGCGACGCCGTGACGGCGCTGTCCAGCTCGGGGCAGGAGACCTCGTAGTCGTCACGCAGCGACGCGTGCGAGGCATCGAGCAGCGGTCCGATCCGCCGTACCTGCCGCCGGTGCAGCAGTGTCACCGCCTCGCCCACCCGGGAGATCTCGGTGACGACGTGGTGTGCGCGACGCCGCAGCACCGGGTCGCGCAGCTGCGCGACATCGGCCGGCGCGGCGTCGCGCAGCGTTGCGACGCCGAGCGCGGCGGCCGCCTGCTCGACGGCGTCTCGGCGCTGCCCGTACTGCCCGTCGACCAGATTGTGCCGCACCCGGGTGTCGATCACCAGCAGCGTCAGCCCCTCGGCTGCGAGGTCGAGCGGGACCTGCTTCGCGGACCCGTCGCGACAGTCGAGCAGCAGTGCGTGGCGCGCCGTGCAGCGCAGCGCCGCCGCCTGGTCCATTCCACCGGTCGGCGCGCCCACCACCTCGTTCTCGGCTCGCCGGCACGCCCCGGCCAGCTCGGTCCGCCCCGCATCCGAGCCCGCGAGACCGAGGCCGGCGAGATCGTCGACGGCGACTGCCACCGCGCACTCCAGTGCCGCAGAAGAGGACAGCCCCGCACCGGGCGGCACGGTGTCGCCTACCAGCAGGTCGATTCCGGGTACCGGGTACCCGGCACCGCGCAGCGCCCAGAGCACCCCGGCGGCGTAGCCCGCCCAGCCCGCGGGCGTGCCGGGGCCGATCGCATCGAGCGGGCCCTCCCACCCGGAGGGCTCGGTCGCCGACCGCAGCCGGACCCGGCCGTCGTCGCGCCGAGCCGCGGCGACGACGGTGCGCTGCGGCAGGGCCAGCGGCAGGCACAGCCCGGCGGCGTAGTCGACGTGCTCACCGATGAGGTTGACCCGCCCCGGTGCGGCCCACCAGCCGTCGGGTTCGCGGCCGAACGCCGCACGGAAGCTCATGTCGCCGCGTCCCGCAACCGCTGCGCGATCTGTTCGGGCACCGCGTCGTTGATCCACGCCCCGGCAGCCGACTCCGACCCCGCGAGGTACTTCAGCGTGCCGGGTGCCCGGCGCACCGAGAACAGCTGCAAGTACAGCCGCGTCAGCTCCCGTCCGGTACCCACCGGCGCCTGCTGCCACGCTGCGATGTAGGGCACCGGACGGGTGTCACCGGCTTCGGCGAAGAAGATCTCGACCCGGCGTAGCAGGTCGGGGTAACGCACGGCCAGCTCGTCGCGCTCGGCATCGTGCAGCGCGGCGAGATCGGGTACCGGCCGGTGTGGCACCAGGTGCACCTCCACCGGCCAGCGCGCCGCTGCGGGCACGAACGCGGTCCAGTGCTCACCGTCGACCACCAACCTGGACGCGGCACGGCGCTCGGCGGCGAGTACGTCACCGAGCAGGTCGCCGTGATGCGCCGCTGCGCGGCGCAGCAGCTGCGCGGTGCGTGGGGTGACGAACGGATAGCCGTAGATCTGGCCGTGCGGGTGGTGCAGCGTCACCCCGATCTCCTCGCCCCGGTTCTCGAAGCAGAACACCTGGGCCACCCCGTCGAGCTGTGACAGGGCGGCGGTGCGGTCGGCCCAGGCCTCGATGACGGTGCGCACGCGTGCCGGGCCGAGCGCGGTGAACGAGGCGTCGTGGTCGCTGGTGAAGCACACCACCTCGCAGCGCCCGGTTGCCGGCGCCTGCGGCCACAGGTCGGTGCCGTCGACGGTCGTCGGCACCGGCTCGGTGTCCCCGGTGTCCCCGGTGAACGAGGGGAACCGGTTCTCGAAGGCGACCACGTCGTAGTCATCGGCCGGAATCTCGGTTCGCCGCCCCGGGCGTGTCGGGCACAGCGGGCACGACTCGGCCGCGGGCAGGTGGGTGCGATCCATCCGGTGCGCCGCGATCGTGACCCACTCGCCGGTCAGCGGGTCGAGCCGCCGGACACCGCCCGGCCGCACCGTCGCCAGGTCACGGGCGTCGTGGCACTCCCGCGTCACGCCGCCCGAACTGTAGGGCTCGGTGTCGTCGAAGTAGATCAGCTCCCGGCCGTCGGACAACGTGGTCGACGTGCGGCACAACAGGTGACGGATCACCCGCCCAGCATGCGGGAGGCAGCGTGCGCCCGGTGTACGGGCCCGGTAGTATTCCCAGATGGCAGGAGCGTCATCTCAGAATGTGATACCCGCGTGGGATGGTGCGTCCTACGCCGCCAATACCGGCCACCACCGGCGCCATGACACCGGATTCCTGGACACGCTGCCACTGCGACCCGGCGACAGGCTGCTGGACCTGGGCTGCGGGTCGGGCGACTTCACGTCGCAGTTGGCGCAACGAGTTCCCGACGGCCAGGTGGTCGGCCTCGACGCCGAGCCGTCGATGCTCGAGCAGGCACGGCGTATCGCGGGCCCGAACCAGTCCTTCGTGCTCGGGCCCGCGCAGCGGCTGGCGCAGCTGTGCGGGCCGTCCGGTCCGTTCGACGCGGTGACCAGCCGCGCGATGCTGCACTGGGTACCGGCCGCTGACCATCCCGGCGTGCTCGGCGCAGCGGCCTCGGTGCTACGCACCGGCGGCGTGTTGCGGCTCGATGCGGGCGGGGGCGACAACGTGGCCGCGTGGCGCGCACTGCTCGATCCGATCTCGACACGGGTCGGCGGCCCGGCGAGCCCATGGACATTCTTCCAACCGGGCGAGTACCTGGAACGGCTGGAGCAGGCCGGGTTCTCGGCGGCGCAGGGCTGGGTCCGTCTGGTCGCCCAGCGGCGACCGTTCGACCGTGCCGGAGTGATCGGCTGGCTGACCTCCCAGGTGCTGCACGCCTACACCGCGCGGATGCCCCAGCCGGCCGTCGCGGGGTTCACCGCCGAGGCGCTCGACCGGGTCGACGAGCTGCGGCGCGACGACGGCAGCTACGACGTCACGTTCGTCCGGCTGGATGTCCTCGCGCATCGTGGGGGTTGACGAGGTCCGCTCACGGCAGTGTCATCAAGGGTATCGTTGTCTACGTTGTCGGACACTTGTCAGTTAGAATGGACAGTGTGGACGTGGCTCACCCCTTTGAAGATGTGGTCCCCGGCCCTCGAGGGCGGCGGCGTGGGCTCGCAGGGGCGTGGCTGTTTGGCTCGGTAGCCCGGGCCGAGGGTGGACGATACTCCGATGTGGACTTGTTGCTCGTTGCCACGTCTACGATGGAGGGTGCCGACTGGGTGGCAGCCACTGCCCGGCTCCGAGAGCATGTCCACGCCTGGACCGGCAACGAGGCCCAACTCGTCGAGCTGACGCAAGCCTCGTTTGCGAGCCTGGTCAAGGATCACAATCCGCTCATCACCGCGGTTCGTGCCGACGGGGTCACCCTCACACCGGGCAGCCGGACGGTTCTTCGGGGGGCGACGTGAATCCCAGGCCGGCCGGACGTCACACACCCTGCACGGTCAGCGATGTCAAGGCGGGTCTACACGATGCAGAGGCATTTCTTGAGGCGGCGGAGTTCGCTATAAACCCGACGTGATCGCGACGAACGCGATTCACGCGGCAGTCGCCTCCGCCGATGCCGTCTGCTGCATCGCGTTGAGGGAACGATCCGCCGACGGCAGCCACCCGGCAGCGGTTGCGCTGCTCTCCAGGGTCGACGGGGAGTTGGCGAGCACTCTCAACCGTAGCCTCAACCGCAAGCCGCAAGCCGCAAGCCGCCTACGAGTCCCGCGATATTGCCACGAAGGACGCGGCGGCCTGCGTCCGCCCGGCCATCACGTTGATCGAGGCCGCCCGTTCGCGAGTGCTCACTACATGAACCCACCAGCCTAGAATGCAAGAGGTCCTGCTGGTTGCGGCGATGGGGCGCGCAGTTCGCTGACGACGGCCTGGGCCCGATCGACGACCTGGGCCCGCGGCAGCATCACGGCCAGTGCCGCAATCTGTTCGTGACTCCGGGCTCCGACCCGGTCTGGCAGTGTCCGGGTGAGCCGCCGGTAGCGCTCGGCGTCGTCGCCGGTGACGGCGGGAGCCGACGGCGCATGGTCGGCCGCCGCGAGCAGCAGCGCCGCGGTCTCGGGCAGGTCGTTGTCGGCGAGCAGCTCGGCGAGGATGCGCAGCGTGGTCCACAGCTGCGGCCACACGGCCAGCCGCAGCCAACGCTCCAGCAGCGGGCCGACGACGTCGAGGGCCTCCGCGCCGCGACCCAGCCGGGTCAGCGCCGCCACCAGCGCGGTGGTGGCCAGCCCGCCCGCGAAACTCGCGCCGGCCCGGTCGGCATCGCGGGCGGCCTCGCGCAACAGCGGAACCGCCGTCGAGGGGTCGTCTGCGGCGGCCACCTCGGCGTCGACGTAGCAGGCGAAGGACCGGTAGGCGTCCGATCCGGCGGCCTCGGCCGCCGCCGTCGCCAGTGCGGCGTGCCGTCGGGCCCCGGGGACGTCGCCGCCGTAGCAGGCGACCAGCGCCAGTCCGGTGTGGCCGGTGACCTGGCGGGCGGTCGGCCCGCCAACGGCGAGCAGCTCGCGCCAGTAGCGCCGCGAACTGTCGTGCTCACCTCGGTAGAGCGTGGCGACCGCGAGCGCGCACAGTGCCAGGAACCGGTCGTCGGCGTTGCGGGCCGCCGGGAGCGCAGCCTGGCCAGCCCGCTGCGCGAACTCCAGGTCGCCCTGCCACACGGCGGCGAGCGCGCCGGCGGCCCGGGCCAGCGGGGCGACCGCCGTTGCGTCGACGGCGGGGTCCTCGGCCGCCCGGCGCACGACGTCGACCAGTTCCAAGCGCATCCCCCGATGCACCGATCCGAGACCCAGCGCGCCGGTGATCTGCCCGGCCAGCAGCCCCTCGCCGGTGCGCAGCGCCCAGGAGACGGCAGCCCGGACGCTTGCGGCCTCGGCGTCCAGCCGCGCCGCCGCCGTGCTGTCGCCAGGACCCGTCGTCGCCGTGGACACCGACTCCGCCATCGACCGCGCCCACTGCGCGTGCGCCAGCCGGACGTCGCGCTCGGCGCCGGTCTCGGTCAGGCGTTCCCGGGCGAAGGTCCGCACGATCTCCAGCAGCCGGTAGCGGATGCCGGCTGCGGCGCTGCGAGTGGCGACCAGGGACGCGTCCACCAACTCGGCCAGGCCCGCGGCCACCGAGCGGCTGCCGAGCCCCACAGCCACCCGTTCGGCACCGTCGAGGTCGAAGTCGCCCTCGAACACCCCGACCGCCGCGAGCAACACCTGCTCGGAGTCACCGAGCAGCCCGTAGGACCAGTCGAGCGCCGCACGCAGCGAGCGCCCACCCGGATCGCCGTTGTCGCCGAGCAGGTCGAGGCTCTGATCGAGCCGCGCGCGCAGGGGCTCGACGCCCAGCGTCGCGGCGCGGGTGGCCGCCAGCTCGATCGCCAGCGGCACCCCGTCCAGGCGACGGCAGATCTCGGCCACCGCGGGCACCCCGACGGCCGTCAGCGCGAATGCCGGCCGCACCCGCCGCGCCCGGTCGGCGAACAGCCGCATCGCGGCGGTCAGCTCGGCCGCTGCTGGTGCGGCATCCGGTGTGGGAGTCGGCAGCGGCTCGACGGGAAGGACCTGCTCGGCTGCGAGCCCGATCCGCCGGCGGCTGGTCGCCACGATCCGGACGCCCGGGCAGCGCCGCAGCACGGCGCCGACGAACGCGCGCACGCCGGTCAGCACGTGCTCACAGTTGTCCAGCACCAGCAGCGCGGGCGTGATGCTCAGGTACTCCTGTGCGGCCTCGCCGACGTCACCCCGGACGGGGCCGATCGCCAGCGCGGAGGCGATCGCCAGCTCGACGTGTTCGACGTCGACACCGCCGAGCTCCACCACGGTCGCGGGCAGTCCCAGCCGCTCGATCAGGGCGGGCAGCGCTTCGGCGACCAGCCGGGTCTTGCCCACCCCACCGACCCCGGTGACCGTCACGAGGCGGTGACGTCCGACGGCCTCGACGAGGCCGGCCGCGTCGTCGTCGCGACCGAGGAAGACCGCGTCGGCCACGAGCCACGGCGGCGGCGGGGTGGCCACCCTCGGTTGCCGGCGGGTGTCGCCGGGCAGATCGTGGTTGAGGATGCGCCCCTGGAGGTCGCGCAGCGCCGGTGACGGGTCCAGGCCGAGATCGTCGGCCAGGTGGCGCCGGTAGTCCTGGTAGCGGTCGAGTGCATCGCCGACTCGGCCGGCGCGGTACAGCGCGGTCATCAGCAGGCCACGGGCCCGCTCGCGCAGCGGGTGCTCCCCGACGAACGGTTCCAGGCCGGCCACGGCCGCGTCCGCGTCACCGAGCTCGAGCAGCAGGCCTGCCCGGTCCTCGACCGCGGCCAGCCGCAGCTCGTCGACGCGTACCGCCTCCACCCTGGCGAAGTCGCGATCGGCGAACTCCGCGTAGGCCGGCCCGCGGCACAGCGCCTGCGCCGTGTCCAGCAGTCCCAGCGCCTCGGGCGCGGGGACGCCCGCGGCGCGGGAGCAGCACTCCTCGAACCGCGCGGCGTCGAGCTGATCTCGCTCGACGGCCAGCCGGTAGCCGGCCGGTTCGCTCCGGACGGCGTCGGCGCCGACGACGACGCGCAGTCGCGACAGCAGCGTGTGCAGCGCGGCCCGTGGCGCGGCGGGCAGGTCGTCACCCCAGGCGGCGGCGATCAGGGCATCGCCGTGGACCGGCTTCCCGGCGCGCACCAGCAGCGCGGCCAGCACGGCCCGCTGGCGCGCGCTCGGCAGCGGTACCGAAGCGCCGTTTCGGCGCACCTCCAGGGCACCGAGCACCCCGAACCCGAGATCACCCGACCCCATCGGTCCACCGTAGCGGCCGTGAAAGCACGGCGGCAGTCCCGTGAAACAGCACCTCGCGACGCTGGCCTGCACCATCGATGTGCCGGAGGAAGCCATGACCACCGTGCAGGACCGCCCGCATTCCGAGATCCCCGGTGACCCGAAGCACGTCCGGGAGGCACTGCTGGCCCGGGCGCAGGAGCTCGTGCCGCTGCTCCGGGAGCACGCCGAGGCCGCCGCGCGCGACCGCAGGTTGACCGGGGAGGTCGCCGACGCGCTGCGAGCGGCCGGGATGTTCAAGCTCACCGCCCCCCGTCGTGTCGGCGGCCACGAGGTGAACATCCGCACCTACCTCGAGGTCTGCGCCGAGCTCGCCCGCGGCGACGGCTCGGCCGGCTGGGTCACGATGCTGATGAACACCGGCGCCTACCTCATGGGCCAGCTCTCGGACCGGGCGCGCGACGACGTGTACGGCGCTGACCCGGACGCCGCCGTGTGCGGGCAGCTCACCCCGAGCGCGACCGCCCGCCCGGTCGACGGCGGGTTCGTCGTCACCGGTCGCTGGGCGTGGGCCTCGGGGAGCTACTGGGCGCAGTGGTCGCTGCCGTCGATCCCGCTGCTGGACGAGCAGGGCGAGCTGACCGACATCCGCGCCGCCCTCATCCCCACCACGGAGCTCGCGATCGAGGACACCTGGTTCGCCGCCGGGATGGCCGCCACCGCCAGCAACACCTTCGTCGCGCACGAGGTGTTCGTCCCCGAGCACCGGACGCTGTCCATCTTCGGGATGAGTGCCGGGGTGACCCGGTCCGAGCACACCGACGAGCCGCTGTACCGATCGGCGAGTCACACCGCCCTCACCCTCGCCAACGTCGGTCCGTTGCTCGGCCTGGCCCAGGCCGCGTTCGAGCGGGTGCTGGAGATCGTGCACCGGGGCAAGCCGATCGCGTACTCGACCTACGAACGCTCGATCGACTCGCCGAGCTACCAGCTCAACATCGCCGACGCGGCGGCGCTCATCGACACCGCGACGCTGCACGCCCACCGGTCCGCCGACGCCATCGACACGGCCGCGCACGACGGCGTCGCGCTCGACGAGCTGACCCGCGCGCGCGTCCGCAGCGACGTCGCGACCGCGGCGACGCGGTGTCGCGAGGCCGTGAGCCTGCTGCTCAACGTGGGCGGCGCGAGCAGCTTCGCGCAGGCGAACCCGCTGCAGCGGATCTGGCGGGATCTGGAGATCGCCGCCCGCCACGGGCTGGTGAATGTCGACCTCGGGCGCGAGATCTACGGCCGCGCGCTGCTGGGCATCACCGACCAGGTCAGCCCGATGTTCTGACCTTCCACCTCGCTACCCTGCCGCCGGAGCACGCTGCGGTGCTGGCCAGCGACGACTCCCCGGCCGCGATGGCAGCCGGCGTTGCGTTGATGCCCGCCGGGATGTTCCGGCGCACCGACGAGATCGCGCAGGCCTTCCGCACCGGCGAGGGCGTGGCCTGGGGCGAGCCAGGACGCGGTCGTCTTCGAGTCCACCGAGCGCTTCTTTCCGGGTCAGCTACCGCAACAGCCTGGTCACCGAGTGGATCCCGGTTCTGGACGGGATGGCGGCGAAGCTGACCGCGGGAGCCCGGGTCGCCAACGTCGGGACCGGCCACGGCGCGGCGCTGCTCCTGCTGGCCCAGGCCTACCCGGCGTCGCGGTTCGTCGGCTACGACACCCACCCGCCCTCGGTCGAGACCGCCCGGAAGCGGGCCGCCGAGGCGGGCCTGGCCGACCGGATGCGGTTCGAGGTCGCCGACGCAACCGGCTACCCGGCCGACGGCTACGACCTGATCTGCTACTTCGACGCTCTGCACGACCTGGGCGACCCGGTCAGCGCCGCCGCACACGCCCGGCACGCCCTGGCCTCGGGCGGCACGCTGATGCTCGTCGAGCCGCTCGCGTTCGACGACCTGGCCGCGAACCTGGCCAACAACCTGTTCGCCGCGCCGCGGAGACCCCGTTCAACCTGGTGCTGGAGGCGCGCCCATAGGACAGCGATCCGCGGTGCGGGCTCAGGGCTCAGGTAGTGGGACGTCCTAGTATCCCGTCGCCGGACGGGATACCGTCGCTGCCATGAGTGCCGCGCCACCGTTCACCCGCCTCGCCCATCCGAGCCCGGAGACGTCGCGACGGAGGGCGGAGATCCTCGCTGAACCGGGGTTCGGCAGGTACTTCACCGACCACATGGTCGAGATCCGCTGGACCGACGGGCGCGGATGGCACGACGCCGAGATCGGTCCGTACCGCCAGCTCACCTTCGATCCGGCCGCGATGGTGCTGCACTACGGGCAGTCGGTCTTCGAGGGCCTCAAGGCCTACCGCCAGCCGGACGGCTCGATCGCCTCGTTCCGACCGCTGGCCAACGCGGCGCGCTTCCGCTCGTCGGCGCGGCGGCTGGCGATGCCCGAGCTGCCCGACGAGCTGTTCCTCGGCTCGCTGCGCGAGCTGGTCGCGGCCGATCACGAGTGGGTCCCCGCAGCGGGCGGCGAGGCCTCGCTGTACCTGCGGCCCTTCATGGTCGCCACCGAGGTGGGGCTGGGGGTGCGACCCGCGGCGGAGTACCGGTACCTGCTGATCGCATCGCCGGCGGGTTCCTACTTCCCGAGCGGGCTCAAGCCGGTGAGCGTGTGGTTGTCCACCGAGTACGTCCGCGCCGCGGCGGGCGGCACCGGCGAGGCGAAGTTCGCGGGCAACTACGCAGCCTCGCTGCTCGCACAGGCGCAGGCGGCCGAGCAGGGCTGCGACCAGGTGGTCTGGCTCGACGCCGTCGAGCGCCGCTGGGTCGAGGAGATGGGCGGCATGAATCTGTTCTTCGTCCTCGGCCAGGGCCGGGACGCGCACCTCGTCACCCCCGAACTGACCGGCAGTCTGTTGCCCGGCATCACCCGCGACTCGCTGCTGACGCTGGCCGCCGAGCTGGGCTACGGGGTCGAACAGCGGCGGATCTCGACCGAGGAGTGGGAGAAGAAGGCGCAGACCGGCGAGATCTCGGAGGTGTTCGCCTGCGGTACGGCTGCGGTCATCACTCCGGTCGGGCGGGTCGCCGACACCGGTGGGGACTACGCCATCGGCTCCGGCGAGCCCGGGCCGATCACCACCCGGTTGCGGGAAGCGTTGACCGCGATCCAGCGCGGTGCCGCCCCCGACCCATACGGCTGGATGACGCGGCTTGCGCCCGTGAGTGCGTAGCAGTGCCAGGACTCGCATCGCCCGCCACTCACGAGCGGCGTCGGCCGCGCTAACCGAGAGCGCAGGTGGCGACCACGACCGTTGTGGCGAGCTCGCTCGCGGCGCCGAGCACGTCGCCGGTGACTCCACCGAAGCGGCGGGTGGCGTGCCGCGACAGCGCCGCCACGGCGGCTGCGGCGAGCGCCACCGCCACCACGCCCTGCCAGGGCCGGCCCGGCACCACCGCCAGCCCGGCGACGAGCAGTGCTACCCCCCACGCGGCGGTCACCGCCCGCGGTTGCGTGCCGGCGACCAGCGCACCCATGCCCTCGGGCCGGGCCGCGGGAACGCCTCGACGGCAGCACCACGCGAAGGCGACCCGGCCCGTGGTCACCGCGAGCACCACGGCGCCGAGCCGGTCCGTCGACGTCAGCACGGCCAGCGCGCTCGACTGCACCCCGAGCACCAGCACCAGCACCACCACGGCGAACGGCCCGGCCGACCCGTCGCGCATCACCTCGAGCGCGCGGCCGCGGTCGTAACTCCCGAGCCCGTCGGCGGTGTCGGCCAGGCCGTCGAGGTGCATCCCACGCGTGGCGCCGGCGAGCGCTGCCACCGCCAGCAGCCCGGCCAGTAGTGGGGCGGCGCCGAGCAGCCGCAGCCCGCCCAGCACACCGACCGCGAGCGACCCCAGCACCAGCCCCACCAGCGGTGCCCAGGCCAGGGCTCGCCGCGCGGCACGACGGTCGACGGTGCCGCGCATCGGCACCGGGGCGACGGTCAGCCAGGTCAGCGCCAGCCGCAGCCCCCCGGCGCGGCTCACTCCGCGGGCACGACGTCACCGGCAGGCCCGGACACCCCGGCGTCGCCGAACGTGGCCATCTCGGCGAGCACCCGCGCGGCCATCTGCAGCAGCGGCAGCGCGGCCACCGCGCCGGAACCCTCGCCGAGGCGCAGCTGCAGGTCCAGCACCGGGGCCAGCTCCAGGTTCTCGAGCACGACGTCGTGGGCCGGCTCCATCGACCGGTGACCGGCCAGCCACCAAAGCCGCGCACCGGGAGCGAGCCTCTCGGCCACCATCGCGGCGGCACCGGAGGCCACGCCGTCGAGGACGGCCGGGGTGCGCCGCACCGCGGCCTGCGCCAGGAAACCCGTCATGGCGGCGAGGTCCGCGCCACCGGCCACGCGCAGCAGCTCCACCGGATCCGCGACCACCGGGCGTGCCCGGCGCAGCGCGTCCCGGATCGCGGCGGTCTTGCGCATCCAGCCCGCATCGTCGATCCCGGTGCCCCTACCGGCGACCGCGACCGGCTCGGTGCCGGTGAGTGCGGCGATGAGCACCGCCGACGGTGTGGTGTTGCCGATGCCCATGTCCCCGGCGATGAGCAGGTCCGACCCTCGGTCGACCTCCTCGTCGGCGGTCGCGATCCCGGCGGCGAGCGCGGCGTCGACCTCGGCCTGCGACAGTGCGTCCTCGACGTCGATGCGCCCGCTGGACCGGCGCACCTTGTGCCGGGTGACCGCCGGCGGCGTGTCGTCGGTGTCGGCGTCGACGGCCATGTCGACCACGCGTACCGCCGCCCCGGCTGACGCGGCCAGCACGTTGACGGCGGCGCCCCCCGACAGGAAGGTGCCCACCATCTGGCGGGTCACCTCGGCGGGGTAGGCCGACACGCCCTGCGTGGCGACGCCGTGGTCGCCTGCGAACACCACGACCTGCGCCCGGGCGAAGGGCCGCGGCGGGCAGGCGCCCTGGCAGGCGGCCATCCACACGCCGAGCTCCTCGAGCCGGCCCAGGGACCCGGCCGGCTTGGTGAGCTGATCGTGCCGGGCGACGGCGGTGCGGTGAGCCTGCTGGTCGGGCGGGGTGATCGGGGGGAACTCCACGCGCGCTCCTCGTGCTCGGTCGGTGGGTGCGGCCCCATCCTCGCGTGCGGCGCCCGGCTCACCGCAGCCGCACCGGCAGCCCGGCGACGAGCAGCAGCACCTCGTCACACGCCGCGGCGACGGCGGCGTTGAGCGCGCC
>WHSY01000119.1:0-381 GCA_009379815.1 Pseudonocardiaceae bacterium
GCCCGGGCGAGCTGCGCGTCCGTGGTGGTGAGCCGCCGCGACGACTCGCTCTACATCGTCGTGCTCGACGACGGTGCCGGGGGGGCCGACGCCGCCCGCGGCAGCGGTCTGGCGGGCCTGGCCGACCGGGTGTCGTCGGTGGACGGCAGGCTCGATGTCGACAGCCCGCCAGGCGGGCCGACCACGCTGACCGTGGAGCTGCCGTGCGCGCCGTGATCGCCGAGGATTCGGTGCTGCTGCGGGAGGGGCTGGCCCTGCTGCTGGCTGAGGCCGGCATCGAGGTGACCGGCACCGTCGCCGACGCCGACGCGCTGCTGCGCGCGGTGCCCGAGGTGGCGCCCGACATCATCGTGGTCGACGTACGGATGCCGCCCACCCACA
>WHSY01000119.1:391-12833 GCA_009379815.1 Pseudonocardiaceae bacterium
GACGAGGGGCTGCGGGCCGCGCTGGCGATCCGGCAGCGTTGGCCGGGCGTCGCGGTGCTGGTGCTGTCGCAGTGGGTCGAGGAGCACTACGCCACCGAGCTGTTGTCGGGCGCCACCGCCGGGGTCGGCTACCTGCTCAAGGACCGGGTCGCCGACGTCGCCGAGTTCCTCGACGCGCTGCGCCGCGTCGCGGACGGCGGCACCGCGCTCGACCCCGATGTCGTCGCGCAGTTGCTGGCCCGCTCCCGGCGGGCCGATCCGGTGGCGCGGCTGACCCCGCGGGAGCGCGAGGTGCTCGCGCTGATGGCCGAGGGCCGCAGCAATGCGGGCATCGCCGCCGCGCTGGTCGTCAGCGACGGGGCGGTGGAGAAGCATGTCAGCAGTGTGTTCGGCAAGCTCGACCTGCCGACAGCCGAGACCGGCCACCGGCGGGTGCTCGCCGTGCTTCACCACCTGGAGACGGTGCGATGACCCCGCCGACGACCCTGCCGATGACGCCGGCGCGTCGCCGGGCGCTCGCGGTGGGCGGCGCGCTGGCCGCCGTCCTCATCGCGGCGGGAGCGTTGCAGCTGGTCAGCCTGGTCGGGTGGGGCAGCCGTGCCGAGGAGCGGTCATTGGTGCCGCCGGCGGGGCCGCTGGTGGTCGACGTGGGCTCCGGCGATCTGACGCTGCGTCAGGCCGAGGGTGAGCGGGTGCGGGTTCGCACCACGGTGCACCACTCGCTGGGTGCGCCGCGCATCGAGCAGCGCCGGGGCCCGGACGGGCTGCTGGTGCTGCGCGGCTCCTGCGGCGGCCCGCTGTCCTGGATGAACTGTTCGGCCGACCACGAGGTCGCGGTGCCCGAGGGTGTCGCCGTCGAGGTGAGGGCGAGCTCGGGCGAGGTCGCGGCGAGCGACCTGACCGGGCTGCGCGTGGAAGTCTCCTCCGGCGACATCGATGTGTCCGATGTGGACGGCTCGCTGATGCTGCGGGCCACCTCCGGTGACATCGACGTGTCCGATGTGGACGGCTCGGTGGTGCTGCGGACGAGCTCCGGCGGTATCCGCGCGGACGGGCTGGACGGTGACGCGGATGCGCGCGCGTCCTCCGGTGACGTGACGCTGGAGTTCGACTCCGCGCCGTCGCGGGTGCGGGCGGTCGCCAGCAGCGGTGACGTCGACATCAGGCTGCCGGGGTCCGGTGGCGGTTACCGGGTGCAGACCGAGACCGGGTCGGGCGACTCGACGGTCGACGTTGTCGCCGACCCCGGCTCGGCGCGGCTGGTCGAGGCCGCCACGTCCTCGGGCGACGTCACCGTCGAGCCGCGCTGACATCCCCGTCGCTGCCCGGGTGCGGTGACCCCGTTTCGGCACCGGAACGGGGTCCGGGTTCGAAGCCGCTAGCGCAGCTCGTGGGTGCCGTCGGAGTGGCGCCGGGTGATGCCCCGGCGGGCGAGCAGCTCCATGAGCGGGACGGCGACGCGGCGCGTGGTGTCCAGCGCCTGCCGGGCCTGGCTGAGCGTGAACGGGGAGTCGAGCACGGTCAGTCGCGCGGCGGCGTCGTCGTCGGCACCGGGGGCGAGGAAGACCCCGTCGGCCACCTTGAGCAGCTCGCCTGCCCGGACGGCCGCCGCGAGCTGCTTGCTCCCGAGCCCCAGCTCGACCAGCCGGTTCGCGTCGGGTGCGGCGAAAGGGCGCGCCGCCAGTTCCTCGCGCACCGTGGTCACCGCGCGCGCGACGGCCGGCGGCAGCTCGGCCCGCGGCGCGCCGTGGTGCACCCGCCCGTCGCGCAGCGACAGCTGCGACCCGAGCAGCAGCTCGACCAGCCGGGCATCCGGCACGCCGGCGACCTGCCGCGCGGCCTCGGCGGGCATCCCGGGCTCGAGCGGGTTGGTCGTCGCGTACGAGGCGACGGCGGACGACAGCCGCCGCGCCCGCTCGGCGAGCACGTCGGGATCGGCGAGCCAGCCGGCGGCCTCGGGCGCGTTGCGCGGCACGTCGGCGCCCATCGCCACCAGCTCGCTGCGCCGCAGCAGCCCGCGACGGCGCAGCTCCGCGGCACCGTCGGGCACCCCGTCCATCGTGGACAGTTCGGTGGCACGCGCCGCCGCGGCCCCGCGACGGCCCAGCGCGGTGGGCCGGACGTCGAGCACCGTCACGCCGGCGGGGATGCGGTGCGCCCCCGGGTCGCGCAGCAGCGCACGGTCACCGATCCGCAGTGGCAGCGCACGCTCGAGGACCAGCCGGGCGGTGTCGTCGCCGAGCGGGCGGACCCGCACGGGCACCGCGGCGGACCCGGCGTGCAGGACGATGTGGCGCGGCAGCTCCGCGGCGGGGTCCCCGGACAGCCGGACGTCGACGGTGCGGGTGGACAGCCACGACCCGGGCGACAGCAGCGCGCACCCGCGGTGTACCGCGTCGAGCGACACGCCGCGCAGGTTCAGCGCCACCCGCGCCACCGCCGACGCCGTCTCGACCGGCTCACCGAGCGACTGCAGCCCGCGCACCGTCACCCGCCCGCGACCCGGTGACAGCTCCAGCTCGTCGCCGACCCGCAGCGTCCCCGCGGGCAGCGTGCCGGTGACCACCGTGCCGGCGCCCTTGATGGTGAACGCGCGGTCGACCCACAGCCGGACGGCGGCAGTGCTGTCCGGCGGCGGCAACGCTGCGACGAGTCCGGAGATCGCGGCGCGCAGCTCGTCGATGCCCTCGCCGGTCGCACCGGAGACGCACACCGCGGGGACATCCGCCAGGCTGGTGCCCGCGAGGTGTTCCAGCGCCTCCTCGCGGGCGAGTTCGGGATCCATGAGGTCGCTGCGGGTGACGACGAGCAGGCCGCGCGAGACGCCCAGCGCGTGCAGCGCGTCGACGTGCTCGCCCGACTGCGGCATCCAACCCTCATCGGCTGCGACCACCAGCATCGCCGCGGGGACGGCGCCGATGCCGGCGAGCATGTTGGGGACGAACTTCTCGTGCCCGGGGACGTCGACGAACGCCACCGTCTGCCCGCCGGGCAGCTCGGTCCACGCGAAGCCGAGGTCGATGGTCATGCCGCGCCGCCGCTCCTCGGCCCAGCGATCGGGCTCCATACCGGTCAGCGCCCGGATCAGCGTCGACTTGCCGTGATCGACGTGCCCTGCGGTGGCGAGCACGTGCATCAGGCGTCCCGGACCGCGAGGACGGCGGCGCGCAGCGAATCGTCGGCCGACTCCTGCAGCGCCCGCAGGTCGAGCAGGCAGCGGCCGCGTTCGACCCTGCCGAGCACCGGCGGGTCCCCGCCTCGCAGCGGGGCGGCGTAGCCCTCCGGGAGGCTGACCGCGGCGCTGGGCAGCTCGACGCCGGGGGCACCGCCGCCGCCCACGGTCGCCACCGAGCAGCACGGGACGGCCTGCACCCCCAGCGCGGTCAGCTCCGCCGAGAGCCGCTCGGCCCGGCGCCGCAGCGCCGCGGGGTCGGCGGTCAGCGCCCGCGCGGTCGGGGTGTCCGGGCCGCGCAGCGTCGCCTCCAGCGCGGCC
Organism: Pseudonocardiaceae bacterium; assembly: GCA_009379815.1. Lineage (GTDB taxonomy): Bacteria > Actinomycetota > Actinomycetes > Mycobacteriales > Pseudonocardiaceae > WHSY01. The sequence goes on from WHSY01000119.1 coordinate 3,885, forward strand.
AGCGTGAGCTTGTCGACCCGCAGCGCGCGGGCCAGCGGGTGACGTCGTAGCCCGGTGACGAGGTCGGTGCCACCGAGCAGCAGCCCGGCCTGCGGCCCGCCGAGCAGCTTGTCCCCAGACGCGGTGACGAGGTCGGCGCCCTGGCGAAGCGACGTCGCCGCGTCCGGCTCGTCGGGCAGTGCGGGGTGCGGGGCCAGCAGCCCGGAGCCGATGTCGGCCACCACCGGGACGTCGATCCCGCGCAGCTCGTCGAGCGGCACCGACGACGTGAAGCCCGTGACGACGAAGTTCGACGGATGCACCTTGAGCACGAACCCGGTGTGCTGCCCGATGGCGGCGGCGTAGTCGTCTCGGGTGACGCGGTTGGTGGTGCCGACCTCGCGCAGCCGCGCGCCGGTGGAGGCCAGCAGGTCGGGCAGCCGGAAGCCGTCGCCGATCTCCACCATCTCGCCGCGCGCGATGACGATCTCCCTGCCTGCGGCGAGCGCGGTCGCCGCGAGCACCAGCGCGGCGGCACCGTTGTTCACCACGTGCACGGCGCCGGCAGCGGGAACGGCGGCGGCCAGCGCGTCGAGGGCGCCGTGTCCCCGGCGGCCGCGGGCGCCGGTGGCCAGGTCCAGCTCGACATCACTCGTGCCGGCAGCCGATCCCAGCGCATCGACGGCGGCGGCCGACAGCGGAGCGCGCCCGAGGTTGGTGTGCAGCAACACCCCGGTGGCGTTGAGCACCGGCCGCAGGCTCGCCGGGATCATCGGCAGGTCCGCCAGCACCGCGTCGACGATCCCGGCGGGATCCAGCGCCCCGTCCCGCACCCGCTGCTGCGCGGCGGCGACCGCCTGCTTGACCAGCGGGCGGCCGAGCCGCAGCGCGGCCGCTGCGATCGGGGCCTCGGCGAGCACCGCGTCGGTACGGGGCACCTGCCGCCGCGGGTCCGTCATGACGGCACTCTACGAGATGCGCCTGCCCCGCCGGTGAGCCGTGAAGGGCACCGTCACTGCCGCCGACGCAGTGACGGTGCCCTTCACGGCACCGCGGCGGCCTGCGCGAGACGCTGGCGCTGCGGGACGACGGTGTAGCGCGGGTCGCGCGCGGACTGCATCCCGGCCTCGAAGATGCCGAAGCGGGTGGTGGCAGCGCCCGCGTTGAGCAGCACCCCGGACAGCGCCGATGCCACCCGGCTGCGCCGCCCGAGCAGCGCACCGAGACCGCCCGCGGCAGCGAGCCCCCGCGCGACCCGCAGCAGCGTGCCCGCCCGGCCGGTCCGGTAGGTCTCGCCGGGCAGTCCGATCGAGCGCTCCATCACCTCGGTCGCGCCCAGCTCCACGGCCGCGCCGAGCACCGCCATCCGCCGGGCGGGACCGGCCTCGGCACCGGCGAACAATCCCACCCCGCCGGCACTGGCCAGGGCGCTGCCCGCGAACACCACCGGCAGCTGGCGGTATGCCTCGTGCCATGCCGGGACGGCCGTGTCGGCCAGCAGAACCGCGGTGTAGGTGGTCATCGCGGGACCGAGCAGCCCCGCGCCGGCACCGGCGGCGCTGCCCAGCCGGGGGGCGATCCCGGTCAGCTCGCTGGCGGCGGCGGCGGCGGCGAGCGAGCCGAACGGCGCCAGGATCCACGACCCGACCGACAGCGGCGACGTCGGCTTGAACACCCGCAGCATGTGCAGGAACCGCTCCGGCTTGCCGAGGTCGTGGATCAGCGCCCCAACGCTGGCCGTCGCGCCGAGAGCGGACGCGATCCGGCCGATCCGGCGCAGCACCGGCCGACCGGTGGCGTCGGCCAGCGCCGCCATCGGCGCCGAGGCGCCGGCGAGACCACCCAGGTACAGGTAGGCCGGTACGTCGGGGACCTTCCACACCGGCGGCTTGATCACCGGCTGGCCGTAGTAGGAGTTGAACTCCGCGTCGGGCACCATCCGCCGCTCGCTCATCTCGCCCCTCCCAGGAACGAGAGCGCCACGGCACCGGCGGCCGCGAGCGCCGCTTCGGCGGCGTGGCGCCACATCGCAGGCAGGTCACCGGTGGTGACCACCGGGTCCGGCGGGAACCCGTAGACCTCCGGCTCGTCGAGCAGCAGGAAGAACGCGGCGTCGCCGCCGACGCCGTCGGAGGGGTCGTGGCCGTAGAGCCGGGCCTCCGGCACGCCCCGCTCGTGCAGCTCCTCGACACGCTGCGCCGCCCGCTCGCGCAGCTCGTCGAGCGGTCCGAACTGGATCGACTCGGTGGGGCATGCGGTGGCGCAGGCAGGCGCCAGCCCGTCGCCGAGCCGGTCCTGGCACATGGTGCACTTGAACGCGCCGCCGTCGTTCGGCCGCTGGTCGATCACGCCGTACGGGCAGGCCGGGATGCAGTAGCCGCAACCGTTGCAGATGTCGTCCTGCACCATCACGGTGCCGTACTCGGTGCGCATCAGCGCCCCGGTGGGACAGACGTCGAGGCAGGCGGCGTGCGTGCAGTGCTTGCAGACGTCCGAGGACATCAGCCATCGCACGTCGGTGCCGTCCCGGTCGGTGGGGTCGCCGCCCGGGGGTCCGACCCCGGGCATCCCCAGATCGGCCTGCGGCTTGTCGCGGGCAGGCACCCGCTGCTCGATGAATGCGACGTGGCGCCAGGTGTCGGCACCGAGCCCGACGGTGTTGTCGTAGGAGTTGCCGGACAGGTCCAGCGGCCCGTCGGCCTCCAGCAGGTTCCACTCCTTGCAGGCCACCTCGCAGGCCTTGCACCCGATGCACACGCTGGTGTCGGTGAAGAACCCGACCCGCTCGGGGTGGTCGGCGGGGTAGCCCGCCTCGGCGATGGGGTCGTCGAGCGGGCCGGCGAGCCGGTTGTCCGTCACGGGCGCTCCTCCAATCCGGTCTCGAGACCGGCGCGACGACGATAGGCGGCGACATAGGTCACCAGCTCGGGACCGCGGGGGCGCCGTCCCGGCCGGATGTCACAGGTGGCGGCCTTGGTCTCCATGATGTGCACGTTCGGGTCCAGCGAGACGCCGAGCAGCTCGTTGGCGGCGTCACCGGTGGTCAGCCCGTTGGGACCCCAGTGCCAGGGAATGCCGATCTGGTGGATCACCCGGCCGTCGAGCCGTAGCGGCTTGGCCCGGTCGGTGACGAGCACGCGCCCCTCGATGGCCGAGCGCGCGGTGACCACGGTGGCCCAGCCGCGGTGCTCGAGTCCGCGCTCGGCAGCGAGCTCGGGGGAGACCTCGAGGAACATCTCCGGCTGCAGCTCGGCCAGGTGCGGCGTCCAGCGGCTCATGCCGCCCGCGGTGTGGTGCTCGGTGACGCGGAACGTGGTGAAGACGAAGGGGAAGACGTCGGAACCGGGCTGACCGTCGACCGGGTGGTAGGGGTTCTCGGGACGGTTGTACTCCTGCCGGGCCGGGTTGCTCTGCTGCCCGTAGAGCGCGTTGCGAACGGGGGATTCCTCGGGCTCGTAGTGCGCGGGCAGCGGCCCGTCCACCAGCCCGGCGGGGGCGTAGAGCCAGGCACGCCCGTCGGACTGCATGATGAACGGCTCGTCGCCGCCGATCGCGTCCGGACCCTTCGCGTCCGCGGCGGGCACGTAGTCCGGCGGCTTGGTCGCGGTGAAGTCCGGTACGTCGGGGCCGACCCAGCGGCCCTGCTCGGCGTCCCAGCGGATGTAGGCCTTGCGCTCGCTCCAGGGGTTGCCGTCGGGGTCGGCCGAGGCGCGGTTGTAGATGATCCGCCGGTTCAGCGGCCACGCCCATCCCCACTCCAGGGCCACCCAGTCCTGCTCGCTGCGGGGCTTGCGCCGCGCCGACAGGTTGACCTCGTCGGCGTAGACGCCGCAGTAGATCCAGCAGCCGCAGCGGGTGGAGCCGTCGTTGTTCAGCTCGACGTAGCTGCTCAGTGCCGCTCCGTCGGGCCCGGTGCCGCCGATCTCGCGCAGCACCGCGTCGGCGCTCGGCTCGTCGTAGCGGCCCCCGGTGGGGTAGTCCCAGGTCAGGTCGAGCACCGGCCGGTCACGCGGGTCCGTCGAGCCGGCCAGCTTCGCCCGGATCCGCCGGCCGAGGTGGTAGTAGAACCACAGATCGCTGCGGGCGTCGCCGGTCGGCTCGACGGCCGTGTGGTGCCATTGCAGCAGCCGCTGGGTATTGGTGAAGCTGCCGTCCTTCTCGGTGTGCGAGGCGGCCGGCAGGAAGAACACCTCGGTGCCGATCCTGCCGGTCTCCATCTCGGCGGTCGCGATCTCCGGGCCGTCGGACCAGAAGGTCGCCGTCTCGATCATGTTGAGGTCGCGGACCACCAGCCAGTCCAGGCTGGCCAGCCCGAGCCGCTGCTGCTTGGAGTTGGCCGTACCCACGGCCGGGTTCTCGCCGATGACGAAGTAGCCCTTGACGGTCCCGTCGATCTGGTCCATGACGGTCTGGAAGGTACCGTGGTCACCGGTGACCCGGGGCAGGTAGTCGAAGCAGAAGTCGTTGTCGGCGGTGGCCGCGTCGCCGAACCAGGCCTTGAGCAGGCTCACCGTGTAGGCGTCCATGTTGCCCCAGAAGCCCTTCTCGCCGGAGTCGGCCTCGATGAATGTGGCGAGGTCCTGCTCCCGGTGGGCGTGGGGCATCGGGATGTAACCGGGCAGGATGTTGTAGAGCGTGGGGATGTCGGTGGAGCCCTGGATGCTGGCATGGCCACGCAGCGCCATGATCCCGCCGCCGGGGCGGCCGATGTTGCCCAGCAGCGCCTGCAGCACCGAGGCGCACCGGATGTACTGCACGCCGACGGTGTGGTGCGTCCAGCCGACCGCGTAGGCGAACGCGCTGGTCCGCTCGCGGCCGGAGTTGGCGACCAGCTCGGCGGCCACCTTCTCGAACAGCTCCGGCGGCGTGCCGCAGACCTTCTCCACCATCTCCGGGGTATAGCGGGCGTAGTGGCGCTTGAGGACCTGGAACACGCAGCGCGGGTGCTGCAGCGTCTCGTCCAGCTCGGGGGTGCCGCGAAGCGGTGCCCCGCCGGATCCGGCCTGCTCGGAACCGGCGGCCGACTGCAGCCGCTGCCCCGCGGCGTGGCGGACGACCTCCTCGGGCTGCACGCCCGTCTCGTCGCGCCTGCCCGCCGATGCCTCCACCTCGGCGCCCTGGTACTGCCACGAGCGGACGTCATAGGACCCGGACTCGTGGTCGTAGCCGGAGAACAACCCGTCGAGGTCCTCGGTGTCGGCGAAGTCGTCGCGCAGGATCATCGGCGCGTTGGTGTAGGCCTTGACGTACTCGGCGAAGTACGCGTCGTGGCGCAGCACGTAATTGATCAACCCACCGAGGAAGGCGATGTCGCTGCCTGCCCGTATCGGGACGTGCATGTCGGCCAGCGCCGAGGTGCGGGTGTAGCGCGGATCGACGTGGATGACCGTGGCGCCCCGCGCCTTGGCCTCCATCACCCACTGGAACCCGACCGGGTGCGCCTCGGCCATGTTCGAACCTTGGATGACGATGCAGTCGGAGTTGGCCAGGTCCTGCTGGAAGGTGGTGGCGCCGCCGCGCCCGAAGCTGATCCCCAGACCGGGGACGGTGGAGGAGTGTCAAATGCGGGCCTGGTTCTCCACCTGCACCGCGCCCAGGGCGGTGTAGAGCTTCTTCATGAGGTAGTTCTCCTCGTTGTCGAGCGTCGCTCCTCCGAGGCTCGCGATGCCCATCGTGCGGTGCAGGTGCCTGCCCTGCTCGTCCTCGTGCTCCCAGCTGTTCGCGCGGGTCTCGATCACCCGGTCGGCGATCATGTCCAGCGCGGAGTCGAGGTCGAGGTCCTCCCACTCCGACGAGTACGGGCGGCGGTAGCGGACCTTGCTGACCCGGCTCGGCGAGGTGACCAGCGACAGGCTCGACGAGCCGCGCGGGCACAACCGGCCGCGGCTGACCGGGGAATCCGGATCACCCTCGATCTGGGTGACCTGCTCGTCGCGCACGAACACCCGCTGCGCGCAGCCGACGGCGCAGAACGGACAGACCGACTTGACCTCGCGGTCGGCGGTCGCGGTGCGGGCGCGCAGCTCGTCGGTACGGGGGGAGCGGGCCGCAGCACCGCGGCCCAGGTCGTCCCTGCCGGTGAGCTGTCGGTACACCGGCCACCGCTCGATCCAGCTCCGCACACCCATGAGGTCGTCCATCCTCCGTCGCCGTCGCCCACCGCTGCGGCCCAAGGTTGATACCCGTGGTGGGAAGCCGCAACCGCACGGCGCCGACCAGCGGCATCGGTCGCCGGGTTGCCCGAGCGACGGCGACCCGCCGCTGTGCGGTTGGCGGAGGCGGACGGGAATCGAACCCGCCTGACCGAGGTACTCGGCCACGTCGGTTTTGAAGACCGCGGGGGCCACCAGGCACCCTTACGCCTCCGGCGAAGATCCTAGGTGCCCGGCTGGCGGATAGTCTGGGGCATCGGAGGCAACCACGTGACGAAGTTCCACCGCAGGCTGACCGAGTTCAGCCACGGCGCGGGTTGAGCGTGCAAGCTCGCCCCCGGCGAGCTGGCGCAGGTCCTGCGCTCGCTGACCCCGTCCGGCCACCCGGACCTGCTCGTCGGCACCGACACCGGTGACGACGCGGCGGTCTGGCGGCTCGACGCGCAGCGGGCACTGGTCGCCACCGCCGACTTCATCACCCCGGTCGTGGACGATGCCCGCGCCTGGGGCCGGATCGCCGCGGCCAACGCGGTCTCCGACGTCTACGCCATGGGCGGCCGTCCGCTGTTCGCGCTGAACCTCGTGGCGTGGAACTCCGGGGAGCTGCCGACCGCGCTGCTCGGCGAGGTCCTCTCCGGTGCGGCCGACGTCGGGGCGGAGTGCGGGTTCGTCATCGCAGGCGGGCACACCGTCGACGACCCCGAGCCGAAGTACGGGCTCGCCGTGATCGGCGAGGTGCACCCCGACCGGATGCTGACCAACACCGGGCTGCGCGACGGCGACGCGCTGGTGCTCACCAAGCCGCTCGGCACCGGGGTGGTCGCCACGGCGATCAAGTCCGGTGCCGCGCCGGAGGGCGTCGCCGCCGCCGCGATCACCTCGATGGGCGCGACCAACGCCGCGGCCGCGGCGGCCGCGCTGGCCGCGGGCGCGACCGGCGCCACCGACGTCACCGGGTTCGGGCTGCTCGGGCACCTGCGGCGGGCGGCGGAGGCGTCCGGAGTGGACGCGGTGATCGACCCGACGGCAGTGCCGCTGCTGCCGGGGGCGCGCGAGCTCGCCGACGCCGGGGTGATCCCCGGTGGCAGCCGCCGCAACGCCGGCTGGGCGCTCGAGCGGCTCGACGCTGGCGACACCGACGAGACGACCGTGCTGCTGCTCGCCGATGCGCAGACCTCCGGTGGGCTGCTCTTCGGTGCCGAGCCGGACCGCGCCGAGCGCGCCGTCACCGAGCTCGCGGCCTCGGGTGTGCCCGCCGCCGTCATCGGCCGGCTCACGGCCGGGTCCGGTCGGACGACGCTCGTGCCCGGCGCCGTCACCCGCACGATGGAATCTTGACTTGTTCCAGAAAACGCGGGAGGGTGTGCCTATCATGGCCATCCAGCATGAGGATCACCGGTATGCGCCCGACCGGCGCCCGCCGCAGCAGCAGCTGCGTGACGCGGGCCTGCGCGTGACCGCACCCCGGGTGGCCGTACTGCATTGGCTCGCGGAGCACCCGCACTCGACCGCCGACCAGGTCGGCAACGGAGTACGGCAGCGGATCGGATCGGTGTCGACCCAGGCCGTCTACGACGTGCTGGCGGCGTGCACCGAGACCGGCCTGGTGCGGCGCATCGAACCGGCGGGGCATCCGGCCCGCTTCGAGCGCCGCATCGGGGACAACCACCACCACCTGGTGTGCCGCAGCTGCGGTCGCACCGAGGACGTCGACTGCGTCGTCGATGCCCGGCCGTGCCTGACGCCCAACAACGGGTTCGGGTTCGCGGTCGACGAAGCGGAGGTGGTGTTCTGGGGCCTGTGCCCCGCCTGCCAGAGACGCGCTCGCAGCGTCGAAGCATCGACGCAGACCGCGAGAGTACCTCCGGTTCACAACGATTCCATTGGTCACCACCACAACGAGGAGGCACGGCCGTGACCGAGACACAGCCCAGGCCGACCACGACGGATGCCGGTATCCCGGTCGCGAGCGACGAGCACTCGCTCACCGTCGGCCCGGACGGGCCCATCCTGCTGCAGGACAACTACCTCATCGAACAGATGGCGCAGTTCAACCGCGAGCGCATTCCCGAGCGTCAGCCGCACGCCAAGGGTGGCGGCGCGTTCGGCCGCTTCGAGGTGACGAACGACGTCAGCGCCTACACCAAGGCCGCGGTGTTCCAGCCGGGCACCAAGACCGACATGCTGATCCGGTTCTCCACGGTGGCCGGCGAGCGCGGCAGCCCCGACACCTGGCGTGACCCCCGCGGCTTCGCGGTGAAGTTCTACACCACCGAGGGCAACTACGACATGGTCGGCAACAACACGCCGGTCTTCTTCGTCCGCGACCCGATGAAGTTCCAGCACTTCATCCGGTCGCAGAAGCGGCGCGCCGACACCAACCTGCGCGACAACGACATGCAGTGGGACTTCTGGTCGCTGTCGCCGGAGTCGGCCCACCAGGTGACCTGGCTGATGGGCGACCGGGGCATCCCGAAGACCTGGCGGCACATGAACGGCTACTCCAGCCACACCTACATGTGGGTCAACGCGCAGGGTGAGAAGTTCTGGGTCAAGTACCACTTCAAGACCGACCAGGGCGTCGACTTCCTCACCCAGCAGGAGGCCGACCACCTCGCGGGCGCGGACGGCGACTACCACCAGCGCGACCTGTACAAGGCGATCCGGAATGGGGACCACCCGAGCTGGACCCTCTACATGCAGATCATGCCGTTCGAGGACGCCAAGACCTACCGGTTCAACCCCTTCGACCTGACCAAGGTGTGGCCGCACGCCGACTACCCGCTCATCGAGGTCGGCCGGATGACGCTGGACCGCA
>WHSY01000011.1 GCA_009379815.1 Pseudonocardiaceae bacterium
GACTCGGGTTGCGCGCCACCACCGCCGCGCTTACGGCACGAGAGGTCCACCCGGCCGGTCCTCACGTACGAGTCGAAGACGCTGACCAACCGGCCGTAGTCGAGCCTGCGCTGCACACTGAATCGGCCAGTGCGCGCACTCACCGTCCTCGACGCGAACACGGCGCCGAGTGAGGGCGTGTAGGTGCTGCCGCGTGCCTCAGCGAAGCTCGTCAGCGCCTTGATCGTCTTCTCGTACTGGCCGATCGTCGACTCCATGTAGCCAGCCGCGCGCAGTTCCGCGACAACAACCGAAGCGATCCCTGTGATCGTCGTATCCATGGCCATCTCCTCTCCGCAGGGCGTATGGACACGGCAGACGCTAGCCACGAGCCAGCGGATCGTTAAGCCGAGGAATCAGTCACCGACCCCCACCAACACAGGCAATCCCACGCTTCCTCGGCTTAACGCAAGGCTCGGCATAATCGGAATTAAACCGAATTCGGTTTAACAGTGACGCCGGCAGCCAATACACCGCAATCCGCTACGCGAACCGACTCGCAGACGCCGGTGCGCTGGCCTCCATCGGCTCGGTCGGCGACAGCTACGACAACGCGCTCGCCGAGTCCGTGATCGGGCTGTACAAGACCGAGTGCGTGCGCCGCGACGGGCCGTTCCGCGGCGTCGACGACCTCGAACTCGCGACTCTGAGCTGGGTCGACTGGTTCAACAACCACCGCCTGCACAGAATGATCGATAACGTGCCGCCCATCGAGTACGAGACCCTGTACTACCGTCAGAACCAGCCCGTCCAGCAGCCGCTGGCGGGAGAACCGAGCCTCCACTGAACCCGGGGCGGTTCACCGGGCAACATGGTCCACGTCGACGTCAAAGAGGTCGGCCGAATCTCCGATCGTGGGAACTGGTCCGCCCACGGTCGCAGCATCCGCCCCGCGAGAAAGTGCAATCTGGGCTCTGACTACTTCCACACCCTCGTCAGAAACAACTCCCGGGTTGACCATCGATAGCCTCTCGCAGCGTTACGGCGACCTTCTCGTATGGGCTCCGTGCCTCGATAGCAGGAGCGACGATCGTGGTAGCCACCGGCTCCGGCCGTGCGGGCAACCGATCGAACAGGCTCGTCGCGGCCCGCTGGTCGGACTCCGAGAGCCACGCCGCGTACACCTTCAAGGTGGTCGCGCCACCGCCACCGTGTCCCAGGCGGCCCGCCACGGTCCGCACGTCGACGCCGGCGGCGATCAGCTCGGTCGCCGAGTAGTGCCGAAGCTTGTGGATCGATGTCTTGATGCCCAGGCGCGCGGCGAGACGCCCGTACCGCTGGGTCACCGAGTCGGGCTTGAGGCACGTCGAGCCGTCGATCGCGGGAGAGAACACGAACGCCTCGCCACCGAGCTCAACGCCCACCGCCTGTGCACGTGCGGTGCATCGCTCTCGGTGCGTCCTGAGCAGCGCAACGGTCTCCGAATCGAGCGCGAGGCGCCGGTGCTGGTGGGTCTTGGTCCCCTTCTCCCAGGTTCGGCCGCTGCGCTGCCCACCGCGAGCGCTCGGAACCCGGCGGGCCCTACCAGGGCAGTCGTCGACCCAGTACCGTTCTCCATCACCTGGGGTCCTTCACCGTCGTGGCCACTTGGTCGTGATCACGGAATCCAAGCCCTACGTCAGCTCAACTCCGGCCGCGGCGTGTCACCAAGAACCCCGCAACTCCCAGATTGGCTACGAAGAGCCAGAAATTGCGAGCCGGCAGGTAGCCCGAACGAACCCACCTGGTCTCCCGAGCCCAGGTAGCACCCAGCCCCGGGCGGTGGCGGATGTCCACAGGATCACGTCGTCGGTGTGGGGCCTTCGGACGTGGTCCAGGCCTGGCCGTCGACCTTATGGTCCGGTCGCAGGCGGCGGGGCGCTTGTGGCGTCCTTCGCCGCTTGCCCTGCCGACGCCGGCGGGGCCGCTCGACGGGCTTGCAACGGGTTCGGGCCCCTGTACTTATCGCGCAGCGAAGGAGCAGTACGTGCTCGCCACAGGCAATCTGACACTGAACGACGTCCTGGCCCACCGGGCCGAGGCCGACGGCGACCGGATCGGGCTGATCTGGGAGTCTACCGAACGACAGTGGACGGAGATGTCGTTCGGCGAACTCGCCGAACGCGCTGCACGTCTGGCCGGAGGCCTGCGGGACTGCGGCGTGCGCGGTGGTGACCGCGTCGCCTTACATATGACGAACAGGCTCGAGTTCATTGTCGGGATGTTCGCGATCAGCCACATTGGGGCGGTCACCCTGCCCACGATCGCCTCCTACGCCGTGGACGAGCTGCGGTACGTCCTCGACCACGCCGAGTCCAAGCTAATCATCGTCGATCCAGGCCGCCGGGCGATAGCCGACGAGGCCGCCGAGCTATGCGAGGACACGAGCCCGGTCGTCGTTGGGACAGACGAGCTCGACGACAAGCTCAGCGGTGAGCCCGTACCCGCCGCCACCGTCGGCGCCTCCGACCCCGCGGTCCTGATGTACTCCTCGGGTACCACGGCTCGGCCGAAGGGCATCCTGCTCAGCCACCAGGCGCTGGTGCTCTCCGGTGAGCTCAACGCCCAGCATCAGCGTTTGCAGCCTACGGACCGCAGCCTGTGCGTACTCCCGCTGTTCCACGTGAACGCGATGAGCATCTCGATGCTCGCAAACATGGTCACCGGGAGCACCCTCGTGCTGACCGAGACCTTCGACCCACTTCGCTACTGGAGCCAGGTCCGCACCTACGGCATCACGGTCGGAAGCTTGGTCGCCAACCCGATCCGCCAGGTCATGGAGTTGCCGGAGCAGGCCATCGACCGGCGGCACAACCTCCGGATTATGATCTTCGGAATGCCGCTGACCCCGGAGCAGATCAGCGAGTTCGAGCGGCGTTACGACGTCGCGCTGATCAACATCTGGGGGATGACCGAGGACCTCACGATCGGGACGCGGTCACCGCTGTACCTGCCCCGGAACCCGAACTCGATCGGGCTACCCATGTCGGGGGTCGACCTGGGCGTCTTCGATGCCGACGGCCGGGAGCTCGGACCGAACGAGATCGGCGAGGCCCGCTTCATCGGCGGCCCCCGCCTGGACCGCTACTTCCGCGACCTGGATAGCACCGAGGCCTCGAACTGCGACGGCCGCTTCTGCACCGGCGACACGATGACAGTCGACGAGCTCGGCTACTTCCACTTCCTGGATCGAACCAAGGACGTCATCAAAATCAAGGGCGAGAACGTCGCCTCGGCCGAGGTCGAGCGGGTCCTGATCACCTATCCGGCCGTCGCCGACGCCGCGGTGGTCGGTGTCCCCGACACACGGCGGGACGAACGGGTCGTCGCCTACGTCCTGCCCGCGCCGGGCGCCACGATCGACGTCGACGAACTGCGCACGTTCTGCAGTCGCAGCCTGGCCAGGTTCAAGCTGCCGCACGAGGTACACGTCGTCGACGACATGCCACGCACCTCGATCGGCAAGATCCGCAAGAACGAGCTCCGCGACAAGGCGCGCGGCAGTGTCTGAGGCAGTCAGCGACTTTCGGTTGATCACGGCGCCTAGCTTGGTGATCACGGTGATCGACGACGGTCTGCACGACGATGCACCGATGCGCTCCCCGCAGCTAGCGGATGCCGTGGCGGGGTTCCGGGTGTGACTACGAGGGACCACGAAGGAGCACCTGCAGTCGCCGGGTCGACGACGGTCTTCCAGTGCTCCGCGCAGTGGGCGACCCCCAACCCCAACTACTTGCGCGATGTTTCCGACGAGACCCAGCTGCTGATGGAACAAGTCCCGTTCTACGAGCAGTGGTACCGGCTGCGGCTGCTCTGGATCTACCAGGACAAGCTGCACGCCACGCTGCAGATCGATCCGGACTGACCGCACCCGGAGCGCGCCGTCAGCGCCGCGAACAACAAGAGCCGCGAGTTCCTCACCAAGCACCTCCGGGCTGAGATCGCCGGTCACGAGGACGAGCTCCTGGACGGGCAGTGACCAACACCCCGTGGCGTCTGATCGACTACTGGTGGATGACGCACGAGCCCAACCTCGACGACTTCACCACCACCGCCGACGAGACAGCGAGGATCGATGGCCCGGCCAGCTGGACACGGACACGCGTTTGAGCCGCGACGACGAGAGATCATCGACACGTGCGCCGAGCTCTTCGCCAGCCGCGGGTACGCGGCCACGAGCATCAGCGACATCTGCACGGCGGTGGGACCTGCAGCGTTGCGGTACCAGGTGGACATCCCGCGGTGCGTCCAGATCATCTTCGAGTGGGCCTCGTCGACGCGCCGGTTGTAGTCCTGGCACACCTCGGGTCGGACCCGGCCGAGGCGATGCCGCGCTCGAGCATCTCGGTGAGCAGCCTGGTGATGTAGCCGACCTCGCATTCGGTGTGAAAGATGACGCTGCCGCCGGCAGGTCCACCACAACGTCCTCGAACTTCGTGGCGTTGTGCGACTACCTTCGTGCGGTTGACCGCCGAGAGCTGCAGGTAGTCGTGCTCGTAGACCCAGATGTGGTTCAGCCGGTGCATGATGATGTCCACGTCGACGTCCGGACCGTCGAGAACGTCCTGGGCCACCACGGCCCTGGCTGGCTTGTTCCAGAACATCCTTATGAGCGATCCGAGCGCTGCGACGGCCTGTACCCGGTGGGTGAGGAGGCGACGATGCCAGGTCCCGACCACGACCACGGTCATCCCGACCACTTAGTCGGAGGCGGCACCATGTCAAGCACACCCCAGAACAGCCGCAGCCAGCCTGCGTCTCCCGACGCCGACGCGCGACCGGAGTCGGTGGCCGACGCAACGGACAGGGGCCACCATCTCAGCGCCCGCACCGTCGAAGCCCTCCTCGACCTGCTCAACGAGAATGGCGATACCGACCCCGATGAGGTACAGCGTGTGCTGGACAACGACGCTATCGATCCCGCCGTGGGCCAGTCCATCACCACCCGCGTCCAGCGGATCCGAGCGCACCTCAGCCGTGCCGAACGGCGCCGCAACGAGCTGGCGGCGCTGTTCGCCAGCAGCCGCGAGCTCGCCGAGCAGCGTGAGGTCGGTCCGTTGCTGCGGCGCCTCACCCGGCGTGCGCACGACCTGCTGGGCGCCGATCTGACCTGGCTCGCCGAGATCGACCCCGGCAGTGGAGAGCTCGTCGTGAAAACCACGACCGGCACGGTGTCCTCGGAACTCGAGGGCGTCCGAGTGCAGCCGGGACTCGGGATGGCCTGGTTCGTCGCGGCCCACCGTCGGGCGCACTCCACCACGCAATACCACGTCGACCCCGGCTTCCCCCATGACGACGGGGCCGACCGAGCCCTGGCCGCGGAGGGTGTCGTCTCGGCGCTCGCCGTACCACTTGTAACCGGCGAGGACGTCATCGGAACCCTGTTCGTCGCCGTGCGCCACGAAGCCGAGTTCCAGGTCGACCAGGTCACTCTGCTAACCGCCTTCGCCGACCACGCCGCGGTCATCCTACAGGGAGCCCGGCTGCTGACCCAGGCACGCGACCTCGCCGACGAGGCCGAGGACAGCCGCCGGCAGCTCAGCCGGCATGTGGCAGCGATGGAGCGAGCCCACGCCAACCACGCCGAGTTGACCGACTGCGTGTTGCGCGGCGAGGACGCCGTGCAGGTCGCCGCGACGCTAGGCAGGGCTATGAAGCGGCATGTCATGATCCTCGACGACGAGCGGGCCCCGTACGGCGAGTCCCATGTCGGCTTCCCGGGCGAGGACTCCTGGCGGCACCCTGCGGTGGACGGCGCCCTGACCGAGAGCCGCCGGACCGGACGCTTCGTACCGATCTCGTCCCCCCAGGTCGCCGGCGTGGTCGCGGTCGTCGCCGGCGGCACCTTCCTCGGCGCGCTGCTCATCGCGCACGATACGTCGGCGCTCGGGCCGGTGGAACACAAGACGATCGAGGACGCAGCCCGGATCATGGCGTTGCTGCGGCTCAAGCAGGATGCACTCGCTGACGCCGAGGAGCGCGTGCGGGGCGAACTCCTGGGCGACCTCGTCGACTCCGAGGCCGCGGACCTCGACGAGCTCCGGAGGCGGGCACGGGCGCGCGGGACGAACCTGGACGAGCTGCGCCGCATCTTCGTCCTGAGCGTCGACTCCGGGCGGCGACGCGAAGCCATCCGCGCGGTCAACTCGCTGGCCGAGGGGCCCGCACTGGTCGCCGAGCACGCCGGGGCCGTAGTGATGGCGCTTGGCAAGTCCAATCCACTCGATGTTAGGCGGATCTGGGAGAGGGTGCGCACCCGGCTCGACACCGAGGTTCTCGTCGTCGAGGCACCCACGGCGGCGACGTGCTGCGAGGTGCCCGTGCGCTACCGGGAGGCCCGCGGCTGCCTGGCTCTGCTCCCGGCTCTGGGGGTGACCGACGCCGGGACCACCACCACGCCCTACAGCCTATACGCGCGTCTGTTCGAGCCGAATGCGCAGGACATCGACGACTTCGTCACCGCCACGATCGGCCCGCTGCTGCACAGCGACCGCAGCCGCGGCACCGACCTGCTGCAGACCGTCAACACCTTCGCCGAATGCAACGCCAGCAAGACGCGGACCGCACGATCGCTGCATCTACACCCGAACACCGTGATGCAGCGCCTCGAGCGCGTCGGCAAGCTGCTCGGCGAGGGATGGCGGGACCCGGACGTATTCTTCCGGATCCAGGTGGCTGCCCGGATTGACCGGCTGCGCCAGAATGCGACCTCCGCTGAGCGGTGAACGGCATCGCCTCGCGGTGCCGGTTGGAAAGGCTCGGTGAGCTTCGGCCGCCTGCAGCGCCGCGCTCATCCTGTCGTCGATGTCCATGCGGCCGAGATCGAGAAGGGGCCGACTGTGACTCCGACATGAGCGTCGTGTGACCTGCGGTGCGGTGCACGAAATCCCCCGGAATCACCAGGCCACACAAATCTGCCCACTTCTGTCTACAGCGCTCAGCAGGTTCCCCATACTCGCCGATGCCGACTCGGTCGATCTTGGAGTCATCGGCAGTCCACCCGACGATCCGCTGCCCGTCTCCGCCAGCAACCCGACTTCAAACGCCGCACCAGGTATAGAGGGTCATTTTTGATGCGATAACGGGCGAGACAGGCATCGTTCGACTGACCGGAGAGCGCAGACGGCGGATGCGCCCCTCTCAGCACAGCGCCTGTGGCTGACGGTCGGTCAGCAGATCCCACAGTTGTACCCGCGCACGATGGGTGAATCTGCCATGTCGGGCACCACTCACGATGCGGTAGAAGTTCAAGGTGCGGGACTGCTCAGAAGCGACTGACAACCTCTGGGTCGACTCTGAGCTGCGGCGACCCTCAGGCGCACGGCTCGAACGAGGCGACGTCCCACCGGGCGCAGCAGAGGTAGGACGACACGTTTCGAGTACGCCCCGCCGCTGCGGCCACACCCGCCCCGCCCAGCCGCGACGGGGCGCAACACCAACGAGAACCTAGCAGGGAGTGCCAGTGTCGACTTTCCCGAGCCTGGATTATGTGCAGGCGCTACGTGCGCACTGCAATAGTCTCGAACCGTTCAACAAGGCCACCGAATGGGCTGACGTGAACCTAGTCCTCACATTCGGCGAGAAGCGCTTCTGGTTGAAGGTGTACCGCGGTCAGATCATCGACGTGATGGAATACCTCCCCATGTCGAACGCCTTCGGCTACCGGGTCGTGGTCAGTGGCCAGGAAGATGCCTGGCGGGACCTGATGAGCGGCACCAAGTCGTGGGCGCTGCTGAGCACGGGCCGGATCACAATCGACGGTGACCTCCTTGAGGCCAACCGCATTCACGAAGCCCTCTGCTTGCTAGTCGAGTCCCTGGCCGACGTCCCTGAGGAGAAATGAAGTCCCATGTCGCTTGAGATCATTGGCCGCTACGTCGACGTCGACGGAACGCGGACCTACTACGAGGAGTGCGGCGAGGGGGTTCCGGTCTTCTGCATCCACACCGCCGGGGCCTGCTCCATCGAGTACTACCAGTTCCTCCCCGCCCTTGCCCGGCACGGATTTCGGGTGATCGCCGTGGACCTGCCCGGACACGGCAAGTCCTATCCGGTGAACTGGGAGCCGTTCCGGCGGATGCACGACTACGCCGAGTTCGTGTGGCGGATCATCGAGACGGTCTGCGGCTCCGAGAAGCCGATCGTGCTAGGCACCTCGATCGGCGGCGACATGACCGTGGACCTAGCCTGCCACCACTCTGCGGACATCCGGGCCGCGCTGGCACTCGAGGGTGCGGCGCACACGCCAACGTTCCCGGACATCCGCATCTACGAGGACCCGCACGCCTGCCCCAGTTGGCGGGACACGATGGAGCGGGCCGCCATCTCCTCGCTCTACTATCCCACGAGCGAGGAGAAGGTCATCGAGACGCGCTGGATGCACCGCTACGCCCCGCAGGAGATCGCGGTGGCTGACCTGGAGTGCTGGGCGCACCACGACGTGCGCGAGCACCTCAAGAACATCAGCTGCCCGATCATGATCTTCAAGGGCGAGGCCGACTACTACGTCCCGGATCATCTCCTGCAGGCCACCGTCGACGGGATCCGCGACGGTCTCGCGGAGTTCGTCGTCGGCCCTCGGATGGGCCACTACCCAATGTTCGAGCAGCCCGAGGACCTCACCGATATCTGTGTCGACTTCCTCAAGCGGCACTCAGTCCTCGACAAGGCCGTCAGCGCCTAACGGGCGGCCACGGGGTGGTCGGCGGCGCGCCCGTCGGCCACCCCTGCGTCACGCGCATCTCCTCGCAAGCGCGGCTGTCCTCGGAGGTCTTGGCCTCCGCCGATCAGTTCAGACTCGCCGTGCGCGTCGGCAGGCCCGTTGGTCACCTCGAAGTGCTCAAAGTGCAGGTCAACTCGTCGCGCCAGGTGTGCAAGGTCCGGCGGAGGCGGACGATTAGAGTTCCCCGCTTTCCCGGACACCTGCCCTGGGTGACGTTGGTCGCCTGTGAGCGAACACCGGCGAGCGCCCAGCCAGCCGCTCGGCTGTCTCGAGCACAGCGCAGCCGCTTCGCCGAACATCTTCGTGCTGAACCTCTTGACCATCGCCCCGTAGAGGCCGGTGATCTCGGCCTTGGGGATCCTGGGGGTAGACATCTCGTCCGGGACGTTGCTGACGAAGGTGATCGGGAACAGCGCGGTCATCCCGGGTCGTCGGGGAAGATCCAGCGAACCGGGTGGTCGCGGTGGCGTTCGGCTCGTGCTGCTCGGCCAGGTCGTCTCGGACGTGCCCGGCGGCACGTCCGCGGTGGAGGTCGACCTGGTGCCCGGCTCTTGCCCGCACTGCTCGGCGGCGCCAACGACGCGGTCACCGAGCCGCGTCCGGGACCGTTTCGGCTTCGAGGTCCTCGACGGCATCGGGTCCACCGAGTCGGATCGCCTCTGCGGTCACGAGTCCCGCAGAGCCCCGCGGATCCGGGATGTTGACCTCGAAGTCGGTCTCGACCCGGACCGGGGTTCGACGGCACCGAGAACGACGAGATCCTCACCTTGCGCACCATGGCGCTGACCGATGAGGAGAAGGCTGAGGCCCGCGCCACCGACGAGCGTGCGAGGGAGCTGCTCGACCGCGTCGACTCGATGCCGGGCGAGATGCTGGAGCGGCTGCACGGCGTGGTGCGGTACATGGAGGGGATCACCGGGGAGAGCAACGGTCGCGGGCCGGACCCGATCGAGACGATCACGACGCCCGGCACGCCCTGGTGGGATCCCGGCGCTGACGCCTCGGTGTCCCCGGAGACCGATAGCGTGGTGGTGTCGGGGACGCCGGTCGCCAAGGGCAGCCGGGTGGTGCTTCGCCCGGGTCACCGGCGTGCCGATGCGCAGGACATGTTTCTCGTGAACCACACGGCAACGGTGGCTGCGGTGCTCTTCGACGTCGACGGCGAGACGCACGTGGCGGTCACGATCGACGACGATCCGGGGACCGACATGGCCATCGCGCACGGCCGGTTCCGCTACTTCTCCCCCGACGAGATCGAGCCGCTGCCATGAGCCCGCACACGATGATCGCCGGCATCGGCAACATCTTCCTTCGCGACGACGCGTTCGGCGTCGAGCTGGCGCAGCGCCTCGAGTCCGAGCAGCTTCCCGACGGCGTGCAGGTCGTCGACTACGGGATCCGTGGGATGCACCTGGCCTACGATCTGCTCGAGATCGCACCGGAGACCACGATCCTGCTGGACGCCATTCCGCGGGGGGCTGACCCCGGGACGCTGTTCGTTCTGGAGATCGGGCTCGACGACCTGCCGTCGGTCGACCCGTCCACAGTCGACTCGCACGGCATGGCCCCGGATGCGGTGCTCGCGCTGCTGGACAACCTCGGCGGCAGTGCGGGCCGGACGCTGCTGGTCGGCTGCCAGCCGGCGACGACCGAGGAAGGCATGGGCCTGTCCGAGACGGTTGCCGCTGCCCTCGAGCAGGCCGTCGAAATGGTGAAGGATCTGTTGCACGACAAGGGAAAGGACGGTGACGGGAATGTCCAAGAAGAAGTTGTTCGTACTGGTACTGATCGGGCTGGCGTTCGTGGCGATGTCGCTGCGGGGGGAGATCGAGCGGTACCGCAAGATCAGCGAGATGTGAAGGCGACCGCGGCCAACCCACGGAGGTGAGCACATGTGCCTTGGCATTCCCGGTGAGGTCATCGAGATCCTGCCCGAGTCGCCCGACCTGGCCAAGGTCGACGTCAGCGGCGTCAAGCGTGCAATCAATATCGGCCTGTTGACCGACGACCCGCCACAGCCGGGTGACTGGGTCCTCATCCACGTCGGCTTCGCCCTGTCCAAGATCGACGAGGAGGAGGCACAGGCCGCGATGAACTTCCTGGAGGGCATCGGGCAGGCCTATGAGGATGAGATAGAGGCGTTGCTTTCCTCCCAGATCGACGAGCAGGCCCCCATCGACGAGAAGGGATGAGCGCGATGCGTTTCGTCGACGAGTACCGCGACGCGGACAAGGCCAGGGCGCTGTCCGCGAAGATCGTCGGCCTGTGCGAGCCGGGCCGGCAGTACAAGTTCATGGAGGTCTGCGGCGGGCACACGCACACCATCTACAAGCACGGCCTCGAGGACTACCTGCCGGAGTCGATCACTCTGGTGCACGGTCCCGGCTGTCCGGTGTGTGTGATCCCGATGGGCAGGGTCGACGACGCGATCGCGCTCGCGGAGCAACCGGACGTGATCATGACATCGTTCGGCGACATGATGCGGGTTCCCGGCGGGCGAGGCTCGTTCTTCGACTCCAAGGCGGCGGGCACCGACATCAGGATGGTGTACTCGCCGCTGGACGCGTTGAAGATCGCCCGCCAGAACCCGGACAAGCACGTGGTGTTCATGGCGATCGGGTTCGAGACCACCGCGCCGTCGACGGCGATGACGGCGCTGCGGGCCGAGGCCGAGGGGATCGAGAACTTCTCGATCTTCTGCAACCACGTCACGATCATCCCGGCCATCAAGGCCATCCTCGACTCCCCCGACCTTCGCCTGGACGGGTTCATCGGCCCTGGCCACGTCTCGACGGTGATCGGGTGCCGGCCGTACGAGTTCATCGCCGCCGAGTACGACAAGCCGCTGGTGACGGCCGGCTTCGAGCCGCTGGACATCCTGCAGTCGGTCTACATGCTGCTGTTGCAACTGTCCGAGGGCCGGTCCGAGGTCGAGAACCAGTACGGCCGGGTGGTCCCGTGGGACGGCAACATGGTCGCGCTCCGAGCGGTCGAGCAGGTGATGGAACTGCGGCCGTACTTCGAGTGGCGCGGCCTCGGGTTCATCTCGCATTCCGCGCTGCGGATGAAGGAACACTTCGCCCGCTACGACGCCGAACGACACTTCTCGCTGCCGGGCGTGCGGGTCGCCGACCCCAAGGCCTGTCAGTGCGGCGAGGTGCTCAAGGGTGTGCTCAAGCCCTGGGAGTGCAAGGTGTTCGGCACGGCGTGCACCCCCGAGACACCGATCGGCACCTGCATGGTCTCCTCCGAAGGGGCCTGCGCCGCCTACTACAACTTCGGACGGTTCTCCCGGGAGCGGGTGCGTCAGGCGAGCCAGCCGCAGCCCGTGACGATCGAGGCGGGGGCGCGCAAGGCATGACCTCCACCCAGTGCGAGAAGGTGGACCTATGACGGAGCAGCGGCAGGCCAACTGGGCCGAAGAGGCGGTGCGCGAGCACGCCGAGGATGCCGCGGTGCACGACCACGAGCTGGCCCAGTACCCGTCCGGGGCCGACCACCCGAGCCGGGAGCAGCAGGTGCTGGACCGGATCGAGAAGGCCAGGGCGCGCAAGCCGAAGGTGAAGGAGGAGCGGATCACCCTGGCCCACGGCGCGGGTGGTAAGGCCACCCAGTCGCTCGTGGAGGCGATCTTCCTCGACTCCTTCCGCAACCCGTTGCTGGAGCCGCTCGAGGATGCCGCCACCGTCACGGCGAACGGGACTCGGCTGGCCTTCACCACCGACTCCTTCGTCGTCTCGCCGCTGTTCTTCCCCGGCGGCGACATCGGCGACCTGGCGATCAACGGGACCGTCAACGACCTCGCCGTCTCCGGGGCGACGCCGATGAGCCTGTCGGCAGGCTTCATCCTCGAGGAGGGCTTCCCCGTCGCCGACCTGCGGCGGATCGTGGCATCGATGAAGGCGGCCGCGGAAGCGGCCGGCGTACAGATCGTCACCGGTGACACCAAGGTGGTGGAGCGGGGCAAGGCCGACGGCTGCTACATCAACACCGCGGGCGTCGGGTTGCTCGATCCGGGCCGCGAGCTCGGGATCGCCACCGCACGCCCCGGCGATGCCGTCATCGTCTCCGGTCCGGTCGGCGAGCACGGCATGACGATCATGCTGGAGCGCGGCGAGCTCGACATCGAGGCGGAACTGGTCTCGGACACGGCTCCGCTGCACGAACTGGTGGCGACGCTGCTCGAGGCCGACAGCGGCGTCCGCGCGATGCGCGACGCCACCCGCGGCGGCGTCGCCACCATCCTCAACGAGGTCGCTCAGGCGGCCGGCGTGGCGGTCGTCGTCAACGAGAGCGATGTCCCCGTCCGGGCCGAGGTGCGTGGCGCCTGCGAGCTGCTCGGCATCGACCCGCTCTACGTGGCCTGCGAGGGCAGGCTCGTGACGATCGTGGACGGGTCCCGCACCGACGAGGCGCTGGCCGCGCTGCGGTCACACCCGCTCGGGGCCGAGGCGGCCGTGATCGGCCGGATCGCCGACGATCCGCCGGGTCTCGTTCTGCTCAACACCGGATTCGGCGGCACCCGGATCGTCGACCTGCTGGTCGGCGATCCGTTGCCCCGGATCTGCTGACCACCCCAGGGAGGCGCGCTGACACGCGGTGAGCTGCTCGCCGAGATGCTGGCCGAACGGCCCGAGCCCGGTGAGCTGGTCTACGTCGAGCGCCGGGGCGACAGCTACACGTGGTGTCGCGCCGGCGTCGGTACCGTCGTGACGGGACCCGACGCCGGCGACCCACTCCCGGATGCGTGGGTGTACTACGGGGGCCGGTGGCCCGACGAGCCCGACCGGATGCCGGCGTTCTTCGACGACCTCCTCGCCGAGATGGAGGCCGCTGCCGGCGGTGAGGATCGCTGCCGGTGGTCGCTGGACGATCCCTGGCCACACGGGCACTGAGCGGGTCGCGATGGCCTATCTCATCACGGCAGCCGACCGGGCGGCGTTCAAGCGGTGTCGCCGGGAGTGGGATCTCGGGGCGCACACCCGGCAGGACTACGAGCCGCGTGAGCCGACACGGCGGCTCGATCTCGAGCGGGCGCTGCGTGACGCGCTGGCCGTCTACTACTTCCCCGGCATGTGGGAGTGGAATCGCTCGATCGTCAATCCGCTCGTGCACCAGGCCCTCGACCGGTCGCTGAATGCCCAACGCGACGCCGCCGAGGACGAGCAGACCCTGCAGGACGTGGCGACCCGCGGGCACGCGCTGCTCGATGCCTACGCGGCGTGGGCCCCGACGGTGGACCACTTCACCCCGGTCCGGGTCGAGACCGACTTCGAGGTCAACATCCCGGACCCGCGGGGCTCTGATGCGGGACTCGTGACCACAGACGGCGATCCGATCCGCTACACCGACCGCCTCGACCTGCTGGTCGTCGACGCCGACGACGCGTACTGGGCGGTGCAGCATCGGCTGGCCGACGAGCAGTGGGCCGACGCCGACACGTTGCTGCTCGACGAGCGCACGGTGGCGTGGTGCTGGGGGTGGGAGCTGTTCTACCTCGGCATGCAGGTAGCCGGAACGGTCTACAACGAGCTGCGCCCCGGACGGGAGCGACCGGCTGGTGCTGGTGCACAGGCCGCCGACGTCGGGCACC
The DNA here is from genome assembly GCA_009379815.1 of Pseudonocardiaceae bacterium. GTDB lineage: Bacteria > Actinomycetota > Actinomycetes > Mycobacteriales > Pseudonocardiaceae > WHSY01. The sequence goes on from WHSY01000011.1 coordinate 14,334, forward strand.
CGCGCATCCGGCACCGGCGCATGTACGCACGGGCCAGCCGGGTGCCCCGCGAGCGATTCCGCACCGAGGGCACCGACACCTTCCGCCGGACCCGGATCCGCCGCAGCCAACCGGAACTGCTACGGGCTCGTGCCGACCTCGCCGCCGAGGCGATCGAGGCGACCCGGCCTGACCTGGCCGTCTACCCGAGCCCTGCCGAGCAGGTGTGCGCGCGCTGCGAATACCGGCCACCGTGCCTTGCCATCAACGAGGAGGGTGACGTCGACGCGGTGCTCGCGCGGTCCTACCGGCCACGGCCACCCCCGGCTCTCGAGGAAGGCAGGCTCGGCGGGGGCGCCTGGTCCATGGGCCGCGGTGCCGCGCCACCCCGGTTGGGGCGGCGCGGCACCGCGCGGTGACTCAGACTCGGTCTACCTGCTCATCCGGCCTGGTCGCCGGGACGCAGGTTGGGCATGCTCGAGTCCGTCGGTGTGCCGGGGTCGACCCCGGGCTCCTCGCGGTCCTGGCGCCGCTGCTCCTCCGACTCGTCGAGCGCCCTCTCATTGCCCTGCGGGGTGTGGCTCTCCCCCACCCCGAGGGGGCTGGTTCCGGACGTGTCGGTGGACGGCACCCCGGCCTTCTCGGTCTCGGAGATGTCCCGACCCGCATAGGGTTGTTCGTTGACCTCGTAGGGGTGGTCTCCGTACGAGGTCTGCTCGCTGCTCGTGACGCGTCCCTCGTACGGGGGTACGACGCCAGCGAGCTCCTCGTCACCACCTGTGTGCAGATCGGGCCCGATGCTGCCCGGGTAACCGGGCACGGCTCGCTTGTCTTCGCCTTCGGTCATGAGAGACTCCTTTCTCGCTCTCGCCGAAGCCAACGGCTACCCGGCACGCCGCGGTGCCAAACATACGGATCGGTACCGGACGGGCACAGTGCGCTATGAGCGCGCCGCGGGCCTGCGGGTGGCACCTCGCGGTGCCGGAGTCAGCCGGGGAAGTCGGCGCCGCAGTCCTGGCAGACCTCGGGGTGCGACGTGCTCGCCATGCGACCACAGACCGCGCAGACCAGGTGCGCCCAGCACACCGTCTCGCCGCCCTCGTCCGGGTGGTCGGGCGGTCGGTCCCCGGGCACTTCCACTGTCGGCCCCACTCGGACCATCCTAGAGTGCACGGTGCAGCCGGCACAGGGAGGCAGCTATGGGTCGCTACGAGGACGCGTTCCGCCGCAGCATGGACGCGCCGGAGACCTTCTGGGCGCAAGCCGCCGAGGCGATCGACTGGTATCGCGCACCGAACCAGGTCCTGGATGGCAGCAACCCGCCCTTCTACCGGTGGTATCCCGACGGAGAGCTCAACACCTGCCACAACGCGCTGGACCGGCACGTCGCCGCGGGCCGGGGCGGGCAGGCGGCGTTGATCTACGACAGCCCGGTCACCGGCTCGCAGCGCAGCTACACCTACGAGCAGCTGCGCGACGAGGTCGCGCGGTTCGCCGGTGTGCTGGCCGGTCTCGGTGTGGGCAAGGGCGACCGGGTCGTGATCTACCTGCCGATGGTGCCCGAGGCGGCGATCGCGATGCTGGCCTGCGCCCGGATCGGGGCGGTGCACTCGGTCGTGTTCGGCGGCTTCGCCGCCCACGAGCTCGCGGTTCGGATCGACGACGCCGAGCCCACGGCGATCGTGTCCGCCTCCTGCGGCATCGAGGGCACCCGCGTGATCGAGTACAAGCCACTGCTGGACCGGGCGATCGAGCTGTCCGAGCACAAGCCGAAGCGCTGTGTCATGCTGCAGCGCCCCCAGGCGCGGGCCGAGCTGACCGACCGCGACATCGACTGGGACGAGGCGATGGCGAGCGCGCAGCCCGCAGGCTGCGTGCCGGTCAGCGCCACCGACCCGCTCTACGTGCTCTACACCTCCGGCACCACCGGCAGGCCCAAGGGCGTGGTCCGCGACAACGGTGGGCACGCGGTCGCGCTGCGCTGGAGCATGGCCAACATCTACGACATCTCCCCCGGTGACGTCTTCTTCACGGCCTCCGACGTCGGCTGGGTCGTGGGACACTCCTACATCGTCTACGCCCCGCTGCTCACCGGCGCGACGACGGTCCTCTACGAGGGCAAACCGGTGGGAACCCCGGATGCCGGGCAGTTCTGGCGGGTGATCTCCGAGCACGGGGCGAAGGCGATGTTCACCGCCCCGACCGCGTTCCGGGCGATCAAGAAGGAGGACCCGGTGGGCGAGCACGCCGCCCGCTACGATCTGTCCCGATTCCGGGTCCTGTTCCTGGCCGGCGAGCGGCTCGATCCGGACACCTACCAGTGGGCCGCCGACCTGCTGGGCATCCCGGTGATCGACCACTGGTGGCAGACCGAGACCGGCTGGCCGATCGTCGCCAACCACATGGGGCTCGAGCCGCTGCCGGTCAAGCCGGGCTCGCCCACGGTGCCGGTGCCCGGCTACGACGTGCACATCCTCACCGCCGACGGTGAGCAGGCGCCCGCGGGCACCGAGGGTGCCATCGCGATCAAGCTGCCGTTGCCGCCGGGCACGCTTCCGACCGTGTGGGGCGACGACGACCGGTTCGTCGAGTCCTACCTGACCCGGTTCCCCGGCTACTACCACACCGGCGACGGCGGGCTGATCGACTCCGACGGCTACGTCTTCGTGATGGGCCGCACCGACGACGTCATCAACGTCGCCGGGCACCGGCTGTCCACCGGCTCCATGGAGGAGGTGCTCGGCGGGCACCCGCAGGTCGCCGAGTGCGCCGTGATCGGGGTCGCCGACGACATGAAGGGCCAGGTGCCCCACGGTCTCGTCGTGCTCAAGTCCGGCGCGGACATCGGCGAGGAGCAGCTGCGCGACGAGCTGGTCGCCTTGGTCCGCGACCAGATCGGTGCGGTGGCCGCGTTCAAGCAGGTCTCGGTCGTGCCTGCGTTGCCCAAGACCCGGTCCGGCAAGATCCTTCGCAAGACCCTTCGGGGTATCGCCGACGGTGCCGAGGACCCCGTCCCGTCCACGATCGACGACGCGACGGTGCTCGACACGCTGCGCCCGTTGTTGCGACGCGGCATCTAGGCTGCGACGTATGAGCGAGCAGCGGCAGTTCGGCTTCGACACGTTGGCGGTGCATGCCGGTCAGCGGCCCGACCCGGTCACCGGGAGTCGGGCGGTGCCGATTTATCAGACGGGTGCGTATGTGTTCGAGGATACCGATCATGCGGCGAATCTGTTCGCGTTGCAGCGGTTCGGTAACATCTACGGTCGGATCATGAATCCGACGGTGGCGGTGTTCGAGGAGCGGATCGCGGCGCTGGAGAACGGCATCGGTGCCGTGGCGACCGCGTCGGGTCAGGCCGCGCAGCATCTCACGGTGTTCACGCTGATGGAGGCCGGTGACGAGTTCGTGGCCTCCCGCAGCCTCTACGGCGGCACGTATCAGCAGTTCGATGTCAGCTTCCGCAAGATGGGCATCGACGTCACGTTCGTCGATGGTTCCGATCTGGGGCAGTGGCGTGATGCGGTCACCGACCGCACCAAGGCCTTCTACGCCGAGGTGATGGGTAATCCGACCATCGACGTGTGCGACATCGAGCCGCTGGCACGGCTGGCCCACGAGGTGGGCGTCCCGCTGGTCGTCGACAACACCTTCGCCTCGCCGTATCTGTGCCGCCCGCTCGACCATGGCGCCGACATCGTCGTGCACTCGGCGACCAAGTTCATCTGCGGTCACGGCACGGCGATCGGCGGCGTGATCGTCGACGGTGGCCGCTTCCCCTGGGACAACGGGAACTTCCCCGGCATGACCGAGCCCTCCAAGGGCTACCACGACCTGCGGTTTTTCGAGTATTTCGGTGATATCGGGTGGCTGATGAAATGTCGTGCCGAGATGCTGCGCGACTACGGGCCCACCATGGCACCGCAGACCGCGTGGACGATGCTGATGGGTCTGGAGACGCTGCATCTGCGCATGCAGCGCCACGTGCGCAACGCCCAGCAGGTGGCGGAGTTCCTCGAGGCCCACCCCGTAGTCAGCTATGTCAACTACCCGGGGTTGGCGTCGAACCCCTACCACGAGCTGGCCGGCAAGTACCTGCCCGACGGCGCAGGCGCGATCTTCACCTTCGGCGTCGACGGCGGCCGCGAGGCCGGCCGCCGGTTCATCGAGTCGGTGCAGTTGCTGTCGCACCTGGCCAACGTGGGAGATGCCAAGTCACTGGTGATCCACCCGGCATCGACCACCCACCAGCAACTCACCGACACCGAGCTGCGCACCGCGGGCATCGGGCCGGAGATGATCCGCGTCTCGGTCGGCATCGAGGACGTCGACGACATCATCGCCGACCTCGAGCAGGCCCTGGAGGCCTCGCAGCACCCGGAGAGTGCGCAGCCACGGTCCTCGGACGACGGGCTCGGGCACTCCAACCTGTCCAGGGCCTTCGGCGCCCCGTTCCAGGCCTGAGACCTGCTTGCAGGGTCGAAGCATCGGCACCGAGGAGGCATCCGACATGGACCGCGAGACCTGCTTTTGCTTGTCAGGGTCGAGCCCATGAACGCCGTCGGAGAGCGCAACGACCACGGGATGACGATCGGCGACCGCTTCCGCATCCTGACCCGCTATCGGACAATCGCCATGGTGGGGCTGAGCTCGAACTACTACAACGCGAGCTCGTTCGCCGCCATCTACCTCGACGCCAACGGCTACGACATCGTGCCGGTCAACCCCGCCCAGGCCGGCAAGCGCCGGATCCTCGGTCGCCCCGTCCACGCCGATCTGCGCGAGGCCGCCGCAGCCCACCCGCGGCCGATCGAGATCGTCGACGTCTTCCGACCCTCGCACGAGGTGGCGCCGATCGCCGAGCAGGCCATCGAGATCGGCGCCAGGGTGCTGTGGTGCCAGCTCGGCGTGATCAGCCCCGAGGCCGCCGAGCTGGCCCGCTCGGCGGGCCTGGACGTCGTCATGGACCGCTGCTGCAAGATCGAGCACGCGCGGTTCTTCGGCGGCCTGCGCACCATCGGCCTCAACACCGGCATCGTCACCAGCCGGCCCTGACCGCAAGCCGGCGGGCCCGCACACGGTCGGCGGCTACCCCGCGCCCGGTGGCATCGCGGCCGCGCGGTGGCGCTGCGCCGCGGCGCGGGTGGCAGGATGCGCGCGCAGCATCCGGCGGCCGAGCATCATCAGGCTGCCCGCGATGACGAGCCCGGCCGCGGCCGCGAGCCACGCCATCGGGTAGGAGCCGCTCGCGGCGAGCAGCCCGAACCCGATCGGCCCCACGAATCCGCCCACGTAGATGCCGGCTTGGGTGATCGACGTGGCAGCGGCCGGAGCTGCCGGGTGCAGCCGCACCACCGCGAAGTTCAACAGTCCCGGCCACGCCCAGCCCAGCCCGTAGCCGACGGCGGTGCCGAGCAGCAGCGTCGTGGTCGAGCCGACCGCGAGCAGCGCCGGGCCGAGCGCACCGGCGGTGAGCATGCCGGCCACGACCGCGATATGTCCTCCCGACCGCCGGTCGGCCAGCCAGCCGGCGAGCACCCGGGCGGTGACCCCGACGATGCTGCCGAAGGCCAGCGTGAGCCCCGCGGCGGCCGCGCCGACGCCCTGGTCGACGGCGGAGTCCACGAGGAAGATGCCCAGACAGCTGGCCGATGCGGCCGCGAACGCGCCACCCGTGCCGACCACCACGAGTGCTGCGGTGGCCCGGTCGAGATCACCGGCCTCCCGGCGCGGCCGCGCGCCTGCTTGCCCACGGGGAGCCGCCGCCATCGCGGCCAGCGCGAGTGCGGCCGCCATCACGAAGGCCCACCGCCAGCCGACGGTCAGCGCGACCCCGGGCACGGCGGCGCCCGCGATCAGCGTCGCCGCCGGGATCGCGGCCTGCTTCAACCCGAACGACAGGCCCTGCCGGTGGGCGGGTATGTGGCGCGACAACGCGGAGTTCGTGGCGAGCTGGCCGAGCGCGTTCGCACCGGCCCCGATCACCAGAGCTGCGACCAGCGTCGCATAGGAGCGTGCCCCCAGCCCGATGCAGAGCATCGACGCCACGGCCAGCAGCACCCCGGCCTGGCTGGTCACCCGCGCACCGAAACGCTCGACCAGCCAGCCTGAGGGCACCGATGTCAGGGCACTCGTTCCGAAGTACGCCGCGACGGCCAGCCCGAGGCCGGCCGCGGTGAAGCCCAGCTCGGCGCCGATCTGGACGACGAGGCCGCTGACGAGGAACACCGGCATCACCGTGGCGGTCGTGACGGCGATCGCTGCGACCACCGCGCGTCCCGCACCGGGTACGGGCCGTGCGCCACGACGGGCAGCTTTCGGCATCGCATCCGAACCTAGTGGCGCGCCGTCGGCACCGTGCTGTTCGCCGCGTCACACCGGCCGCGCCGGTGGTGGGTCGCGAGGTTTACGCCCACGACACGCGGGACATCCTGTCCCCGCTTCGCGACGGGAAGGATGCCTACCGTGCCCGAGAACGTCTTTGTGCTTGGCCTGGATGAGCACAACCACGAGGTCCTCGAGGATCTTCCGGATGCGGGTCAGTACCGCTTCCACCCGCTGCTGACCATCGAGGAGCTGCAGTACGGCGAGCAGATCCCGCTACGGGCGTTGCTCGAGAAGGCGCAGACGCAGCTCGAGAACTTCGACGGCAGCGTCGATGCGATCATCGGTTTCTGGGACTTCCCGGTCAGCACCATGGTGCCGATCCTGTGCCGGCGCTTCGGTGGGATGCGCTGCGTCAGCCTGGACGCGGTCGTCAAGTGCGAGCACAAGTACTGGAGCCGCGTCGAGCAGCAGAAGGTGATCGACGAGTACCCCAGTTTCGGGCTCGTCGACCCGGAGCGTGACATCGCGCCCCCCGAGGGGGTGGGTTATCCGCTGTGGGTCAAGCCGGTGAAGTCGTTCTCCTCCGACCTGGCCTTCGGGGTCTCCGACGTCGAGGAGTTCCGCGACGCGCTGGCCCGGATCCGCGAGGGTATCGCCCGCCTCGGTGAACCGTTCGAGATCCTCCTCGAACACCTCGACCTGCCATCCGAGATCGCCGAGGCCGGCGGGCAGGTCTGCCTGGCCGAGGAGAGCGTCAGTGGCCGGCAGTTGACCGTCGAGGGCTACCGGTACCGCGGCAGGACCCACGTTTACGGGGCGGTCGACTCGGTCCTGCACGACGACAGCCCGAGCTTCGAGCGCTTCCAGTACCCGGCATCGGTACCCGAGCGGGTCAGTGACCGGATGGCCGACATCTCCACCCGGATTCTCGATCGGGTCGGGCTGGACAACACCACCTTCAACATCGAGTTCTTCTGGAACGAGGAGACCGACGCGCTGTACGTGCTGGAGGTCAACCCACGGCACTCCCAGAGCCACGCCGAGCTGTTCGAGCAGGTCGACGGAGCATCGAACCATCAGGCCCTGGTGCGCCTCGCGCTCGGCCGCGACCCGGAGGGGTCGCACCGGTCCGGCCCGTACCCGGTGGCGGCCAAGTGGTTCCTGCGGCACTGGAACGACGGCGTGATCCGCCGCCACCCCACCGACGACGAGATCGCCGCCGTCGAGCGCGAGATCGACGGGGTCACCGTCGACGTCATCGCCCACGAGGGCGACCGGCTCTCGGAGCTCATCGACCAGGACAGCTACAGCTACAAGATCGCCAACATCTACATCGGCGCCAGCAGCGAGGACGACCTGCGTGCGAAGTTCGAGAAGTGTGCCGACATGCTGCCGTTCGAGTTCGACGACGATGCCTAGTTGATCCATCGAGTCGGCGGTCCTTCGAGAAGGGTGCGACCACGCCCGAGAACGTCTTCGTGCTCGGCTACGACGAGCACAACTTCCGGATTCCGCCGGCACCCGAGCCCGGAGGAGATCGAGGCGATCCAGCACATCGTGCCCGGCACCACCATCGATCTCACCGTCCATGCCGGGGACCGGCTGAGTGATCTCCGCGAACAGGACAGCTACAGTTACCAGCTGGCGAGCGCCTACATCGGCGCGGCCGACGAGGCGGAGCTGACGGCGAAGTTCGAGCAGGTCGTCGCGGCGCTGCCCTTCGAGATCGACGACGTCAGTGACGGTCGCTGACCAGTCGAGGCCCGACCACCACGGTCAGGAGTTTGATCGATGCGGACGGTGACGTCGCTGCCCCACGCCGTCCGGGAGGAGGAGCATGTCTGGATCCCGTTGCGGGACGGGGTCCGGCTGGCCGCGCGGATCTGGCGCCCCGCGTTCTCCGAGCTCGAGCCGGTACCGGCGATCCTCGAGATCATCCCGTACCGGCAGCGGGACCTCACGGCACGCCGGGACTCGATCCACCACCCCTACTTCGCCGGGCACGGCTACGCGGGCGTGCGGGTGGACCTGCGGGGCAGCGGCGAGTCGGAGGGCGTGCTCACCGACGAGTATCTCGACGAGGAGCTCGCCGACGCCGAGGACGTGCTGGCCTGGCTCGCCGAGCAGCCCTGGTGCACCGGCCGTAGCGGCATGATGGGCATCTCCTGGGGCGGGTTCAACGCGCTGCAGGTCGCCGCCCGCCGCCCGCCCGGCCTGGACGCCATCGTGACCGCCAGCTCGACCGACGACCGCTATGCCGACGACGTGCACTACATGGGCGGCTGCCTGCTCTCGGACAACCTGTCCTGGGCGTCGACCATGTTCGCCTACAACTCATGCCCGCCGGAGCCGGCGGTGGTCGGTGACCGCTGGCGGGACATGTGGCACGCCCGGCTGGCTCGCAGCGGGCTGTGGCTCGAGGAGTGGCTGCACCACCAGCGGCGCGACGACTACTGGCGGCACGGCTCGATCTGCGAGGACTACGCTGCGGTGAAGTGTCCCGTGCTCGCCGTCAGCGGCTGGGCCGATGGGTACTCCAACTCGGTGTTCCGGCTGCTCGAGCACCTCGAGGTGCCGCGCAAGGGACTGGTCGGGCCCTGGTCGCACAAGTACCCGCACCTGGGTGAGCCGGGACCGGCCATCGGGTTCCTGCAGGAGCTGGTGCGGTGGTGGGATCACTGGCTCAAGGACATCGACAACGACGTCATGGACGACCCGATGCTGCGGATCTGGATGCAGGAGACGGTCCCGCCGTTCACCGCTTACGAGGAACGGCCCGGCCGCTGGGTGGGCGAGCCGAGCTGGCCGTCACCGCACATCCACGCCACCGAACAGGCTCTGGAACGTAACCGGATCGCGCGGCCGGGCGAGACCGTGAGATCCGAGGAGCTCACGATCGAGTCACCGTTGTCGGTCGGGCAGTACGCCGGCAAGTGGTGCTCCTACAACGCGCCGCCGGACCTGCCCTATGACCAGCGTGAGGAGGACGGCGGGTCGCTCGTCTTCGATACCGACGAGTTCACCGATCGGTGCGAGATCCTCGGCTCGCCCGTCCTCGACCTCGAGATCGCCTCGACCCGCCCGGTGGCGATGGTGGCGGCGCGCCTGTCCGACGTCGCACCGGACGGCCGCGCGACCCGCATCAGCTACGGCCTGCTCAACCTCACCCACCGCGACTCCCATGCCGAACCCGAGCCGCTGGTACCCGGACAGCGCTACCAGGTGACCCTGCAGCTCAACGCCATGGCCCAGGCTCTCCCGCCCGGGCACCGGCTGCGGGTCGCGATCTCGACCTCCTATTGGCCGTTGGCGTGGCCGCCGCCCGAGCCGGTGCGGTTGTCGGTGTTCACCGGCTCCAGTCGACTCCTGCTGCCGACCCGTCCGGTCCGTGAGTCCGACGAGGTGTCGTTGCGCCCCTTCGACGAGCCGGAAGGCGCGGAGCCGATCGCGGTCACGCAGATCAGGCCCGGTGAGGAGCGCTGGACGGTGTCTCGTGACCTGGTTCGGTACGAGTCCGCGCTGGAGGTTGTCAAGGATCTCGGCGTCGTGCGCTTGGACGACATCGACCTCGAGGTCACTCGCCGCGCCTACGAGCGCTACAGCTGGGTCGGCGACGACTTCGACTCGGTCCGCGGCGAGACGGAGTGGCGGATCGGCTTCGAGCGGGGCGACTGGCAGGCCTCGACGGTGACCCGCACCGTGTTGAGCTCCACGGCCACGGAGTTCCACCTCCGCGCGGAGCTCGATGCCTACGAGGGCGACCAGCGCGTCGCGTCCTACAACTGGGACAGCACCGTGCCGCGCGACCACGTCTGAGGTCGTGAGTGGCGATGTGAGCTATCGCTCGCATCGCCACTCACGAGCGCTGAGCTGCGGCGACGGCGACCTGCCCGAGGCTGATGCCGCCGTCGTTGCAGGGCACCCGCTGATGCACCAGCACGCCGAAGCCCGCACCCTCCAGCCCGTCGACGGTGCGGCCGAGCAGCAGCAGATTCTGGAACACGCCACCCGACAGCGCCACGGTGCCCATCCCGGTGGTGTCGCGCAGCCGTCGGCAGACCGCCACGATCGCATCGGAGACACCGGCGTGGAACCGGGCCACGATGACCGGCGGGTCCACCCCGGCGAGCAGGTCGTCGACCACGGAGCGGACCAGGTCGCCGCCGGACAGCTGCAGCGGTGCCGCGCCGGAGATCGTCGACGGGTAGCCCTCACGGATGGACGGGTCGGCCCACTGCTCCAGTTCGATGGCGGCCTGACCCTCGTAGTTGATCGTGTCGCGAACCCCGAGGATGGCGGCCACGGCATCGAAGAGCCGCCCGGCGCTCGACGTGAGCGGCGCGTTGACCCCGCGCCGGCCCATCGTCACCACGGTGTCCCAGTCGGCCGTGTTGCGTGCCAGCACCGGCAGGTCGGCCGGCGGGTCACCGCCGAAGGAGGCGTCGAGATAGGCCGCGGCCATCCGCCACGGCTGGCGGATCGCCGCGGTGCCGCCGGGCATCGGCATCGGTGCGAGGTGGGCCAGCCGCTCGAAGCCGGCCAGGTCGGCCAGCAGGAACTCCCCACCCCAGATCGTGCCGTCGCTGCCGTAGCCCAACCCGTCGAAGGCCACCCCGAGAACAGGGCCCTCGACGCCGTTGTCGGCCAGGCAGGACGCGATGTGCGCATGGTGGTGCTGCACCCCGATCAACTCGACGCCGTCGAGCTCGCGGGCGTGCTTGGTCGACAGGTACTCGGGGTGCAGGTCGTGGCCGACCACCTGGGGCTCGACGTCGAAGAGCCGCTGGAAATGGGCGATGCCCTCGGTGAACGAGCGTAGCGTCTCGTAGTTCTCGAGGTCCCCGATGTGGTGCGAGACGAACGCGTGGTTGCCCCTGGCCAGGCAGAAGGTGTTCTTGAGCTCGGCGCCGCATCCCAGCACCGGGCGCGGCACCGGCCGGGCCAGCCGCACCGGTTCGGGCGCGTAGCCGCGGGAGCGGCGCACCGGGAGCTCGGCGCCGCGGAATGCCCGGGTCACCGAGTCGTCGGTGCGGGTGTGGATGGGCCGGTCGTGGGTGAGGAACGCGTCCGCGATGCCCGAAAGCCGCTGGGTGGCGTCGTCGTCGCGGTAGGCGATCGGCTCATCGGAGACGTTGCCGCTGGTGAGCACGATCGCCGCACCGGTCTCGCGCAGCAGCAGGTGGTGCAGCGGGGTGTAGGGCAGCATCACCCCGAGTTGCCCGTTGCCCGGCGCCACCGCGGGGGCCACCGGCGCGCCGGGTCGGCGTGGCGCCAGCACGACCGGCCGGCGCCTGCCGGTCAGCAGCGCCGCCGCGGTGTCGTCGAGGTCGCACAGCGCCCGCGCCGCGTCGAGGTCGGCGACCATCACGGCGAAGGGCTTGTCCTCCCGGTGCTTGCGGGCCCGCAGGGTCGCGGCGGCATCATGGTCGGCGGCGTGCACGGCGAGGTGGTAGCCGCCCAGCCCCTTGACCGCGAGCACCCCGCCCGACCGGAGCAGCGCCGCCGCCGCGGGCAGCGGGTCGCCACCGGGACCACCCACCAGCTGCAACCGCGGCCCGCAGTCGGGGCAGCAGACGGGCTGGGCGTGGTAGCGGCGGTTGGCCGGGTCGTGGTACTCGGCGGTGCATGCCTCGCACATCGGGAAGCCGCTCATCGTGGTGAACGGCCGGTCGTAGGGAACGTCGCGCACGATCGTGAACCGCGGCCCGCAGTTCGTGCAGTTGATGAACGGGTAGCCGAACCGCCGGTCGGCAGGGTCGGCGAGCTCGCGCAGACAGTCGTCGCAGGTCGCGCTGTCGGCCGAGATCAGCGTGTCACGTCGTCCGGCGCGCTCGCTGGACACGATCGTGAACCCGGCCTGCCCCGTGGGGTGCAGCGGTGCCGTCTGCACCCGCTCGATGACCGCCAGTGGGGGTGCGTCCCGAGGCAGCGCGGTGAGGAATTCCTCGATCGCGGTCCGGCCGCCCTCGAGCTCGACGAACACCCCGGACGTGTCGTTGCCGACCTGACCGGCCAGCCCGAGCCGTCCCGCCAGGGCATGAACGTACGGTCGGAAGCCCACTCCCTGCACGACGCCCTCGACCCTGACCCCGATCCTCATGAGATCATTATCCGCGCTTGACAAGCCCGGGACCAGGCAGTCCACTGGGGCGCAACGCGAGGAGTGACGCGAGGTGCACGAACTGTCGATCACCCAGAGCGTCGTCGACACGGTGTGCGAGCGGATGCCCGACGCTACGGTGCGAAGGATACGCCTGGACATCGGCCGGCTGTCCGGGGTGGTGGCAGACTCGGTGCGGTTCTGCTTCGATCTGGTGGCAGAGGGCACCGTTCTCGACGGTGCGGTCCTCGAGATCGTCGAATCGCCTGGGCGGGCACGCTGCCGCGCCTGCGACGCCGAGTTCGAGGTCAACGACCTGCTCGCGCTGTGTGGCTGCGGTGCGCAGGAGCTGGAGCTGCTCGCCGGACAGGAACTCATGATCAAGGAAGTCGAGGTGGCGGCCTGATGTGTGCGACCTGCGGTTGCTCGGACGCCGGCGGGGTGACGGTGACCGACGCCGCCGGCTCGGCGCACCAGCACGTGCATGGCCACGGTCATGACCACGGGCACGACCACGCTGCCCACGAGCACGCTGACGACGGGCACGACAGCCGCACCGTGACGCTCGAACAGGCGGTGCTCGCCCGCAACGACGAGCTCGCCGAGCGCAACCGTCGCTGGTTCGCCGACAACGGGGTACTCGCGCTGAACCTGATGAGCTCACCCGGTGCGGGCAAGACCACCCTGCTGGAACGCACCGTCGCCGAGCTGGGCATCGAGCTGGGCATCGGCGTGATCGAGGGCGATCAGGAGACGCTGCTCGACGGTGAGCGCATCCGGGCCACCGGCGCGCCGGTGGTGCAGATCAACACCGGTGCCGGCTGCCACCTGGATGCCAGCATGCTGGCCGACGGGCTGCGCACACTCGATCCCGCGACAGGGTCGATGGTCCTCGTCGAGAACGTCGGGAACCTGGTGTGCCCGGCGCTGTTCGACCTGGGTGAGGACTCCAAGGTGGTGATCGCGTCGGTCACCGAGGGTGCGGAGAAGCCGTTGAAGTACCCCCACATGTTCCGGGTCGCCCAGCTGGTGCTGCTGAACAAGATCGACCTGCTGCCCCACCTCGACTTCGACGTCGAGCGCTTCCTCGACGGCGCCCGGCGCGCCAATCCCCGGATCGAGGTGCTGGAGGTGTCGGCGACCCGCGGCGACGGCATCGACCGCTGGTATGAGTGGCTGCGCGGTCGTCACGCGCAGCTTCAGTAGCCCGCCTTGGGGATGATGATCCATGCCCCGATGTAGATCAGGAACTGCGGACCCGGCAACACGCAGGACACCACGAACAGCAGCCGCACCATGTTCGGGCTCAGGCCGAACCGGTGAGCCAGGGCCGCACACACCCCGGCGATGACCTTGCCCTCCTGGGGCCGGACCAGTGTGGCACTCATCGCTCTCCTCTTCGTGACTGTTGTCATCATGCTGCCTCGGCCGGCCGAGCGGCGCATCCGGGTGCCGACCCTGACGTTCCTCGGGGTCGACCGCGTGACCGCACCACCTGAGGTGCCGGCCGGTCCCTGCAGGGTCGCACCGCCCTGCCGGGTGAAGTCTGCCAGGTCGAACGTCTCGAAATCGGCCGGTACAGGCATCGTCGTCGCTCTCCTGGCTGCGGGTCCCGGCTCAGCGGGCGTTGTGGAAGATGACGCCGAGGACGTGGCGGTCGCCGGAATGCACGGCGCTGACGCCGTGGCGCAGCTGCACCCGATGGTAGCCGCGAGCACCGAGGCGGGGCCGGTTGCGCACCGGGAAGATCACGGCCTGGCCGAGTCCGGGTCGGGCGACCATGGGTCGGGACTGCTGGCGGGGCCGCTGCTCGACGAGCACGCTCTCCCCGCCGGTGAAGTCCTCGTCGGGGGTGTTGAGCATGAACAGCACCTGCAGCGGGAACGTCAGCTCGCCGTAGACGTCCTGGTGCAGGCAGTTGTAGCCGCCCGGGCCGTAGCGCAGCACCAGCGGCGTGGGCCGGTGCTGGCCGGCCTCGGCGCACCGCGCGACGAGCTCGCCGTGTTCGGTGGGAAAGGTGGGCTCGCCGAGCAACCCCGCCCAGCGGTTCGCGACCGCGGCCAGCGGCGGGTAGAGGCTGGTCCGCAGCGCCTGGACGAGCGGTGGCAGCGGGTCGGCGAAGTAGCGGTAGCTGCCCTCACCGAAGGAGTACCGCGCCATCATGATCGTGCTGCGGAACGCGGCGTCGTCGTCGAACACGTCGATCAGCTGCTGGCACTGCTCGGGCGAGAGCAGCGGCGGGGTCACAGCGAACCCGGCCCCGTCGAGCTGGGCGGCCAGCTGCGACCAGTCCAGGCCTGCCAGCGCCGGCAGCTGCGGCGGAACCGGTCCCGCGGCGGGCCCGGAGTCCGCCGCTGCGTCGGCGAAGTCCAGATCCAGGGCGGCGGTGCTGGCGTCGACCATCGGGTTCCTCCTCGTCGTCGGTCCTCGGCGGGTCGCGCCGCGCAACCGGGTGCCCGCCCTGCGCTCTGGTAAACCCCACGGGCACCTGGCGCAGGGCCGCTACCAGGTGCTCACGGCCAGGTCAGGTCGAGTTGGGGGGCGCGGTCGCAGGCTTCGAGGTCGAGCAGCGCCCGCTTGGCCGCCTGGCTGCCGGCATAGCCGACCAGCGAACCGTCAGAGCCGACGATGCGGTGGCAGGGCACGACGATCAGCACCGGGTTGCGGGCGAGGGCCCAGCCGACCTTGCGGAGCCTGCGGGCATCGGCGTCCGGCAGCGCGAGCATCGCGGCCAGCCCGGCGTAGGTGGCGGTCGCGCCGTAGCCGATGGCCTCCAGCGCGGCCAGGACACGCCGGTCGAAGGCGCTGCAGTCGGCAAGGTCGACCGGCACGGTGACGCTGCGCAGCTCCCCGCCGAGGTAGGCGTCGAGCTCGCGGCGCGCCCGGTCCAGCAACGCCCTGGCGGCCGGGGAAGCCCCGCCCGCGCCGACGTCGGTTGCGGTAGGCGCGACGGCGCACCGGGTCAGCCCGGTGTCGGAGGCGGCCAGGGTGAGCGTTCCGAGCGGGGTGTCGTGGGTGGCGGTCATGGCGGTCATGGCGCTCACTCCAGTCCGGAGACGCGCAGGGCGATGTTGAGCCGGCCGTGGTCCAGGTCGATGTCCGGAACCTCGAACTCGGGCAGCAGTGCAGGCACTCCGTGATAGGCCAACCGGTTCTCCCGGCCGAAAACGAGCAGGTCGCCGGACAGCAGCGGGATGTCGGTCCACGGCTTGCCTCGATGCTCGGCGTGGCCGATCCGGAACAGGCACGCCGCGCCCAGGCTCAGCGACACCACGGGGTCGAGGGTTCGCTCGTCGCGATCCTGGTGCATTCCCAGTCGGGCGTCGGCGTCGTAGAAGTTCACCAGCGCGACGTCGGGCCGGTAGCCGGCCTCGGGCTCCAGGTAGGCCTCGGCCACGGCGTTGCGGCCCAGCTCGGCGAGCCAGCCGGGTAACGGGATCACGCCGGCGGCGGGAGCGGGGTACCAGTTCGATCACACGGCCCTCCCGGGGCCCGGGGGTTGTCCGGGGCTCACGCCGGCTCTCCCTCGACCGCGGGGCGGCAGTGCCGGCACGGCCGGTACCCGGCTCCGAGCGCGCCGGTCAGGGTGCGGAAGCCGTGCCGGTGGGCCGGAGTGATCCGCCGGGCGTTGCGGCAGGTCGGAAAGCACACCACCCCGGTGGTGTCGCTGCCCAGGTAGTGCACACCCGCTTTGGCCAGGGTGTCGATCTCGTCGAGGTCGGCGTGCTCGCCACGCAGCAACGCCGCCTTGCTCGACGGGCCGAAGAGGTACTGGCCGAGCGTCCCGTCGGTGCGGACCACCCGGTGGCACGGGATCAGCAGCGGCACCGGGTTGCCGGCCAGCACCGACCCGACCGCGCGGAAGGCGTTGGGTCGGCCGGCCTCGCGAGCCACCCAGGCATACGGGCGGGTCTCCCCGGCCGGGATGCGTCGCGTCGCCGACAGCACGTCACGCTCAAAGTCCGACAGCCCGCGCAGGTCCAGCGCCGGCCCGGCGGATTTCGTGCCTCGCAGGGCGGGCAGCAGCCCGCGGGGGGCGCGGGTCGCCGGGCGCAGCGGCCGCTGGTACCGGGTGCGGTAGGCCTCGCGGAACTCCTCGCCGTCGCCGGGCAACGACTCGGCGGTGCGCAGGAAGCTCACCCCGTCGCGGGTGAACGCCACGTACACCTCACCGAGCGGGCCAGGGGCGCGCATCCAGCTGTCGAACACCGCGTCGGACAGGCTCGCGGGCGCGGCCACCCTCAGCCGGCCGAGCGCACCCACGACCGGGTCGAGGGTCGGGTCCAGTCCGTTGCTCATCATCGGGAACTCCTCGGTGCCGTGAGCGTGGCCCGATCGTTTCGGGGATCCAGCAGCGCTCGCAATCGATGCAACCCACGAAAGACGTGGGACTTGGCGGTGCCTTCGGGACACCCGAGGACCTCGGCGACCTCGGCGATCGGCAGGTCGGCCACATGGCGTAGCACCACCGCCGCCCGCTGGGCGTGGGGCAGCCGAGCCAGCTGCGCACCCAGCTCGCGCCCCAACTCGTCGGCCTCGACCCGGTCCTCCACGCTGGCCCCGACCGCTGGTCGGTCATACTCCTGGGCCTCTGCCGACGCGGGTGCGGGGCGACGGTTCGCATCGCGGACCGCATTGCGGCCGGTGTTGACGACGATGGCCAGCAGCCACGCCCGGGGCACCAACGCCTCGATCCGAGCGGTGTCGTAGCCACGCAGCGCTCGGTAGGCACGCAGCAACGACTCGGCCGCGAGATCCTCGGCCTCGGCCGGGCGCCCCGTGATCCGCAGCGCCACCGAGTACACGACACCCTGATAGGCGCGCACCAGCTTGGCGAACCCGTTGTCGAGGTCTGCTACCAGGCTGGCCCGCACGACCTCGGCCGCCGGATCCACCGTCATCGCCGGCTCGTCCACCATGCCCCTATCAACACCACCGCCACCCCATCGGTTGCATGCCCCGCGAGTCGTCCCGCTAGCCCGAGCACTCAGGGCACAGACTTTGGACGCCCTCGACACCGAGATCCGGCGAGGCCACCGCAACAGGAGGACGACAGGACCGCAACCACCCCGCTGGCGCACGTTCTACGCGCCGAGCACGGATGAGGCTGGAGTTCGTCCGCACCTTCGACGCCGGGCCTCCACGACGTGGTCCGCGCTCACCGAGTCCGACCGCCTGGGCCGATGGTTCGGCACCTGGAGCGGACTGCCCAGCTGAATCTCGCCCGTCCCGCAGGGCGATCGTCCAGCGAAACGAAATTGGCTAAGTTGGCTAAGTTGGCATAGACTGGGCGGTATGAGTGCAGAGCCGTCCGAATTGTCAGTCAGTCAAGCCCGGGATCACTTCTCTGACGCGGTGAGCCGGGCGAGCTTTGCTGGCCAGATCACCTACATCACCCGTGGGCGCGGTCATCGCCGCGCTGCGGCGATTGTGCCCGCCGAGTTGGTCGAGGAGTACGAGGCGATGCTCGACAGCGAGGATGGTCGCATTGCCCAGCAGCGGCTGGCGGACCTCGAAGCCGGCCGGGCGAGCGCCGTCTCGGCTGACGAGGCGACCCAGACACTCGGGCTGTGAGTGCTGCCTACTCATACACCGTTCAGTACGACGCGAGAGCCGTCAAGGAGTTGGGCAAGCTCGACAAGCCCGTGGCCCGGCGCATCGTCACCGCCGTTGAGGCGTTGCGGGCCGATCCGCGTCCGGCCGGTTGCCGGGCACTGACCGGTTTCCCCGGCCTGTGGCGAATCCGGGTCGGCGACTACCGGGTCGTCTACACGATCAAGGACGCAGAACTTGTGGTGCTCGTGCTGCGCATTGCCCATCGCAGCGCCGTCTATCGACGCCTGTGAGCGGGCGCTGACCACGATCCCGCCGATCGCCGGGTTCCGGTACGCGGGCGTGCTGGTCGACTTGCACGTCGCGCAGCTTCATCTGCAGGCCGTCGGTCCCGGCGCGCGCCGTCGCCGGCGCGGCGCGCCATCGAGAATGTTGCACAGCTGCGCACACCCGTGCGCGCGAGCAGCTCGACACCGTCCGGCCGGCCGGCCGACGATAAGAGCTGTCACAGTGCGGCACGCAGCTCCCAGAGCTCGGGGTAGAAGCGCAGGTCGAGCCGAGAGCGCAGGTACGGCGCCCCGGAGGAGCCGCCGGTGCCGGACTTGGTGCCGATCTGGCGTTCCACCATCAGGACGTGTCGCGCCCGCCAGGTGGCCATCGCCTGGTCGTGCTCCAGCAACGCCTCCGCCAGCTCCCACAGCGGGCCGTGAGCATCCCGGTCGGCACTGATCGCGCGCAACGACTCGCGACGGGTGTCGCCGTCGTCGACGCCGAAACCGTGGCGGGCGAGCAGCCGCAGGTAGGCGTCCCACAGCGTCGGCTCCTGCAACCGCCGCGTCAGCCGGGACCGCTCGTCGCCGGACACTCCGCGCAGCCGCTCCAGGAAGTCCGGGTCCTTCGCGCCGGAGAGGAACTCGACCTCCCGGAACTGCACCGATTGGAAGCCCGACGCGGGCGCGAGGTTCGCCCGGAAGGTGAGGAAGTCCTGCGGCTTCATGGTGTCGAGCACGTCGACCTGCTCGACGAGCACTGCCTCGATCACCCGGCACCGCTGCAGCCGCAGCCGCGGTGCGTAGCTCTCCCCCTCGAGCATCCGGTCCCGGGCGTCGGACAGCTCGTGCAGCAGCAGGCCGAACCACAGCTCGTAGACCTGGTGGATGGTGATGAACAGCAGTTCGTCGTGCGCCGGCGGGTCGGCCAGCGGTCGCTGCGCCGACAGCAGCCGCTCCAGTTGTAGGTAGCTGCCGTAGGACAGCCTGCCACCCTGCTCGCCGAACCGGGGATCCGTACCGAGCTCGGCCACCTGCCCAGGCTATCGCGGTCGCCGCGCGGGCGGTCGGCGCTCGAAGGGTGTCGACAGCACCACTGTCGTACGGGTGAATACCTTCGCCGCCTCCCGGATCTGGCGCAGCGGCCTGCTCGAGCCAGCGCACCCGCTGGTGCACCGCCGACACCGACAGCCCGACCCGCTCGGCCAGCTCGGCCAAGCTGCAGCGGCCGTCGGCGGCCAGCGCGGCCGCGATCGTGGCGTCCGTCGGGTCCAGCGTGCTCAGGCGGGCAGCGCGGTCAGCGCCCGCGGCCGGTTGTTCAGCCGCCGTACCCCGTCCGCCGTGACGACGACGATGTCCTCGATGCGGGCGCCCCACCGGCCCGGCAGGTAGATGCCCGGCTCGACGCTGAAGGCCATTCCCGGCTCCAGCACCAGGTCGTTGCCGCCCATCATGTACGGCTCCTCGTGCACCTCGAGTCCGATGCCGTGGCCGGTGCGATGGATGAAGTGGTCACCGAACCCGGCCTCGGTGATGGGCTCGCGAGCCGCGGCGTCCACCTGGGCGGCGGTGGCGCCGGGACGCACCGCGGCCACCGCCGCGTCCTGGGCGGCCTGCAGCACCGCATAAGTGGCGGCGACGTCGTCGGCCCCCGGTTCACCGATCGTGTAGGTGCGGGTGCAGTCGGAGTGGTACCCGGCCGCGGTGGGGCCGCCGATGTCGACCACGACGACGTCGCCGCGGGCCAGCACGCGGTCCGACACGTCGTGATGCGGGCTCGCACCGTGCGGGCCCGACCCCACGATCACGAATGCGGCTTCGGTGTGGCCCTCCTCGACGATCCCCGCCGTGATGCCGGCACCGGCCGCGGCTTCGGTGCGGCCCGGCGCCAGCCACTCCCCCATCCGCGCGTGCACCCGGTCGATGGTGGCCGCGGCCTCGGCCAGCGCCTCGATCTCGGCGGTGTCCTTGCGCATCCGCAGCTCGCGCAGCACCGGTGAGGCGAGCACCTGCTCGCCGTCCGGCAGGGCGTCGCGCAGCCGCAGCACATGCGAGGCGGGCATCGCGTCGCCCAGCGCTACCCGTCCGAGCCGCCCGGGTAGCAGGTCGGCCACTAGCCGGTAGGGGTCGTCGGCGTCGGTCCAGTCGGCGACCTGCAGGCCCAGCTCGGCCACCGGTGTGCCGTCCAGGCCGGGCCGCTCGAGGCGGGGCACGACGAGCGCGGGGTCACCGTCGGCGGGCAGCACCAGGCAGGTCAGCCGCTCGTGGGAGGTGGCCGCAACGCCGAGCAGGTACCGCAGGTCCGGGCTCGGCGTCAGCAGCATCGCGTCGACTCCAGCGGCGCGGACGGCGTCTCTCGTCCTGGCCAGCCGGTCGGTCAACGTCTCGAGGGGGGCACGCATGGGTAGCTCCTGGTCAAGCCTCGGATCCGGTATCCGGAGCCTAGTCAGGGCGAGTGCGCTGGGCTGCACGGGTTCATGGGACCGGTCGGGATCAGTGGAGCGGCAGCTCGAACAGCTCGGCGAGTACGGCCTCACATCGGCCGTCCCGGGGCCACACGGCGCCCGAACGGAGAAGCGGCTGCACGCCACGGTCGCCAAGGCGGCTCGGCGGGCGGACCCGGCACTGCCCGGCGATCTGGCGGCCACGCTCAAGACGGCGGAGGGCAAGCGGTATTCGGAGCTGGAGCGGATGCGCCGGCCGCCGACGCGGACCACCGGCACCGCGATGAAGGGCGCGTTGCAGCGAGTCGATGACATCGCCGCTTTCCAGCTGGGGCGCCTGAAGCTGTCGCAGATCCCGCCGAACCGGCTCTCCGGGCTGGCCCGCTACGGGGGCACTGGCGCTGCGCTACAAAACCGTCAAGCCGTTTCTGTCGTTGCTGGGCGGGACCTCGGCGCTCGGCGCGGGGACCGGCGGGTCAACCTTCAGCCGCTCCAGTCCGGCGCGGAGCCAGACGCTGCACCCGGTCAGCCGATGAAGGACTCGGGGCCGAAGCGGCCCCACGCCACGAAGGCGGCCAGGGTGAGATAGACCAAGTTCGCCGCGGCCGACATGACCTCATCACGGCGGAGGTGCGTGGCCATCGCGCCGACCATCAGCAACACCGCACCGACGGCAGCCACCGGCACCAGAACCGGCGCGATGTCGGTCACGGCGGGCAGGATAAGGCCCACCGCCCCCAGGACCTCGATGGCCCCGAGGCCCTTGAGGAACCCGACGCTGACGTCGCCGGTCCATCCCGCACCGGGCATGCCGGCCATCTTCTCCTGGGGCACGATCAGCTTGCCGACGCCACCGGTGAGGAGGACAACTGCCAGCAGTCCGGCGCAGATCCACAGGGCGAGGTTCATGAGATTTCTCCTTATAAGGTTGTAGGCGAATCCGGTCTTGAAACCGGAGCGGCGATCGGGTCCCGGTTTCTCGCGCTCGGTGAGCACTTCGCGGTCGGTGGCTTCTTCGCCGGCATCGGCAAGCCGTGGCCGGACCGGATGGATACCGCACATTCGTACGTCCTCGCCATCCCGCAGACCCTCACCGAGCGCCTGCTGACCGAGCACGCCACCGAGCTCGGCGTCGAGATCCGGCGCGGCTGCGAACTGGTCGGGCTGAGCCAGGACGAAGACGGGGTGACCGTCGAGCTGGCCGACGGCACGCAGCTGCGCTCTCGCTACCTCGTCGGCTGCGACGGCGGCCGCAGCACGGTGCGCAAGCTGCTCGGCGTCGGCTTCCCCGGGGAGCCCACCAGGGTCGAGACGCTGCTGGGCGAGGTGGAGCTGACCGTGGAGCCGGCGACGCTTGCCGCCGTGGTGGCCGAAGTCCGCAAGACCCAGCTGCGGTTCGGCGCCGTGCCCCTCGGGGACGGGGTGTACCGCCTCGTCGCGCCCGCCGAGGGGGTGGCCGAGGACCGCACGGTGCCGCCGACCCTGGACGAGCTGAAGCAGCAGGTGCGGGAGCTCGCCGGCACCGACTTCGGCGCGCATTCACCGCGCTGGCTGTCCCGCTTCGGCGACGCCACCCGGCTGGCCGAGCGCTACCGGACCGGCCGGGTGCTGCTGGCCGGCGACGCGGCGCACATCCACCCGCCGGTCGGCGGGCAGGGGCTCAACCTCGGCATCCAGGACGCGTTCAACCTGGGCTGGAAACTGGCCGGCGAGGTCAACGGCTGGGCACCGGAGGGGCTGCTGGACAGCTACCACACCGAACGGCGCCCGGTGGCCGCCGACGTGCTGGACAACACCCGCGCGCAGATGGAGCTGCTGTCCCTCGAGCCGGGTCCCCGGTCAGTGCGCCGGCTGGTGTCGGAACTGATGGACTTCGAGGACGTGAACCGGTACCTGATCGAGAAGATCACTGCGATCGGGGTCCGCTACGACTTCGGCGAGGGGCATGAACTGCTCGGCCGGCGGATGCGGGACGTGGGGCTGAAGCGGGAGCGCCTCTACGAGCTGATGCACGGCGGCCGCGGGCTACTGCTCGACCAGACCGGCCGGCTCTCGGTGGCGGGCTGGGCAGAGCGGGTCGATCACGTCGTCGACGTCAGCGAGGAACTGGACGTGCCCGCGGTGCTGCTGCGGCCGGACGGCCACGTGGCGTGGGCCGGTGAAGATCAGCAGGATCTGCTCGGCCGGCTGCCGAAGTGGTTCGGCACGCCCGTCGGCTGAGCGCGCAGTTGTGGCCCGAGAGGGAATACCCGCCGAAACAAACTTTGGTTCAAACGCTATGAGGGGCCTGTGTCGAATCAGGGGTACGAAGAGGAACTGCGGTCCGAGCGGAGCCACGTGGCCGGGCTCTACGCGCGGCTCGACGCCGAGCGCGCGCGAGTGAAGGGCGAGTACAACGCGGCGTTGCGGGGCCCTGTCTGTCAGGAAAATGGCGGGACACCCATGGACCGGGACGTCCGGGTGCGCGCGTCGGCCAAAGAGATGAAGCGGCTGGACGTCGCGGACAACGGGCTGTGTTTCGGCCGGTTGGACACCCTTTCGGGCGACCATTCGTACATCGGCCGGATCGGCCTTCTCGACGAGGAGAACGACTACGAACCGGTGTTGCTGGATTGGCGGGCACCGGCGTCGCGCGCGTTCTACGTCGCCACCGCCGCGACCCCGGAGAACATGCGTCGGCGCCGCCAATTCCACACGCGCGGGCGCCAGGTGGTCGATTTCACCGACGAGGTCCTCGGCCGCCCGGTCGGCGCGGAGCGGGGTGGCCGAGGCGACACAGCGCTGCTCGCGGCGGTCAACGCGCCGCGCGGTGACGGGATGCGCGACATCGTGGCGACGATCCAGGCCGAGCAGGACGAGATCATCCGACTCGATCACCCGGGTGTGCTGGTGATCGAGGGCGGCCCAGGCACCGGGAAGACCGTGGTGGCGCTGCACCGCGTCGCTTACCTGCTCTACACCCAGCGGGAGCGAATGGAACGCCATGGCGTGCTCGTGGTCGGGCCCAACCCGGCGTTCCTGAACCACATCAGCCGCGTTCTGCCGTCGCTGGGCGAGTCCGCGGTGGTGTTCATGACCCCCGGCGACCTCGTGCCCGGCCTCCACGTCACCGCCGAGGACGCCCCGGAAGCCGCGCGGCTCAAGGGCTCACTGAAGATCCTCGACGTGCTCGCGGCGGCGATCGCCGACCGGCAGCGGCTGCCGGAGCATCCGCTGCCGATCGAGCTGGCGGACGTCACGGTGCGGATCGACGCCGAGACCGTGGAGTGGGCCAGGGAGGAGGCGAGCGCGAGCGCACTGCCGCACAACGACGCCCGCGCGGTGTTCAGCGAGATCGTCACGTGGGTGCTCACCGAACGGGCGATAGCCCGGATCGGCCGGGGCTGGCTGACCCGGGCGGACCGCGAAGCATGGGAGCGCCTGCGGGCGGACCTGCTCGAAGAGCTCGCGGATCACGACAAGTTCGCCGCCGCGCTCGACGAGCTCTGGCCGGTGCTGACGCCGGAAACAGTGTTGGCACCGCTGTACACGTCCCCAGAGCGGCTGCGGGCGGCCGGTGCGGACCCGGCGTTGTCGCGCGCCGACGGCGACGCCTGGACGGTGTCGGACGTGCCGCTGCTCGACGAACTGGTCGACCTGCTGGGTCGCGACAAGTCGGCCGACCAGGCCGCCGAGCAGGAACGGAAGGCCGAGGCCAAGGCCGAGGCCGAGTACGCGGCCGGCGTGATGGACATCCTCGTCGACCGCCAGGACTCGATGGACGACGAGGACCACCTGTTCGCCACGGACCTGCTCTACGCCGAGGATCTGGCGGATCGCTTCGTCGAGCGCGACACCCGGGAACTCGCCGAACGCGCCGCCGCGGACCGGGACTGGACCTACCGGCACGTCGTGGTCGACGAGGCCCAAGAACTGTCCGAAATGGACTGGCGGGTGCTGATGCGGCACTGCCCGGGCCGATCGTTCACTGTGGTCGGCGACCTCGCCCAACGCCGGTCGGTGGCCGGAGCGACATCGTGGGACACGACGCTGGAGCCGTACGTACCCGGCCGCTGGGTCTACCGGTCGCTGTCGGTGAACTATCGCACCCCGGCGGAGATCATGACCGTCGCCGCCGCGCTGCTCGCCGAGTTCGCACTCGGGCTCCAGCCACCGGAGTCGGTCCGCGCGTGCGGCGTCCAGCCATGGTCCAGACGAGTCACCGAGGACGAACTACCCGCTGCCATCGAGGAATTCGTACGGGACGAAGCCGGCCGCGAAGGCACCAGCGTCGTGATCGGGCCACCGGGAGTGCCGGGCGCGGTGGTGGCTGTGCCGGCTTCGGAGACGAAGGGCCTAGAGTTCGACGCCGTCCTGGTCGTGGAACCAGAACGGATCCTCGCCGACGGCCCACGGGGCGCGGCCGAGCTCTACGTCGCCCTCACCCGCGCCACCCAACGCCTCGGCGTCCTGCACCAGGGCCCCTTGCCGCGGGCCCTGACCGTACTCGCCGAAACCGGGACACCCGCCCAGGCCGGGAATCAACGGTTGGCGTAGCGATTCGCGTGCGGCCGGCCCCCCTGAGCCAGGGCCGGCCGCGAACGCCTGTGCCCTCCGAATGTCTCGACCCGAGCGGAACTGCGAACGAATTGCCGAGCGGAATTGCGACACCCTGGCCGCCCACTACCGTGGTCTGACGGGGTGGTGGCGCCCAGATATGATCCGCTTGCTCAGCGCCTTGACCCGCAATCGGTCGGTGTCGACGACCTTGCCATCGGCCACGACGTGCGACCAACCCTCGTCGTGGCCGCGTGCCAGCCCGCTGTCGCCAGCGGGATGGCCGGGCGGCCGCATCCAGCGTGAAGGGCAACCGGACGGGGCCGCTACCCGCCGTCGGGAACCGAAGCACCACGGATCTTGCAACGGGGCTACCCGCGTTACTGTCATGCCTATGGCGGAGCCCTACGAGACGCCCCCGGCCGACGGCGACCGGGAAGCCGCCGTCGCGCGCCTCACCGAGCACGTCGGCTCCGGCCATCTCACCCTTGCCGAGTTCGACGCGCGTGCGCGGCAGACCTACAGCGCGACCTCAACGGGCGAACTGGTCGCCGTCACCGCGGACCTGTCGGCGCCGACCGCCCCGGCACCTCCGAGGCGAAGGGCGCGACGTTGGGTGGTGGCGCTGTTGGGCGGCTCCACCGTCACCGGGCGGTGGCGGTTGAGCGGGACGCTGACGTCGATCTCCTTGATGGGCGGCACCACGCTGGACCTGCGCGATGTCGAACTCGACGGTGCGGAGGTCACGATCACGACGATCGCGCTGCTGGGTGGTGACGACATCTACGTGCCCGACGGTGTCGACGTGGAGATGACCGGCTTCGCGCTGATGGGCGGCAACGACGAGTACGGCGTGACGACCGAGGTGCGGCCCGGCGCCCCGAGGGTGCGGATCCGGGCATTCGCGGTGATGGGCGGGGTCGACCTGTGGCGGGTGCCCGCAGGATCGAGCACCCGCTCACTGCGCCAGGTCAGGAAGCGGATCAAGCACCACTGGCACTGATACCGGTGACGGTATCCTCCCGCGACGGGCAGCATGGCAGGCTGCACATGTGGACCGGCCCCTGTTGTTGCTCGATGCCGCCAGCCTCTACTTCCGCGCGTACTTCGGTGTGCCGGACACGGTGACCGCCCCGGACGGCACGCCCGTGAACGCGGTGCGGGGTTTCGCCGACATGATCGCCCGGTTGGTCGTCGCGCACCGCCCGGCGCGGTTGGTGGCCTGCCTGGACCTCGACTGGCGCCCCGCCTTCCGCGTCGCCGCGATGCCCTCCTACAAGGCGCACCGGGTCGCCGAGACACACGGCCAGGCGCCGGACGAGGAGGCAGTGCCGGACACTCTCGCACCGCAGCTGCCGGTGATCCTCGAGGTGCTCGCCGCGGCCGGCGTCGCCACAGCGGGCGCCGAGGGCTACGAGGCCGATGACGTGATCGGCACCCTGGTCGCCACCGAGAAGCGCGATCCGGTGACAGTGGTCAGCGGCGACCGCGACCTGTTCCAGGTGGTGCGCGAGGAACCGACCCCGGTCCGGGTCGTCTACGTGGCCCGCGGCCTCGCCAAGGCCGAGGTGATCGGCCCCGCCGAGCTCGCGGCGCGCTGCGGACTCCCCCCGACCGACACCGGCGCCGGATACGCGGACCTCGCCGCATTGCGGGGCGACCCGTCCGACGGTCTGCCCGGCGTGCCCGGGGTCGGGGAGAAGACGGCCGCCACGCTGATCGGCCGGTTCGGCTCGGTGGAGGGCCTGCTGGCCGCGCTGGACGACCCCGCGGCGGCCCTTGCCCCTGCCGTGCGCGCCAAGCTGACCGCGGCGCGCGACTACCTGACCGCCGCCCCCGCCGTGGTGCGGGTGGCCACCGACGCCGAGGTGCACGTCGACCGGGGCGACGCGCTGCCGCCCGCATCCTGCGACCTGGAGGCGCTGGCCGCGCTGCAGCGCAGGTGGGGCCTCGGTGCGTCCGTCGACCGGCTGACCGCGGCGCTGCGTGGCGATCAGGGACCCGGCGCGGCCACCTCGTAGACACCACCATCGGTGCGCACGGTGATCCTCACCTCGCGCAGATCACCGTCGACGGTGGCCCGGCAGGTGAAGCTGCGCCCGGCCTCGACCGGCTGATCCGTGGGACACGACACCGACCCGACGGCGTAGCCGCTGCCGGTGAGCACCCGCTGCACGCCCTGCTGCACGGCGGTCTCGTCGAACACGGTGATCCGGAACCATCCCCGGTTGACGAGGCCGAGGGCGAGGACGGCGGCGACCAGCAGCGCGAGGCCTGCGAGCAGCCACGGCAGCGGTGACAACGGCTCCTGCTGCCGATGGCGGGGACCCGGCTGCGCGCGCGGTGTGCTCACTCGGGTGTGCCCATCGCGACGACCCCGCGGCGCACCGCCCGCACGGCCGCGGCCGCAGCCGCTCCGACCTGCGACGCCTCCCCGGCCACACCGCGGATCTGATCGAGCAGGTCGACGACCTGCCGGCACCAGCGCACGAAGTCACCCGCGGACAGCTCCGCGCCGTTGCGCTCCGCGGCGGCGAGCACCGCGGACAGCGACTCGCCCCGTGCCCAGCGGTACACCGGCCAGGCGAACCCCGGGTCGGGCTCGCGGGTGCGCTCGAGCCGGTGACGCCGCTCGTCGTCCTCGAGCCCGGCCCAGGTCCGCATGGTGGCCGCCAGCACGTCGGTCACCTCGCCGGCGGGCACCGACGCCGTAGGGCCCTCGTCCCGGCGCGCCTCGTAGACCAGCGCGGAGACGACAGCCGCGAGCTCGGCGGGCTCGCACCCGTCCCAGAGCCCGTGCCGCAGGCACTCCGCGGCGAGCAGGTCGGACTCCGACCACAGCCGTGACAACCGCTTGCCGGCATCGGTGAGGCGCTCCCCGTCGAGGTAGCCGCGCTCGGCCAGCAGGCCGCGGATCCGGTCGAAGGCGCGCGCGAGCGAGTGCGTGGTCGCCGCCACCTGCTGGCGCAGCTTGTCGGTCTCGCGAGACAGCCGGTCGTACCGCTCCGCCCAGCGGGCGTGGGCCTCCCGGTCGTCGCAGCCGTGACAGGGGTGGGCCCGCAACGCCCGGCGCAGCGCGGCGAGCTCGGCGTCGTCGGCGGTCTCGCTGCCCGTCGGGGCCTTGCGGCGGCCGCGCGGTGGCGCCTCGATACCGGTGTTGCGCAGGCTCGACGCCAGGTCGCGGCGCACCCGGGGCACCTTGTGCTCCACCCGCTTGGGCAGCCGCATCGTGCCCAGCACCTGCACCGGCGTCGGGAAGTCGGCGACCGACAACCGCCCGGCCCAGCGGTCCTCGGTGAGCACGAGCGGGCGCGGCTCGTCGGTGGGCGGGTTGGTCCCCGGATCGAGCACCACCGCGAGCCCGGAGCGCCGCCCGCCCGGCACCGCGATCACGTCACCGCGCTGCAGCCCGGCCAGCGCGTCGCCGGCCTGTGACCGGCGCTGCGCGGCGCCTTGCCGGGCCCGCAGCCGCTCCCGTTCGGAGATCCGGCGCCGCAGCGCCGCGTACTCGGCGAAGTCGCCGAGATGGCACGTCATCGACTCGGCGTAGCCGGCCAGGCCCTCCTCGTTGCGCTCGATCCGCCGGGCGAGCCCCACCACCGAACGGTCGGCCTGGAACTGGGCGAACGACTGCTCGAGCAGCGCCCGCCCCCGGTCCACCCCGACCCGGTCGACGAGGTTGACGGCCATGTTGTAGCCGGGCCGGAAGGAACTGTGCAGCGGGTAGGTGCGGGTCGAGGCCAGCCCGGCGACCTTTGTGGGATCGACGCCGGGCTGCCAGAGCACCACCGCGTGCCCCTCGACGTCGATGCCCCGGCGCCCGGCCCGGCCGGTGAGCTGGGTGTACTCGCCCGGAGTGAGGTCGACGTGCGACTCGCCGTTGAACTTCACCAGCCGTTCCAGCACGACCGTGCGGGCCGGCATGTTGATGCCCAGCGCCAGTGTCTCGGTGGCGAACACCGCGCGGACCAGGCCGCGCACGAACAGCTCCTCGACGGTCTCCTTGAACGCCGGCAGCAGCCCCGCGTGGTGGGCCGCCACGCCCCGCTCGAGCGCCTCGCGCCACTCCCAGAAGCCGAGCACACCGAGGTCGTCGTCCGGCAGGTCCGCGGTGCGCTGGTCGACGGTCCTGCGGATCTGCGTGGCCTCGTCAGCCGTGGTCAGCCGCAACCCGGTGCGGACGCACTGGGTCACCGCCGCATCGCACCCCGCCCGGCTGAAGATGAAGGTGATCGCGGGCAGCAGCCCGGCCCGGTCGAGCCGGGCCACCACGTCGGTCCGCGGCGGCGGGCGGAAGCGAGGACCCCCGCCGCCGCGCGGCCCACCACGGCGCGGCCGTGACCCGCCTGCGCCATGGCGGCGCTCCATCTCCTCGACGTGGCGGACCAGATCCGGGTGGACCGTGAGCTTGCCGCCGCGCTGCTCGGCGAACAGGTCGAACATCCGGTTGCCGACCAGCATGTGCTGCCACAGCGGTACCGGGCGCTGCTCGTCGACGACCACGGCCGTGTCGCCGCGGACGTCGACCAGCCAGTCGCCGAACTCCTCGGCGTTGCTCACCGTCGCGGACAGGCCCACCAGCCGTACGGACTCCGGCAGCTGCAGGATCACCTCCTCCCACACCGCACCGCGGAACCGGTCGGCCAGGTAATGCACCTCGTCCATCACCACGTAGGCGAGCCCGTCGAGCGTCGAGCTGCGCGCGTAGAGCATGTTGCGCAGCACCTCGGTGGTCATCACCACGATCGGCGCCTCGCCGTTGATCGACGTGTCCCCGGTGAGCAGGCCGACCTGCCGCGCGCCGTGCCGGGCGGACAGGTCGGCGTACTTCTGGTTGGACAGCGCCTTGATCGGTGTGGTGTAGAAGCACTTGCGCCCCTGCGCCAGCGCCAGGTGCACGGCGAACTCGCCCACCACCGTCTTGCCCGCCCCGGTCGGGGCGCAGACCAGCACCCCGTGCCCGCCGTCGAGCGCCTCGCACGCCTCGCGCTGGAACGGGTCGAGCTCGAAGCTCAGCCCGGTGGTGAAGTCGTCGAGCTCGGGGTGGGCGGCCCGCCTTCGGGACGCGGCGTACGCCTCGGCTGGGGAGCGGGTTGCCACCCCACCAGGCTAATCACACCCGTCCCGGTCCCGCCGGACGCGCCGACTACAGGATCAGGTGACGTCGTCGTACCCGGCGACCGGTTCGACGCGGTGGTCCAGCGTCGACGCTTCGTCGGGGTCGAGATCGTCCCAGCCCTGCTCGGCGCGCTGCCGCACCACCCGGCGGTCGTGCAGGTAGGCGATGAACACCGCGAGTTCGAAGAGCACCACCAGTGCGAGGGCGAGCGCGATCATCGAGATCGGGTCCTGGCCGGGCGTGGCGACCGCGGCGAAGACGAAGAGCCCGAAGATGCTCCCCCGCTGCCAGGAGCGCAGCTTGGTGTACGGCAACACCCCGACCAGATTGAGCATCACGATGATCAGTGGCAGTTCGAAGCTGACCCCGAACACCAGCAGCATGAGCAGCAGGAAGCCGACGTAGGCCTTGCCGTTCAGCGCGACGGTGAACGCACCGTCACCCAGCCCGACCAGAAACGACAATCCGGCGGGCACCACGAAGTAGGCGAGCACGGCGCCGACCGCGAACAGGATGCTGGCCACCCCGACGAAGACCATCGCGAAGCGCCGCTCCTTGACGTGCAGGCCGGGGGTGATGAAGGCCCAGATCTGATAGAGCCAGACCGGGCCGGTGAGCACCGCACCGGCAGCCAGGCCCACCTGCAGGCGCGTGTTGAACGCGTCGAACGGGCTGGTCTGCAACAGTTGGCACTCACCCGGGTTCGGCGTCAGGCGCACCCCGGGCGGCAGGCCGCAGTACGGGCCGGTGAGCAGTTCGTTGAGGCTGGCGAAGCCGAGCGGGTGCACCCCCCACCAGAAGAAGCCCAGCACGCCGCCGGCGGCCAGCGCCAGCATGGCGACCGTGAGCCGGTTGCGCAGCTCGTAGAGGTGCTCCATGAGCGTCATGGAGCCGTCGGGGTTGGCGCCGCGGCGCGACCCGGGGCGGCCCAGCGGCAAGCGCACCCCTGTCACCCGCCTCTCGTCAGCGGGTGGTGTCCGTGCGGGGCTGCGGCTGCTCGGCCGGCCGGGGCGGGTCCGGCTGCGGGCTCGACGGTGGCAGCGCCTGGGTCTGCTCGCGCTGCGCGGTCGTGTCGGCGGGCTCGTCGCCCTGGCTGTCGTCCGAGCGCAGCCCCTTGGTC
Source organism: Pseudonocardiaceae bacterium (assembly GCA_009379815.1). GTDB lineage: Bacteria > Actinomycetota > Actinomycetes > Mycobacteriales > Pseudonocardiaceae > WHSY01. The sequence goes on from WHSY01000011.1 coordinate 45,781, forward strand.
TCGGCCTTGAAGATGCGCATGGACTGGCCGATGGAGCGCGCGGCGTTCGGCAGCTTGGTCGCGCCGAACAACAGCACCAGCACTCCCAGCAGCAGGACCAGTTCCCAGCCTCCCGGAATCCCTGGCATGTGGCGCTCCTCTCCTAGCGTTCTACCTGCTCGATCTTACGCGGTGGCCGGTCCCGGTGGTTCACCCGACGGGTGGCGGCGGCGGTCGAGCTCGACGCGCAGCGCGGCCATCCTGGCGCTGAGCAGCCCGACACCCCGGGTGAGTTCGCCCCGGGTGACCCGCGCGGCGTCGGCGACCCGGCGCACCGGCCCGATCAGCCGCAGCAGCAGCACCAGCACGACGACCAGGGCGCCGGCGACCAGCAGCAGGCTCGTCAAGTACGGCATGACCGTCACGCTATCCTGCCGTCGTCGGCGGCAGGTGACGGGATCGGCGAACGGCGGCTCGGGCGCGCTCGCTGACCGCGTCGGCGAGTTCGGCGGGCTCGAGCACCGACGCGTCGCCGCCCAATCCCAGCACGAGGCGCACCATCCACTGGGTGTCGGCGTAGCGCATCCGTACCGTCGCCGCCCCGCCTTCGGCTCCCTCGACATCCTCCACCGGGTAGTACTCGGCCACCCACCGGGCATCCGGTGCGAGGGTCAGCACAGCCACCTGCTGGTCGGGCTCGGCGCGGAACAGCCCCGCGGAGACGTCGGTCGGCCGCGCGTGCGACGGCGGCACGGCCGGCTCGTCGAGGACGGTGACGTGGTCGATGCGGTCGAGCCGGAACAGCCGTACCGCCTCGGCGCTGCGGCACCACGCCTCCAGGTAGCTGTGCCCCTCCACCAGCAGCAGCCGCATCGGGTCCACGGTGCGCTCGCTGACGGCGTCCCGGGAGGCCGTGTAGTAGCGGGTCCACAGCGCGCGGCGCCGGTCCAGCGCGTCACGCACGGACGTCAACGCGGCCTCCTCACGCGTCGCCAGGCCCACGACCACGGCCTGCTGCCCGGTGGCGTGACCGGCGGCCGACTCGATCTTCGCCAGGGCACGCCGCACCGCCCCGGCGTCGACCACACCCGGTGTCTCGGCCAGCGCCCGCAACGCCACCACCAGTGCGGTTGCCTCGGCCGCCGAGGGTCGCAGCGGGCGGCGCATCCCTGCGTCGAAGGTCACCGTGACGGTCTCACCCTCGAAGGAGAGGTCGATGAGGTCACCGGGCCCATACCCGGGCAGGCCGCACATCCACAGCAGCTCGAGGTCGCGTCGCAGCTGACGCGGGGTGACGTCGAAGTCGGCGGCCGCCTCGTCGATGGGCACGCCGGGGCGGCCCAGCAGGTAGGGCACCAGCGCCAGCAGCCGGGGCAGCCGGTCGGCGACACCCGGCATCAGCCCGCCTCCCCGGTAGCGGCCAGCAGGCGCGAGCGCACCGCGGCGGCCAGTGATTCCGGTTCGATGACCACGGCATCCGGCCCGTGCCCGGCGATCCACCGCGCCGCCACGTCGGTCGCGGGCAGCTCCACCGCCACCAGGTCGCCGCCGACCCCGTCGAGTGCGAGCCTGCCCAGCACGCGCGCCTGCCGGCGCAGCCCGTGCGCGTGACCATCGGCCAGCCACAGCCGCGCGGTGTGCGACACCGCGGGAGGCTCCGCGGAGCCGGACACGATCTCGAGCAGGTCGACCTCCTCGGGGCGGCGCACCGCACCGGCGGGCCCGATCGTGCGAACCGGGCCGACGATCCTCGACACCCGGAAGCAGCGGGTGGCGCCGCGGTCCCGGTCATGCCCGGCGACGTACCAGCGACCCCGCCACGACACCACGCCCCACGGCTCCAGGGTGCGCGCGGCGGGCTCGGCCGCGGGATGCCTGCGGTGGCTGAAACCGACCACCCGGCCGGCCTGCACGGCGGAGATCAGCGGGGTCAGCGCCGGTTCGGCCGCCCGGACCCGGGGCTCCACCGCCGGGACGGGCACCGCGTCGACGTCCACCCCGGCGGCCCGGAGCTTGTGCAGCGCGCCCTGCGCGGCCCCGGCCAGCTGCGGGGAGTCCCACAACCGCGCCGCCAGGGCGACCGCGGCCGCCTCATCGGGCTCGAGATCGATGTCGGGCAGCTCGTAGTCCCGCCGCGCGATCCGGTAGCCCTCGGCGACCTCGAGGCCCGCGACGCCGGTCTCCAGCGGCACCCCGAGGTCGCGCAGCTCGGCCTTGTCGCGCTCGAACATCCGGAAGTACGCCTCGTCGGAGGGAGCGTCGGCGTAGCCGGGAACGATCCGCCGGATCCGCTCGGCGGTGAGGTACTGCCGGGTGGACAGCAGGCACAGCACCAGGTTCACCAGGCGCTCGGCGCGGGCGGATGACACGGGGGCAGCTTAGGTCGTGAGCGCTGTCCGGTGTGGGAGCACCGGAAAGCCGGCAGCTCGACCGCCACGCCACCCGGAACGCGCGCGGTGCCCGCACGTGCGGCGGGTCGACACGGGATCCGTCACCGGGTCATGCTGACCGGACGTTGGAGGTGAGCATGATTCCTGTAGGCCCGGGGCCTGATTCGACGCGGGTGGTCAAGGCTGCCTGCCCGCACGACTGCCCGGACACCTGCGCCATGCTGGTCACCGTGGATGCCGAGGGCCGGGCGGTCGGTGTCGGGGGGAACCCGGATCAGCCGGTCACCGCCGGGTTCCTGTGCGGCAAGGTCTCGAACTACCTCGACCGCGTCTACGGTGAAGACCGGCTGCTGCGCCCGCTGGTCCGCACCGGAGCCAAGGGTCGGCAGGCCTTCCGGGAGGCGAGCTGGGACGAGGCGCTCGACGTCGTCGCCGGCGGGCTGCGGGCGGCGATCGACCGGCACGGCGCCGAGTCGATCCTGCCGTACAGCTACATGGGCACGATGGGGCTGCTGCAGAGCAACTCCATGAGCGCGCGGGTGATGCACGCGCTCGGCGCCAGCAAGCTGGTTCGCACGGTGTGCGCGAGCGCCGGCGTCGCCGGGACCGCCGCCACCCAGGGGCAGTCCCCCGAGGTCGACCCGGAGCGCTTTCCGAACTCCCGGTACGTGCTGTGCTGGGGATGGAACCCACTGTCGACGGCACCTCACCTGTGGCGGCTGATCCTGCAGGCACGCCGGGAGGGCGCCAAGCTCGTCGTGATCGATCCGTTCCGCAGCCGCACCGCACGGCTGGCCGACGAGCACGTCCGCCCGCTGCCGGGCACCGACGGTGCGCTGGCGCTGGGGATGATGCGGGCGCTGCTCGACGGCGAGCTGGTCGACGAGGCGTGGTGCCGCGCGCACACCACCGGTTTCGACGAGCTGTGCGACCGGCTCGACGACTACCCGGTGGCACGCTGTGCGCAGCTGTGCGGCGTGGACGCCGCCACGATCACCCGCATCGCCGGCGAGTTCGCCACCACGCAGCCCTCGCTGCTGCGGCTCGGAGTGGGCGCGCAGCGCCATCTCGGAGCCCCGGTCGCCTACCGCACCATCGCCTGCCTGCCCGCCCTGGCCGGGTCCTGGCGCCACGACGGCGGCGGCTTCTCCTACGTCCCGCTCGCCACCACCACCGCGATCGACCGCACCGCGCTGCAACGGCCCGACCTGCTGCCGCGCGAGGTGCGCAGCATCAACATGTCGCAGCTCGGGGATGCGTTGACCGATCCGGACCTCGACCCTCCGGTGGCCGCGCTGGTCTGCTGGGGCGCCAACCCCGCCCGGATCGCGCCGGACCAGACCAAGGTGCTGGCGGGGCTGGGCCGCGAGGACCTGTTCACCGTCGCGATCGAGCAGGTCATGACCGACACCGCGGCGCACGCCGACGTGGTGCTGCCCGCCACCACCCAACTCGAGCACCTCGACGCGGTGCCCTCCTGGGGCCACCACTACGTGACGTGGAACGAGCCCGCGATCGCCCCGTGCGGGCAGGCCAAACCCAACACCGAGATCTTCCGTTTGATCGCGGCGCGGTTGGGGCTCGACGACCCGTGCTTCGCCGAGACCGACGAGCAGATGCTCGCCGCGGCCCTCGCCGACGAGCCGGGTGGTGTCGGCCTGCCCGAGCTCCGTGACCGGGGCTTCGTCAAGATCGACCTCGGTCAGGGGGCAGCACCGCACGCCGAGGGACACTTCCCCACCGACGACGGCAAGCTTGCGCTGCACGCGCCCGCACTGGCCCGGCGCGGCATCGACCCGGTGCCGTTCTACGACCCGCCTGCCGAGGTCGCCGACGCGCAGCTCGCCACCCGCTTCCCGCTCGCGCTGGTCACGCCGAAGACGCACATGTTCCTGAACTCGACGTTCGCCGACCAGCACCGGCAGCATCGGGCCCATCCCGAACCGTTCGTCGTGATCCACCCCGAGGACGCCCGGCCGCGGGGAATCGGCGACGGGCAGCAGGTGCGGGTGTTCAATGACCGCGGCTCGTTCGTCATGACGGCACGGGTCTGCGACGACACCCGGCCGGGTGTGGCGACGGCGCCCATGGGGTGGTGGAGTCGCGACCACGCCGACGGGCTGGGCGGGCAGGCCACGACCTCGCAGCGGCTCACCACCCTGGCCGCCGCGCCGATCTTCAACGACAATCGCGTCGAGATCGCGACCGTGCCCGCCGGGTAGGCACAGTACGTCCGGTCCGGACGCGACCGCCGCTGGCCGCAGGGCTTGCGGCACGTACTCCCCCATGTCAGGAGATCACCGAGATGGCCGACTTCCCTCCGATCACCCATATCGCCGTGACCGTCACGGACCTCGCGGTGAGTCGCCCGTGGTACGGGCGACTGTTCGGATCCGAGCCGGTGCTCGACGAGGACGCCGGCGCGTTTCACCATGCCGTGTTCGCGCTGGGTTCGGGCACCCTGTTCGGCCTGCACACCCATCCGGCCGGCGATACCGGCGTCCGGTTCGACGAGCGCAACTCCGGCCTGGACCACGTCGCGTTCGGCTGCGCGAGCCGGACGGAGCTCGAGCAGTGGGCGAGGCACCTCGACGAGCTGGGCATCGAGCACGGTGGTGTGGTCGACGCGCACTACGGGTCCGGCCTGTCCTTCCGCGACCCCGACAACGTCGCACTCGAGTTCTTCGCCCCCCCGTCCTGAACCCGCCCCCGTCCGGCGCTGAGTGGCTCGTGAGCGTCCCCGGCACTCGGTCGCCGGGAAAACCCACTCACCGGGGTCGCAGCCACGTCACAGCGAGGCGATGAGCCGGTCGACCCGCTCGTCGACAGCGCGGAACGGGTCCTTGCACAGCACGGTGCGCTGCGCCTGGTCGTTGAGCTTGAGGTGCACCCAGTCGACGGTGAAGTCTCGCCCGGCTGCCTGGGCGGCGGCGATGAAGTCGCCTCGCAGCTTCGCCCTCGTGCTCGGCGGCGGGGTGTCCTTGGCCGCCTCGATCTCCCCGTCGTCGGTGACCCGGTCGACCAGGTCCTTGCGCTGCAGCAGGTCGAACAGGCCGCGGCCACGCCGGATGTCGTGGTAGGCGAGGTCGACCTGCGCGACCCGGGGGTTGGCCAGGTCGAGCCCGCTGCGGGAACGGTAACGCTCCACGAGGCGGTGCTTGATCGCCCAGTCGATCTCCCGGTCGATCAGGCTCAGGTCGTGGTGCTCGACCGCGTCGAGGGTGCGGCCCCACAGTTCGACCACGCGGTCGGTGACGGGGTCCGAGCCACGGCGGGCGATGTGCTCCACCGCGCGGGCGTGGTACTCGCGCTGGATGTCCAGCGCGGACGCCTCCCGCCCGCCTGCCAGCCGGACCGGCCGTCTGCCGGTGAGGTCGTGGCTGATCTCCCGGATGGCCCGGATCGGGTTGTCGAGCGTGAAGTCCCGGAACGCGACCCCGTCCTCGACCATCTCGAGCACGAGGTTCGCCGTGCCCACCTTGAGCAGGGTGGTGACCTCGGACATGTTCGAGTCGCCGACGATGACGTGCAGCCGCCGGTAGCGCTCGGCGTCGGCGTGTGGCTCGTCACGGGTGTTGATGATGGGGCGCGACCGGGTCGTCGCCGACGACACGCCCTCCCAGATGTGCTCGGCGCGCTGCGAGAGGCAGTAGACGGCGCCGCGAGGAGTCTGCAGCACTTTGCCGGCACCGGCGATGAGCTGTCGGGTGACCAGGAAGGGCAGCAGCACGTCGGCGATCCGGGAGAACTCGCCGGCACGGGCCACCAGGTAGTTCTCGTGGCAGCCGTAGGAGTTGCCCGCGGAGTCGGTGTTGTTCTTGAACAGGAAGATGTCGCCGCCGATGCCCTCGTCGCCGAGCCGCCGCTCGGCGTCGACCAGCAAGTCCTCGAGGATGCGCTCGCCGGCCTTGTCGTGGGTCACGAGCTGGATCAGGTCGTCACACTCCGCCGTGGCGTACTCCGGGTGGGAGCCGACATCGAGATAGAGGCGGGACCCGTTGCGCAGGAACACGTTGGAGCTGCGCCCCCACGACACCACCCGGCGGAACAGGTAGCGGGCCACCTCGTCGGGTGACAACCGCCGCTGCCCGTGGAAGGTACAGGTGACCCCGAACTCGGTCTCGACACCGAAGATCCGACGCTGCATGGCCCCCAGCGTAAGCTCCGCAGCGCGTTCCGGGAGCGCTCATGTGGGCTGCTCGGTGCCGGAGCAGCTGCACCGTACCGGTCGTGAGGGCAACCGCGCCGACCGTGACCTGGTGTGTCGCAGCTGCGAACTCGCTGCATCGGACAGCGGTGCGGGCCCGAATTTCTCACCCCGAGCCGCGGGCCGCTGCGTCAGCCCTGGCCGTCGCCCGTCGGCTCGCTGCCACCCGGGTCGGGCGTGTCGTCGCCCGAGGACCCGGCTGCGCCCTGGCCGGTGTCGAGCATCGCGGTCAGGGCGGCGCCGGTGATCCTGCGGAAGGCGCGCAACGGCCGGTTGCGGTCGAGCACCGCGACCTCCAACTGCCCCAGGCCCAGAGTCCGGGACGCCCCTCCGTTGGCGGCCGAACCGGCCGATGCGGTCCCGCTCGTCCCGCCCGGTCCGGCGGTGCCGAGCGCAGCCACCGCCACCCGGACCGCCTCGCCGGTCTCCATCCCGTAACGGAAGGAGTCCTTCATCGCGGCGGAGATGGCGTCGGCCTGGCCACCCATCACCACGAAGTTCGGCTCGTCGCCGATCGAGCCGTCGTAGGTCAGGTGGTAGAGCTGGTCGGAGTCGGAGTCGGCGCCCACCTCGGCCACGCACAGCTCCACCTCGTAGGGCTTCTGCTGCTCCGAGAAGATCGTGCCCAGCGTCTGCGCGTAGACGTTGGCCAGCGCGCGCCCGGTGACGTCACGACGGTCGTAGGAGTAACCGCGCACGTCGGCCACCCGGATGCCTGCCACGCGAAGGTTCTCGAACTCGTTGTAGCGCCCGACGGCGGCGAAGCCGATCCGGTCATAGATCTCGGAGACCTTGTGCAGCGCGGTGGACGGGTTCTCGGCCACGAACAGCACCCCGCCGGTGTAGGTGAGCACCACGACGCTACGACCTCGGGCGATGCCCTTGCGGGCGAGTTCCGAACGGTCCCGCATGACCTGTTCGGCCGAGGCGTAGAACGGCATCGTCACGGCGGGACCTCATTCTCGACGTCGACTTCGGGTTTCGGGGTGTGTCAGCCACGGGGTGTGTCAGCCCCCGGGCTTGTCGCGCCGCCCGGCGATCACGGCCTCCGCGATCTGCTCGGTGGCCTCCTCGGGGAGCTCGACCGCCCCGTCAGCGGCGTTGATGGTGACCACGGTCGGATAGATGCGCCGGACGGTGTCCGGGCCGCCGGTGGCGGTGTCGTCGTCTGCCGCGTCATAGAGCGCCTCGATCGTGTTGCGCACGGCGGTCGCCTGATCGTGGTTCGGCTCGTGCAACTTCTTCAGCGCAGAACGAGCGAACAGCGAGCCGGAGCCCACCGCGTGGTAGCCGATGGTCTCCTCGTAGCGACCTCCGACGACGTCGAAGGAGACGATGCGCCCGGCGCGGTCCGGGTCTGACGCATCGAGGTCGAAGCCTGCGAACAGCGGCACCGCCGCCAACCCCTGCAGGGCTGCCCCGAGGTTGCCCCGGACCATGCTCGCGAGCTTGTTCGCCTTCCCGTCCAGCGTCAGCGACACGCCCTCGATCTTCTCGTAGTGCTGCAGCTCGACGGCGAACAGCCGCACCATCTCCACCGCGACACCGGCCGAACCCGCGACGCCGGCGGCGGAGTAGTCATCGACGACGAAGACCTTCTCGGTGTCGCGCTGGGCGATGAGGTTGCCCATGGTCGCGCGGCGGTCGCCGGCGATCACCACCCCGCCGGAGAAGGTCACGGCGACGATCGTCGTGCCATGCGGCGCTTGGGCACTCACGTCACGGCCTGCCTCCCCCGCGCCGAAGCGCCCCGGTAGCAGTTCGGGGACCGCCGCGGAGAGGAACTCCGTGAAGGACGAGGATCCCGCCGTGAAGTAGTGCGCTGGAAGGGCCGCACCCGGGTACGACCGGGCCGTGGACTGCTCCATCGGGGGTGTCTTTCTCCTCGTTGCCGACGGTTGTGTGCGTGTCGCGGGCGGCTACTCGCCGCCCTTCTGGACGTAGGCGCGCACGAAGTCCTCGGCGTTCTCCTCGAGGACGTCATCGATCTCGTCGAGGATCGCGTCCACGTCCTCGCCGAGCTTCTCACGCCGGTCCTGACCGCCGGCAGCGCCCTCGCCGTTGTCCTCGTCGCCGTCGCCGCCGCCTTGCCGCTGTGCCTTCTCCTGTGACATCTCGCCTCCTGCTCAGACCATCGTCACTCCGGAGTCACTTCCGCACCATACCCAGCAAACCCGACCGGCGCCGGTACACCGGCAGGGTCGATCAACCACGCGTGATCGCGTCCACCAGTTCCTGTGCACTGGCAGACGCCTCGATCAGCGCCCCGACGTGTGACCGCGTGCCGCGCAACGGCTCCAACGTGGGGATCCGTACCAGCGATTCCCGGCCGAGGTCGAAGATGACCGAATCCCAGGACGCCGCGGCCACCTCCGCCGGGTAGCGCTCCAGGCACCGGCCCCGGAAGTAGGCCCTGGTGTCCTCCGGGGGAGAGCTGACAGCCGAGAGCACCTCCTCCTCGGTCACGAGGCGCTTCATCGATCCCCGCGTCACCAGCCGGTTGTACAGGCCCTTGGCCAGCCGCACGTCGGAGTACTGCAGGTCGACCATGTGCAGCCGGGGTGCGGCCCAGCCGAGCCCGTCGCGCGACCGGTAGCCCTCGAGCAGCTGCAGCTTCGCCGGCCAGTCGAGCCGGTCGGCGCACTCGGCCGGGTCACGTCCCAGCGCGTCGAGCACCTCACCCCAGGTGCGCAGCACGTCGCCCGAGGTTTCGTCCGGCTCACCCTCGCGCGCGAAGAAGGCGGCCACCCGCTCGTGGTAGGCGCGTTGCAGGTCCAGGCCGGTGTAGCGGTTCCCGCCCGAGAGCTCCACCCTCGCCTTCAGCGACGGATCGTGACTGATCGTGTGCACAGCGCGTACGGGCTCGGCCAGCCGCAGGTCGTCGAACCGCTCACCGGCCTCGATGAGGTCCAGTACGAGCGCGGTGGTGCCGACCTTGAGGTAGGTGGAGTACTCCGCGAGGTTCGCGTCGCCGATGATGACGTGTAGCCGACGATACTTGTCGGCATCGGCATGCGGCTCGTCGCGGGTGTTGATGATGCCTCGCTTGAGCGTGGTCTCGAGCCCGACCTCGACCTCGATGTAGTCGGCGCGCTGCGACAGCTGGAACCCGGCCTCCTCTCCCGCGGTGCCGATGCCCACCCTGCCCGAGCCGCACACCACCTGGCGGGAGGCGAAGAACGGGATGAGTCCGGAGGCCACCGCGGTGAACGGCGTCGAGCGTGCCATCAGGTAGTTCTCGTGCGTGCCGTAGGAGGCGCCCTTGCCGTCGATGTTGTTCTTGTAGAGCTGGAAGGCCGGCTGGTCGGGCACGGTCCGCGCCCGCAGCGCCGCCTCCTCCATGATCCGCTCGCCCGCCTTGTCCCACACCACGGCGTCCCGCGGGTTGGTGACCTCCGGCGCGGAGAACTCCGGGTGGGCGTGGTCGACGTAGAGCCGGGCCCCGTTGGTGAGGATGACGTTGGCCGCGCCGAGGTCGTCGAGTTCGGGGTCCTGCTGCGTCAGCCCGCTCTCACCGAGGTCGAAGCCACGGACGTCGCGCAGCGGCGACTCCACCTCGTAGTCCCAGCGTGCCCGCTTCGCGCGCGGCAATTCCGCGGCCGCGGCGTAGGCGAGCACGACCTGGGTGGAGGTGAGGACGGGGTTGGCGGAGGAGTCCCCCGGGACGGCGATGCCGTACTCCACCTCGGTACCCATGATCCGGCGCATGCCCACGAGCCTACGGGCCGCGAACCGCCCATCGCGCCCGCGAGTGGCCCTGCACGACCTTGCACGGCGGGGCACGACCGGGCACGGCCGGGTTCCGGGGCCGCGAGGCGGCCCTTCGCCTCACCGGATGAGGCAAGGGCCACCTTCGTAGCGCGGGAGGGGCTGCGAAGAGCCCCTTCGCGGCACGGGCGGTTACAGGTACTGGCCGGTGTTGGTCGCCGTGTCGATCGCCCGGCCGGAATCGGCGTTCTTGCCGGTCACGAGGGTGCGGATGTAGACGATCCGCTCACCCTTCTTGCCGGAGATGCGCGCCCAGTCGTCCGGGTTGGTGGTGTTGGGCAGGTCCTCGTTCTCCGCGAACTCGTCGACGATCGCGTCGAGCAGGTGGTTCATCCGCAGGCCGGGCTGGCCGGTCTCGAGCACCGACTTGATCGCGGCCTTCTTCGCCCGGTCGACGATGTTCTGCACCATCGCGCCGGAGTTGAAGTCCCGGAAGTAGAGGACCTCCTTGTCACCGTTGGCGTAGGTGACCTCGAGGAACCGGTTGTCCTCGCTCTCGGCGTACATCCGCTCGACAGTGCCCTGGATCATCGCCTGCACGCAGGCCTGGGCGTCGCCGCCGAACTCCGCGAGATCGTCGGCGTGCAGCGGCAGCGACGTCGTGAGGTACTTCGAGAAGACGTCCTTGGCCGCCTCGGCGTCCGGCCGCTCGATCTTGATCTTCACGTCCAGCCGGCCCGGACGCAGGATCGCCGGATCGATCATGTCCTCGCGGTTGGATGCGCCGATGACGATGACGTTCTCCAGGCCCTCCACGCCGTCGATCTCGGACAGCAGCTGCGGGACGATGGTCGTCTCCACGTCGGAGGACACCCCTGACCCGCGGGTACGGAAGATCGAGTCCATCTCGTCGAAGAACACGATCACCGGAGTGCCCTCGGAGGCCTTCTCCCTGGCCCGTTGGAAGATCAGCCGGATGTGCCGCTCGGTCTCGCCGACGAACTTGTTCAGCAGCTCCGGGCCCTTGATGTTGAGGAAGTAGCTCTTGGCGTTGTCGGCGTCGTCGTCGCCCTCGCCGCGGGCCAGCGCGACCTTCTTGGCCAGCGAGTTGGCCACCGCCTTGGCGATGAGCGTCTTACCGCAGCCGGGCGGGCCGTAGAGCAGCACGCCCTTGGGCGGGCGCAGCTCGTAGGTGCGGAACAGGTCGGCGTGCAGGAACGGCAGTTCCACCGCGTCACGGATCTGCTCGATCTGATTGCCCAGGCCGCCGATGTCGTGGTAGCCCACATCGGGCACCTCCTCGAGGACGAGGTCTTCGACCTCGGCCTTGGGCACCCGCTCGTATGCGTAGCCCGCCTTGGTGTCGACGAGCAGGGAGTCGCCGGACTTGAGCACCACCGCATCGTCGGTCAGGTCCTCGGGCCGGGGCGCCAGCGGTTCGGACAGCCATACCACCCGCTCCTCGTCGGCGTGCCCGATGACCAGCGCCCGTTGCCCGCCGTCGAGCACCTCGCGCAGCGTGCAGATCTCGCCCGTCGCCTCGTAGCTGCCGGCCTCGACCACCGTGAGCGCCTCGTTGAGCCGCACGCTCTGGCCGCGTCGCAGCTCCGCGGTCTCGACCGCGGGGGAGACCGCGACGCGCATCCGACGGCCGGAGGTGAATACGTCGACGGTGCCGTCCTCGAAATTGTCGAGGAACACGCCGTAGCCACTCGGTGGCTGGGCCAGGCGGTCGACCTCCTCGCGCAGCGAGAGCAGCTGACTGCGCGCGTCACGCAGCGTCTCGACCAGCTTGGTGTTTCGCTCGGTGAGCTGCGTCACCGAGGCGGACGCCTCGGCCAGCCGTTCCTCGAGCAGCCGGACGTGGCGCGGGGACTCGGTGAGCCTGCGCCGTAGTAGCGCCACCTCGTCCTCGAGCATCCTGATCTGGGCGGTCGTGTCGGGGTCCTCGCCCCCCCGACCCCCGTCGGGCCGGCCGCCGGGATGATCGTGCTGCATGACGGCACCTCCTCCCGTGCTGTGTCTCGACCCACCACGGTACGGGAGAAGACGCATTCTCGTGAGATGTCGAGGGCGGTACCGGCGCGTTGTCCGGGGGTGAACAACGTCACGGGCGGCGCGACGAACGCGTCGAGCTACGACCGGCCGGTCGAGCGGCTGGGTCTGCGCTGCTGGGTCGGGGCCACGACCCCCTCGGCGAGCCGACGCGCGGTGATGAGGAACGCCGTGTGGGCGACCATGCGGTGCTCGGGTCGCACCGCCAGGCCCACCACGTGCCACGGTCGCAGCACCGTCTCCCACGCCTGGGGCTCGGTGAAGCACCCCGCCTCCCGCAGCGCCTCCGTCATGCGCGACAGCTGGGTCGTGGTGGCCACGTAGGCGACCAGCACCCCGCCCGGCAGCAGCGCGGCCGACACCGTGTCGAGCGCCTCCCACGGGCCCACCATGTCCAGCACCGCCCGATCCACCGGCTCCCCCGCCGGGTGCGCGGCGACGTCGGCGACGTGTAGCGCCCAGTTCGGCGGGACCGAGCCGAAGAACCGCTCCACGTTGCGCTCGGCATGCTCGGCATGGTCGGAGCGCACCTCGTAGGACGTCACGCTCCCCTGCTCCCCCACGGCCCGCAGCAGCGAGCATGCCAGCGCGCCAGACCCCGCACCGGCCTCCAGCACCCGCGCGCCGGGGAACACGTCGCCCCACATCAGGATCTGCGCGGCGTCCTTGGGGTAGATCACCTGCGCGCCCCGCGGCATCGCGAGCACGTAATCGGCGAGCAGCGGCCGCAGTGCCAGGTACCGGGTGCCGGCGGCGGAGCTGACCACGCTGCCTTCCGGTGCACCGATCAAGTCGTCGTGGGCGAGGGCACCCCGGTGGGTGTGGTAGACGGCGCCCGCCTCGAGGACCATCGTGTAGCGGCGTCCCTTGGGATCGGTCAGCTGCACCCGATCCCCGGGGTGGAACGGTCCGCTCGATCGTGTCACGGGCGGCATCGTGGCACAGCGAGCGCGACGACCGCCGCGTGCCTCAACCCTGCGCCGCCAGCGCGCGTTCCACGTCGGCGCGGTGCAACACGCCGACGGGACGGCCGTCGGCGTCGACCACGAGCAGTTGCCGGTTCGCGCTGCCCCGCACCCGCTCGAGCACCTCCTCGCCGGGGTCGGAGGCGAGCAGCACCGCCTCCGGCCGGATCGGTTCGGCTGCCTGCTCGGCCGGGCTTCGCGGCGAGACCGCGGCGAGCCGCTCCGCGGCAGGAAGGTCGAGCAACCCGGCCGCGACACCGTCGGCGCGGACCAGCACCACCCCCCGGCCCGCCGCGGCGACGAGCGTGTCGGAGACCGGGCTCTCCGCGGGCAGTTGCAGCACCGGGCACACCAGCGCCGCGGGTGCCAGCCCGTCCGGCCAGCCGGCCGAATGCTCGGCGATCGCCTCGGTGGTCGCACCTGACACCACGAACCAGGCCAGCAAGGCGCACACCCCCAGCCGCAGCCAGCCACCCGGTACGCCGGTGGCGAGGCCGGACAGTGCCCAGACCAGCAATCCCACCGCCACGACCGCCGAACCGACCACCGCAGCCGCGGTGCCCACCCTTCGCCTGCCGGTGACCATCCAGATCAGTGCCCGCAGCACCCGGCCGCCATCGAGGGGCAAGCCCGGCAGCAGGTTGAACAGCCCCACCGCGGCGTTGGCGACGGCAACCTCGGCCACCAGCAGCCACAGTGCGCCGCCGGGCTCGAGCATCGACCATCCGGCGCCGGACAGGACCGCCAGCAGCACCGACACCAGCGGCCCCGCGACGGCGATGAGGCCCTCGTCGCGCGGTCCCGCCGGGCGCCGGGCGAGCTCGGACAACCCGCCGAGCAGGAACAGCCGCACCCGCAGCACCGGCACCCGCAGCCACAGCGCAACCGCGCAGTGCGCGAGCTCGTGGATGAGCACCGAGACGCCGAGTAGCACGGCCAAGGTCGCCGCCAGCAGCAGCGCCGACACCGGCCCCGCCCCGGGTAGCAGGCTGGTGACCAGCGGGGCGTAGAGCACCGTCAGAAGCACCGCTCCCAGCCACCACGACGGTGCCAGCAGCACGGGTACGCCGCGCATCCTGCCCAGCAGCAGGCCCCCGGGCGGGGCGCCGCGCGGGGCCGGAACGGTACCGGTCACGACCGTGATCCTAGGACCCGGTGCGTGCGACCCGCGTGATCCTTCGGGTCGCCGGGGCCTCCGGTTGTCGGGGCCATGGCCTACCCTGCCGCACGTGACCGAGATCGGGGTGCAGGTGGCCGAAGCGGAGTCCGGCGATGGCCGGCGCCGGCCGGCGTTGTCACCTTCCCGGGCGGCCGATTTCAAGCAGTGCCCGCTGCTCTACCGCTTCCGGGCGATCGACCGCATCCCCGAGACGCCGACCCGGGTGCAGGTCCGCGGGACGGTCGTGCACGCCGTGCTGGAACGCCTCTTCGCGCTGCCGCCCGCGCAGCGCGAACCGGCGGTGGCACGCGAGATGGTCGGACCGGCATGGGAGAACGTCCTCGCCCATACCCCGGAGCTCGCCGCACTCTTCGAGGGCCCTTCCGACCCGGAGCTCGCCGAGTGGCTGGATTCGGCGCGAGCGCTCGTCGACTCCTACTTCGCGCTGGAGGATCCTCGACGGCTGCAGCCCGAGGCCTGCGAGCTGCGGCTGGAGGCGGAGGTGCCTGCCGCCGGAGCGGCGGATCCGGTGCTGCTGCGCGGTTTCGTCGATCGCCTGGACGTCGCCGCCACGGGCGAGATCCGGGTGGTGGACTACAAGACGGGGTCGGCACCGCGTGAGGTGTTCGAGGCCAAGGCGCTGTTCCAGATGAAGTTCTACGCGCTGGTGCTGCTGCGGACCCGCGGGGTGCTGCCACGCCTGCTGCAGCTGCTCTACCTCGCCGACGAGCAGTCACTGACCTACACACCCGACGAGGGTGAGCTGGACCGCTTCGAGCGCACCCTGAGCGCGATCTGGACGGCAATCCTGCGCGCCGCAGCCACCGGCGACTTCCGGCCGAGCCCCGGCCGGCTCTGCGAGTGGTGCGACCATCAGGAGCGCTGCCCGTCCTTCGGCAACACCCCGCCGCCCTACCCGGGCTGGCCCGATCCGGACGTGGGGGCCCCGGTGCCGGCGCGGGAGCGAGAGGAGTAGATGGACGCCTTCTACGAGGAACTCGAGCCGGGTCGCTACCGCTCCACCGAGCACACCGTCGGCCCGTGGTCGGCGGACATGCAGCACATGGGTCCGCCGTCGGCGCTGCTGACCCGGGCTCTCGAGCGATGCCAGCCACGCGAGGACGTGGCGCTGTCCCGGGTCACCGTCGAGGTGCTCGGCGCGCTGGCTCCGGTGGAGGTGGCGGTCTCCGCGCAGGTGGTGCGCCCGGGACGGACCGTCGAGTTGGTCGGCGCCGAGCTCACCGCGGAAGGGCGGCCGGTGGCCCGGGCCTGGGGCTGGCGCCTGGCACTGGCCGACACCGCCGACGTGGCCGGCGGCGCCGCGGCGGCGCTGCCACCACCCGAGCAGGCCGAGCCGCGGCAGGCCCCGCCCGAGTGGATCCCCGGCTACCTCGATGCGCTGGAGTGGCGCTGGCTGCGGGGCCACCTCGGTGAGCACGGCCCCGGGACGGCGTGGGCGCGGCTACGGGTCGCCCTCGTGGCAGGCGAGGACCCGTCGCCGCTGCAGCGGTTGATGGCCACCGCCGACTCCGCCAACGGCATCGCGTCCCGGCTGGACTTCACCCGTTGGCTGTTCCTCAACACCGATCTGTCGGTGCACCTGCACCGCCGACCCGCGGGCGAGTGGCTCGCGGTCGACGCCGAAACCGCGATCGGACCCGCCGGCGCGGGGGTGTGTTCCGGGGTGCTGCACGATCGGTCCGGGCCGGTGGGCCGCAGTTCCCAGGTGCTCACGGTCCGCCCCCGCTGACACGCCTGGCTCGGCAGAACCGGGAGCCTGTCAGAACCGGCAGGAGCGGATGTCGGTGGCCAGGATCGCCTTGGCCCCCGCGACGGACAGCCGGTCCATGATTCGGTTGGCCTCCCGGCGGGGCACCATCGCGCGGACGGCCACCCAGCCCGGGTCGGCCAGCGGCGCCACCGTCGGTGACTCGATACCCGGGGTGATCCGCATCGCGTCCTCGAGCAGCGGCTTCGGGCAGTCGTAGTCGAGCATGAGGTACTGCTGGGCGAAGACCACACCCTGCAGCCGTGCGGCGAGCTGCGCCTTCTCCGAGGAGTCGGGCGATCCCCGGCCCTCGAGCAGGACGGCCTCCGAGGAGCAGATCACGTCGCCGAAGGCGACAAGGCCGTGCTGGCGCAGTGTGCGTCCCGAGCCGACCACATCGGCGATCGCATCGGCGACCCCCAGCTGCACCGAGATCTCCACCGCCCCGTCGAGCCGGATCACCTCGGCTCCGACGCCGTGGTGGGTCAGGTCCTCGCGCACCAGCCGCGGGTAGGACGTAGCCACCCGCAGCCCCTCCAGGTCGCCGACCTTCCAGTCCCGCCCCACCGGAGCGGCGTAGCGGAACGCGGAGGACCCGAAGCTCAACGCGAGCCGCTCGTCGACCGGTGCTTCGGAGTCCAGCGCCAGGTCACGCCCGGTGATGCCGAGGTCGAGCTCGCCCGAGCCCACATAGATCGGGATGTCCTTGGGGCGCAGGAAGAAGAACTCGACCTCGTTCAGCGCGTCGATGATGGTCAGATCCTTGACGTCGTGGCGCTGCCGGTACCCGGCCTCGACCAGCATCTCGGACGAGGGCGCCGCCAGAGCCCCCTTGTTGGGTACCGCGACGCGCAGCATGCCGTTCTCCTCGGTCACAGGTAGGTGGTCACAGGTCGGTGCTCCCAGATATGGGGTTCAGAGGTGACGGTAGACGTCGGCGGTGCTCAGCCCGCGGCCGAGCATGAGCACCTGCACCCGATACAGCAGCTGCGAGATCTCCTCCGCGAGCCGCTCGTCCGACTCGTGCTCGGCTGCGATCCACACCTCGCCTGCCTCCTCGAGCACCTTCTTGCCCTGGGCGTGCACCCCGGCGTCGAGCGCCCGCACGGTTCCCGAACTCTCCGGCCTGGTGCGTGCGCGCTCGGTGAGCTCGCCGAAGAGCTCCTCGAACGTCTTCACGACTAGCCATCCTCCCACGCCTGTGGACAGGTCGTGAGTGGTGGTGATGCGAGCCCTGGCTCGCATCACCACTCACAGGCCGCTAGGCGTTGAAGTACTTCGCCTCGGGGTGGTGGGTGACGATGGCGTCGGTGGACTGCTCCGGGTGCAGCTGGAACTCTTCGGACAGCTCGACGCCGATCCGGCCGGGCTCCAGCAGCTCGACGATCTTGGCGCGGTCGGCGAGCTCCGGGCAGGCCCCGTAGCCCAGCGAGAACCGCGCCCCCCGGTAGCCGAGCTTGAAGAACTGCTCGACGTCCTCCGGGTCATCCGCGCCGATCGTCGCACCGTCGGGGGTGGTCAGCTCGGCGCGGACCCGAGCATGCCAGTACTCGGCTATCGCCTCGGTGAGCTGTACCCCCAGGCCATGGACCTCGAGGTAGTCGCGGTAGGCGTCCTTGGCGAACAGCTCGGCGGCGTAGTCGGCGATGGGCTGGCCCATGGTGACCAGGGTCAGTGGCAGCACGTCCACCTCGCCTGCGTCCAGCGCCGCGTCCTTCGGCCGGTAGAAGTCGGCCAGGCACAGGTGGCGGTCGCGCTGCTGGCGGGGGAAGGTGAACCGGCAGCGCTCGGCGGCGTCGGGCCGTGGTTCGGCAAGCACCACCAGCGAGTCCCCGTCGGACGCGCACGGGAAGTAGCCGTAGACCACTGCCGCGTGCGCGAGCACACCATCGGTGGACAGCTGGTCGAGCCACGCCCGCAGCCGTGGCCGGCCGTCGGACTCCACCAGCTCCTCGTAGCTCGGACCGCTCCCGCTGCGGACGCCGCGCAGCCCCCACTGCCCCAGGAACAGCGCCCGCTCATCGAGCATCCCGGCGTAGTCCGCGACCCGGATTCCCTTGACCACCCGGGAGCCCCAGAACGGCGGTGTCGGCAGCGGGAGGTCGGCTGCGACGTCGGAGCGGGACGGCACCGGCTCGGCGGTCTCGGCGGCCCGCGCCTTGCGCGCCTCGGCGATCCGCTTGGACCGCTCGTGACGAGCCTTACGCTCGGCGGTGCGGGCCTCGGCCTCCGGGTCGGCGGCCACCGTGCCGCCGCGCTTGCGGGTCATGAGGGCATCCATCAGGCGCAACCCCTCGAAGGCGTCCTTGGCGTAGCCGAGGTCACCGGAGTAGAGCTCCGCGAGGTCGTTCTCCACGTACGAGCGGGTCAGTGCCGCGCCGCCGAGCAGTACGGGGTAGTCGTCCGCGACCCCACGGGAGTTCATCTCCTCGAGGTTCTCCTTCATGATCACCGTGGACTTCACCAGCAGCCCGGACATCCCGATCGCGTCGGCGCGGTGCTCGGCGGCGGCGTCGAGGATCGTCGTGATCGGCTGTTTGATGCCGAGGTTGACCACGTCGTAGCCGTTGTTCGACACGATGATGTCGACGAGGTTCTTTCCGATGTCGTGCACGTCGCCCTTGACCGTGGCGAGGATGAGCCGGCCCTTGCCGTCCTCGTCCGTGCGGTCCATGTGCGGCTCGAGGTAGGCCACCGCGGCCTTCATCACCTCGGCGGACTGCAGCACGAACGGCAGCTGCATCTGCCCGGACCCGAACAGCTCACCGACCGTCTTCATCCCCGACAGCAGCGTGTCGTTGACGATCTCCAGCGGCGGGCGCTGATTCATGCCCTCGTCCAGGTCGGCCTCCAGGCCGGTGCGCTCGCCGTCGACGATCCGCCGCTCGAGGCGCTCGAACAGCGGCAGCGCGGCGAGCTCCTCGGCCCGCGAGGCCCGCGCCGAGGACGCGGACACGCCCTCGAACAACGCCATGAAGTGTTCCAGCGGGTCGTGCGCCGGCTTGTCACCCTCGGCAGGGCGGCGCCGGTCGTAGACGAGGTCGAGCGCGGCGTGGCGCTGCTCCTCGGGGATCCGCGCCATCGGCATGATCTTCGACGCGTGCACGATGGCGGTGTCGAGCCCGGCTGCGGTGGCCTCGTGCAGGAACACCGAGTTGAGCACCTGGCGCGCGGCGGAGTTGAGTCCGAAGGAGATGTTCGACACCCCGAGCGTGGTCTGCACGTCGGGGAAGCGGCGCTTGACCTCGCGGATCGCCTCGATCGTCTCGATGGCGTCGCGCCGCACCTCCTCCTGGCCGGTCGAGATCGGGAAGGTCAGGCAGTCGACCACGACGTCGGAGGTGTGCATCCCCCACTTGCCGTTGAGGTCCTCGATCAGCCGGGCTGCGACCTTTACCTTCCAGTCGCGGGTACGCGCCTGGCCGTCCTCGTCGATGCACAGCGCCACCACCGCCGCGCCGTGCTCGGACACCAGCTCCATGATCCTGGCGAACCGGGAGTTCGGCCCGTCACCGTCCTCGAAGTTGACCGAGTTCACCACGCAGCGGCCGCCGAGGCGCTCCAGCCCGGTCCGTAGCACCTCGGGCTCGGTGGAGTCGAGCATCACCGGCAGCGTGGACGCCGTCGCCAGCCGCCCGGCCAGCTCCGCCATGTCCCTGACCCCGTCGCGGCCCACGTAGTCGATGCACAGGTCGAGCAGGTGCGCCCCGTCACGGGTCTGCTCGCGGGCGATCTCGATGCACTCGTCGTAGGCGTCGGCGACCATCGCCTCGCGGAACACCTTCGAGCCGTTGGCGTTGGTCCGCTCGCCCATCACCAGCACCGAGGTTTCCTGCCGGAACGGGACCGGCGCGTACAGCGACGACACCCCGGGCTCGGGCCGGGGTCGCCTGGTCGCAGGGGTGAGGTCGGCCATGGCGGCACGGACCGTCGAGATGTGCTCGGGTGTGGTGCCGCAGCAGCCACCGACGAGCTTCAGCCCGAACTCGGTGACGAAGCTGCTCAGCGCCTCGGCCAGCTCATCGGGCGTCAGCGGGTAGACCGCGCCCTCGGATCCCAGCTGCGGCAGCCCCGCGTTGGGCATCACCGACAGCGGGATCCGGGCGTGGCGCGACAGTTGGCGCAGGTGCTCGCTCATCTCCGCGGGTCCGGTGGCGCAGTTCAGCCCGATCAGGTCCACCCCGAGCGGCTCCAGCGCCGTCAGTGCGGCGCCGATCTCGGTACCCAGCAGCATGGTCCCGGTGGTCTCGACGGTGACGTGGCAGATGATGGGCACCTGGCGCCCCTCATCGGCCATCGCCCGGTGCGCCGCGATCACCGACGCCTTCGTCTGCAGCAGGTCCTGGCTGGTCTCGACGAGGATCGCGTCCACGCCGCCTGCCAGCAGGCCCCGGCAGCACTCGACGTAGGCGTCGCGCAGATCCGCGAACGGCGCGTGTCCCAGCGTCGGCAACTTCGTGCCCGGGCCGACGGCGCCGAGCACGAAACGCTCGGCGGCGACCCCGCCGAACTCGTCGGCCACCTCCCTGGCCAGCACTGCCCCCTTTTCCGCCAGTTCCTGGATGCGGTGCTGGATGTCGTACTCGGCGAGGTTGGGAAGGTTCGCTCCGAAGGTGTTGGTCTCCACGAGATCCGCCCCGGCCTCGAAGTACCCTCGGTGGATCCCTCGGACCACGTCGGGTTTGGTCACCGTGAGGATCTCGTTGCAGCCTTCCAGCCCGTCGAAGTCATCGAGTGTCAACGGGACCGACTGCAACATCGTCCCCATCGCTCCGTCAGCAACCATGACGCGGCGCGCCAGGACGTCGAGCAGCGGTGAGGTGGTTGTGGTTGTAGCGGCCATAGGGGTCAGCTTAGAGGCCTCGTGTGATGTGGCGGTCGGGCAGCGGAGACGAACAGCCGCACGGGTGGCCCGTACGCTGGCGCAGTGACCGATCCCGACACCCCCGTCACGGGGGTCGAACAGCAACCCCGGCTCACCGCTCCGGTGCTGGTGGCCGCGTTCGAGGGCTGGAACGACGCAGGGGACGCCGCCAGCACCGCGATCGAGCATCTGCAGCTGAGCTGGGACGCCCACCCGCTGGGTGAGGTCGATCCCGAGGACTATTACGACTTCCAGGTGACGCGGCCCACCACCAAGCTCATCGACGGCATCACCCGCCGCATCGAGTGGCCGACCACGCGGTTGTCGGTGTGCCGGCCTCCGGGTTCGGACTTCGACGTCGTGCTGGTGCACGGCATCGAACCGAACATGCGGTGGCGATCCTTCTGCACCGAGCTGCTGCACCACGTCGAGGAGTTGGGGATCACCACCGTCGTCACGCTCGGCGCACTGCTGGCCGACACGCCGCACACCCGGCCGGTACCCGTCACCGGCACCTCCTACGACGCGGCGTCAGCCGCCCGGTTCAAGCTGGAGCGTTCGAAGTACGAGGGCCCGACGGGGATCACGGGCGTCTTCCAGGACCTGTGCGTGCAGGCCGGCGTGCCTGCGATCTCGTTCTGGGCAGCCGTGCCGCACTACGTCTCCGCGCCACCCTCGCCGAAGGCCACGCTGGCGCTGCTGCACCGCGTCGAGGAGGTGCTCGACCTCGAGGTGCCGCTCGGCGGGCTACCCGAGCAGTCGGAGGAGTGGGAGGCCACCGTCAGCGAGATGGCCGAGGAGGACGAGGAGGTCTCCAGCTACGTGCGCGCGCTCGAGGAGCGTGGCGACACCGAGATCACCCTCACCGAGGCCAGCGGGGACGCGATCGCCGCGGAGTTCGAGCGGTATCTGCGCCGTCGTGGCCCCGGTGGCCCTCCCGCCGGTCCGCGAGGGCCCCGCGGCGACCGCTGAGCAGCCCGGCCGCTCACAGGGTGATGCCGAGCAGGGCGTCGACGCAGCTGCCGATCAGCCGGGGCGCGTCGGTGTCGCGGCCCCGCCGGTTGAGGGTCTCGCCGGCCCACGCGTCGAGCGCCGCGATCGCCCGCGGGGTGTCCAGATCGTCGGCGAGGTGGGTGCGGACCCGCTCGAGCACGTCGCCGACGGGCGCCCCTGCCGGCATCGACACCGCCTCACGCCACCGGGCCAGCCGGGCCGTCGAGGCCTCCAGCAGGTCGTTGGTCCAGGACCGGTCGTCCCGGTAATGGCCGGACAGCAGTGCCAGCCGCACGGCCATCGGGTCGACGTCGTCTGCGCGCAGCCTCGAGACGAAGACGAGGTTGCCCTTCGACTTCGACATCTTCTCGCCGTCGAGGCCGATCATGCCGGTGTGGCTGTAGTGCCGCGCGAAAGGGTGTGACCCGGTGAGCGCCTCGCCGTGCGCGGCAGAGAACTCGTGGTGTGGGAAGATCAGGTCCGAGCCACCGCCCTGCACATCGAAGGTCGTGCCGAGGCGGTTCAGCGCGATGGCGGTGCACTCGACGTGCCAGCCGGGCCTGCCGGCGCCCAGCTCCGACTCCCAGGCGGGCTCGCCGTCGCGTGCGGTGCGCCACAGCAGCGCGTCGACCGGGTGCCGCTTGCCGGGACGGTCGGGGTCACCGCCGCGCTCGGCCGACAGCCGGTTCATGGTCTGCTCGTCGTAGCCCGACTCGTAGCCGAACCGGCCGGTGGCGCGGTGGTCGAAGTAGACGTCGGGGTGCTGGGCGTCGTCGGCGCGGTAGGCCGCGCCGGAGGCGAGCAGCTTGGCGACGAGCTCGACGATCTCGCCGATAGCCTCGACCGCGCCGACGAACTCGCGCGGCGGCAGCACCCGCAGCGACTCCATGTCCTCACGGAACAGCGCGGTCTCGCGCATCCCGAGCACGACCCAGTCGTCCTGGTCGCGGGCGGCCCGCTCGAGTAAGGGGTCGTCGATGTCGGTGACGTTTTGCACGTAGTGAACGTCGTGCCCGGCATCGCGCCAGATCCGGTGCACCAGGTCGAAGGCGAGGTAGGTGGCGGCGTGCCCGAGGTGGGTCGCGTCGTAGGGCGTGATGCCGCAGACGTACATCCGCGCTGTCGGCCCTGGCGCGGTCGGCCGGATCTCCCCCGTCGCCGTGTCGTGCAGCCGTAGCGGGATGCCCTGACCGGGTAGCTGCGGGTGCGGCACGGACGTCCACGGCAACATGGCTCCGACCCTACGTGTTGGAGCTGCCGAACCGGCCGCCTCCGCGCTGGCTCGAAGACAGCGGACGGCCGAGCTGCGCACCGGCGAGCAGGTGCCGGCCGACGAGCCACTGTCGGTCACACGCGCCGAGGCCGGCCTGTAGTCGGGTGTACCGGGTCGTTACTGACGAGCCGACGCAGCAGCAGCTCGACGCACACTGAGCTTGGCCCCGTAGCACGGACATCCTTCCTGGTGGCCGAGGCCACCTCACGTCAGGTGCCCGTGCTACCGGGCCAAGCTCAGTACTCGCCGACATCACCGGATGCTGGGCGCGGGCGTGGGCCGATGACGGGTTCGTCGTGAGCACCTGCGGCCCGTCGGACCTCTGGGCGGTGGTGGAACGCTCGTACCGGCGGTGGGTGGCGGGCGGCCGGCCGAGCTGGGAACGCTTCGGCCTCACCGTCACCCGAAACGGCCAGACGCTGTGGCTCGACTCGCCCGATACCCCGGTACACAGCTGCGGTGAGGCCTGACCCCGGCCGAGGCCGACGCTTGGGTCGTAGGAATGAACAGCGTCCGTCACTGCGGTGGGGCCGTCTGCACGTCGACCATTTCCGCCCCGGACCGCAACCGCTGGTCCCACACGGCGAGCAGGGTGTCGGCGGATCCGATGGCGAGCACGCTGGCCAGGTGTATCGAATCGGCTCCCCACAGGGCATGTTCACCCGCCAGTTGGCCGGCGTGGGAGCTGATCGTCTCGGTCAGTTCCACCGCTCTGGTCGCGGCCCAGAACTCCTCCCAGGCCGCCTCAGCTTGGCGCTGGCTATCAAGGTCCAATCGGTGGGCGCGACCGGCAGCGGCCAGCGCGGCGCGAACCTCGGGATAGGCCAGGCGACTGGACACCGCTGCATCGCAACCGTCCCACAAGGCGGCGGTGAGGTCACTGCCCTCTTCCTCGACCACCAGCTTGACGAACGCGCTGCTGTCGAAATACACGATCGCCATGCCGTCAGCGGCGCTGCTCGCTGACCAGCTCGGACACCGGTCCGCGGGCGTGTACTCGGGCCGCACCGCGCGCGGTGGGCCGTGCCGTACGGCGCGGCCTGCTCAACACGCCACGGTGGGTGAGCTGGTCGAGCAACGGCGCTGTGTCAACCGACAGCAGCCGTGCCACGGGAGTCCCCCGGTCGGTCACGATGACCTCCTCGCCGGTACGAGCGCGCTCGATCCACTTCGCCAGCTCGGCTCGCAATGTACTGATCGCCACATCCATAGCACCAGTGTACAACTGGACTAACTAAACTCGTACATGAGTGTCCGATGGCGGATCCTCGAACGGCACATCCCTCCGGTCGCCGTCAGGGGCACCTACGCGGCTTCGGACGCAGCGAAGGTGCCCTTCACGGCGATTGACCCGGCGACCGGGGCGGCGACCGGGGTGGCGACCGGGTGGGTCAGGCCGCGCGGCGGCGGTGGCGCAGGTAGTCGCCGACGACGGCGGCGCCGAGACCGTCGAGCCCCGGGTCGAGCACCCGACCACCGCAGCGACGCGCCAGCTGGTGCACGAACGCCGCCACCCTCGGGTCGTCGCCGAGCATGGCGATTGTCACGGCGGTGCCCAGCCGGGACAGCGAATCCATCTCCCGAACCGTCAGCGCGAGGGTGTCGGGCAGCGGCGGGTAGCTGAACACCGCATGCCCGTCGGCTTCGAGGTGCGCGGTCGGCTCACCGTCAGTGACGACCAGCACCACCGGCGCGGCATCGGGGTGACGCCGCAGGTGCCGTCCCGCGAGCAGCAGCGCGTGGTGCAGGTTGGTGCCCTGCTCCCAGACACCCTCCAGACCGGTCAGCGCCGCGATGTCGAGCCGCTGGGCGTGTCGGCCGAAGGTGATCAGCTCCAGCGCGTCGGACCGGTACCGGGTCGAGATGAGGTGGTGCAGTGCCAGTGCGGTGCGTTTCATCGGCACCCAGCGCCCGTCCTGCACCATCGACCAGGAGGTGTCCACGCACAGCGCCACCGCGGCACGGGAGCGCTGCTCGGTCTCGACGACCTCGACGTCGGAGACGTCGAGCAGCGGCCCACGCGAAGCAGCGCCCTGCTGCTGACTTCTGCGCAGCACCGCGTTGCGCACGGTGCGGGAGACCTCCCACGGCTCGGAGTCACCGAACTCCCACGACCGCGATGCCCCGCTGGGCTCACCGGCCGCTCCGGCGCGGCGCATGTCGCGCTCCCCGCGGCGGCCACGCATCGTGTCCACCACATCGGACAGTGCCTTGGAGCCGAGCTGGCGCAGCGCCTTGGGTGACAGCCGCAGCGTGCCGTCCGGGGCACGCTCGAAGAAGCCCTGGCTTTCCAGCTCGCGCTGCAGCTCGGCCAGCCGTCGGGCGTCGACCCGTGCCTCGTCACCGAGCTGGCGGGTCAGCGCGTCGAGGTCGATGTCCTCCGCGCGGGCGCCCGGATAGGACTGCGCGAGCTGCTCGGCCAGCGCGTCGAGCTCGGCGAGGTCGCGCATGGCCTCCGCGCCCTCGCCGAGGCCCAGCGGGTCCTGGCCGCGAAACCGCTCCGCGCCCTGCCAATCCTCGCCTGGCCGCAGCCCCTGCAGCTGCGCGTCGAGCTGGGCGAGCTGCTGGGCCAGCCGGGGGTCGCCGAAGGCCTGCTGCGCCAGCTGGCCCAGCTCGGCACGCTGCTCGGCGCTCATCGAGTTCAGCATCCGCTGCGCGGCCGCCGAGCGGGCAGCCAGCGCGTCGATCAGCTCGTCGACGTTGCGCGGGTTCTCCGGGAAGAAGTCACCGTGGTCGCGCATGAACTCGTCGAAGCGCTGGGGCACGTCCTCGTCCCCGCGGGCGTGCGCGGCGAGCAGCTCGTTGAGATCGGCGAGCATCTGCTGCACCCGCTCGACGTCTTCCGGTGACGTCGACTGCAGCGCCTGCTTCATTCCCTCGAACCGCTGCTCGAGCAGCTGCCGGCCCATCAGGTCGCGGATCTGCTGATAGGCGTCCGCGGCCTCGGACGATCGCCAGTCGTAGTCGGCGAGCTCGGTGACCGCCCGGGCGGTGTCGGGCGGCAGCGCGTCGAGCCGCGCCTCGCGGAAGCGAGCATCGTCATCGGGATCGGGAAACAGCTCGCGTCGCTCGGCGTCCAGTGCCCGCTCGAGCAGCTCGCGGACCTGCTCCAGGGTGCCGTCGAGGTTGTGCCGCTGGGTGATCTCCCGGCGGCGCTCCCACACCCGGCGGGACAGGTCGTCGGTGCCCCTGGTGCCTTCCGTGCCACGTCGCAGCAGCTCGCGCATCGCGGCCCGCGGCGAGGAACCGTCCATCACCTCGCGGCCGATCTCGTCGAGCGCGGCCCGCAGGTCGGTGGGTGGCGCGAGCGGGTCGGGCCCGCCATGCCAGGGCCCGTAGGCGTACCGGCTGCTCACTGCGCGCTGCCCCGGTAGACGGTGCTGCCGTTCTCGGTGTCCTTGCCGAGCTTGCGGGTCAGATACAGCGATTCCAGGGCCAGCTCGACCGCGGCGGCGATCGGTCCGGCCGGGCCGGCGGGGTCGGCGTCGAACCGGACGGCGACGTCGTGCAGCACCGGCAGCTCGGGCAACGCGGCGAGCACGTCGGTGGCCGGTACTCGCTCGCCGGTGACGACCCGATGCCCGCCGGAGACCTCGTCGGTCAGCGGGGCGAGGTCCAGCCCGCGCAGCCGGGACCGGGCGGTGTCCGCGACGGCGCGCCGCAGCAGGTGGATCAGCACCTCTGCCTGCTCGTCGCGGCCGTCGGTGCCGGCGGTGTCGCCGTCGAAGCCGGACTCGAACTCGAGCTTGCCGCGCAGCACGTCGGGGACGGCCTCGAGGTCGACGGGGCGGGCGACGGCGCTGTCCTCCCCGGTCAGCGCGGCGCGGCGCATGGCCGCACCCGCGACGGTCTCGGCGGCGGCGACGGCGAACCGGGCGGAGACGCCCGAACGCTGGTCGATCGCGGTCGACGAGCGCAGGTGGCGGGAGAACCGGGCGAGCACCTCCAGCAGCGGCGGCCCGACCTGCGCTCCGATGGTCGCCAGATCGGCCTCCTGGGCGACCAGGGCGACCTCGGCGCTGACCTCGCGCGGGTAGTGGGTGCGGATCTCGGCGCCGAAGCGGTCCTTGAGCGGGGTGATGATCCGGCCGCGGTTGGTGTAGTCCTCCGGGTTGGACGAGGCGACGAGCAGCACGTCCAGAGGTAGCCGCAGGGTGTAGCCACGGACCTGGATATCGCGCTCCTCCATCACGTTGAGCAGCGCCACCTGGATCCGCTCGGCCAGGTCGGGCAGCTCGTTGATCGCGACGATGCCGCGGTGCGCCCGGGGAACCAGGCCGTAGTGGATCGTCTCGGGGTCGCCGAGGCTGCGGCCCTCGGCGACCTTGACCGGGTCGACGTCACCGACCAGGTCGCCGACACTGGTGTCCGGGGTGGCGAGCTTCTCGGTGTAGCGCTCGCTGCGGTGCCGCCACCCCACCGGAAGCTCGTCCCCGAGCTCGGCGGCGCGACGGATCGACGCGGGAGTGATCGGCGTGTAGGGGTGCTCGGCGAGCTCGGAGCCGTCGATGACCGGGGTCCACTCGTCGAGCAGACCCGCCAGCGTGCGCAGCAGCCGGGTCTTGCCCTGGCCACGTTCGCCGAGAAGCACGATGTCGTGTCCGGCGAGCAGCGCCCGCTCCAGCCGCGGCACGACGGTATCGGCGAACCCGACGATGCCGGGCCAGGGGTCGCGTCCGGCGCGCAGCGCGTCGAGCAGGTTGGTACGCAGCTCGCCCTTGACGTCGCGTTCTTCGTGGCCGGCGGCGCGCAGCGCACCGAGGGTGCGGGGTAGGGGCCGGGGTGGGGTGTTCGAGGGAACTGCCACGCCCCCACGCTACGCATCCCGCCGGGCAGGGCACAGCGTGATGACAGCGTCAGAACGCCGGCCACGGGATCGCGGGCCAGTCGCCGCGCGGCGCCGGGAACGTCCCGCCGTCGAGCAGCCGCTCCCCCCGGTCCCGCACCGCCTGGATCTCCTTACGGGTCAGGTGCTCGTCGAGCCGGGCGCCGAGGCAGCCGTCGAGTTCGGCCAGTACCCGCGCCACGACCTCGACCACATCGGCGGGCAGTGGCTCGCCGAGGAAGCCCCAGAGCACGGTGCGCAGCTTGTCCTCGCGGTGCAGGCAGATGCCGTGATCGACGCCGTAGGTCTGCCCGTCCGGCCCGGCGAGGACGTGGCCCCCTTTGCGGTCCGCGTTGTTGAGCAGCACGTCGAGCACCGCCATCCGGCGCAGCCCGTCGGTGTCGGCGTGGACGAGCAGCGCCGGATCGCCGTACCGGTCGTGGGCACGCAGCACCCGTCGCCAGCCCGTGGGCACGTCGCCGAAGCCGACCACGTCCACGAGCTCCCGCTTGTCGGCGACATCCACCCACAGCTGCACCATCCCGGGGCCCAGCGGTCCCGGGCGCAACACGGTCGGCGGGATCAGCGACCACCCGGTGGCCTCGGAGATCAGGAAGCTGGCCACCTCACGGCCCGCCAGCGTGCCGTCGCTGAAGTCCCACAGCGGCCGCTCACCCCGGATCGGCTTGTAGACGCACTCCGCTGCCACCCCGCCGGCCGTGACGGTGCCGAACAGTGTGGCGTTGGAGGCGTCGACGATGCGGCCCATGACGTCGATGTGCCCGTCGCACAGCAGCGGCAGCGCCGCCGGATCGGTCGGGATCACGGGCCGGGGTCGCTCAGCTCGCCGCATCGCTGCGCCGGTAGCCGTTCTGCCGGGGACAGATGTGCCCCTCGGGTTCCAGCGGCTCCGCGCACAGCGGGCAGGGTTTGCGCCCTGCGGAGACGACCCGCTCGGCCCGGGTGGTGAAGGTCCGGGCCTGCTCGGGGGACAGGAACACGCGCAACGCGTCGGGACCCTCGTCGGTGTCGTCGAGCACCACGGACTCGTCCACCTCGTCCTCGGTGACCGCGAGTAGCTCGACGACGACCGACTTGGACTCGGCGTCCCAGCCCAGGCCCATGGTCCCCACCCGGAACTCCTGCTCGAGGGGCGTGCGCAACGGCTCGGCGTCGGTGTCGGTGTCGGTGTCGGTGTCGGCATCGGCGACCTCATCGGGTACCTCCGCACCGAAGCGGCGCGCCACCTCCTCGAGCAGCGCGGTCAGCCGCTCGGCGAGGACCGAGACCTGCTCCTTCTCGAGCACCACGCTCACGACCTTCGCCTCGTCGGTCGCCTGCAGGTAGAAGGTGCGCTCACCGGGCTCCCCGACGGTGCCGGCGACGAACCGGGCGGGGCTTCGGAACACGTGGATGACACGGGACATGACGGCTCCGACACTAGGGCACGCGGCCTCGATCGGCACCACCCGTCCCGCTGGACGTCGTGCCCCCGGACGTCGGGCGTCGGGCGCCGGACGTCAGGTGCTGCCGGTGGAGCCACCGACGGTGGCATCCGACGATGCGCTCTTGCGGCGGCGTCCCCGTCGCTTGGGCGGTATCAGGGCGCTGACGTCTCCGCCGACGTCGTTGACCCGGCCGACGAACGGCCGGGTGTCGGTGTAGCTGATGACACTGATCGAGCAGGGCTCGACGACGATGCGCTGGAAGCCGTCGAGGTGCAGGCCCAGCGCATCGGCCAGCACCGCCTTGATGACGTCACCGTGCGAGCACATCAGCCATACCGCCCGTGCCCCCTGCTCCGCGACGAGCTTGGCGTCCCACTCCCGCACCGCCGCCACGGCCCGGGCCTGCATCGCGGCCAGCGCCTCGCCACCGGGAAACACCGCGGCCGACGGGTGGGACTGCACGACCTTCCAGAGCGGTTCCTTGCCCAGCTTCTTGAGCTCGCGACCCGTCCAGTCGCCGTAGTCCACCTCGGCGAATCGGTCATCGAGCGTGGGCTCGAGGTCCCGGGACCCGAGCAAGGGTGCCATGGTCTCCCGGCAACGCTGCAGCGGGGAGCTGACCGCCGCGGCCAGCGGGACCGGCGCGAGCCGCTCGGCCAGCGCCTCGGCCTGGCGCTGCCCCTGCTCGTCGAGCGCGACGCCGGGGCTGCGTCCCGCGAGCACGCCCGCCGTGTTCGCCGAGGACCGACCGTGCCGCAGCAGTATGAGGGTGCCCACAACCGGCCACCTTAGGCCTCAGGTGGCGCTGATCGTCCCGGTGGCGAGCAGCGCGATCACGCCGAGGCCGAGCGCGACCCGGTACCAGACGAACAGGTAGACGCTGTGGCGCTGGACGTAGCGCAGCAGCCATGCGATCGCGGCGTAACCGACGCCGAACGCGATCAGCGTGGCCACCACCATCTGCGCCACGGTCGGCTGCAGCCCGGGGCCGCCGGTGGCGAAGACGTCGGGGATCTGGAACAGCCCGGCCGCCACCACGGCCGGGATGGCGAGCAGGAACGAGTAGCGCACCGCCGCCGGGCGGGTGAGCCCGAGCGCCAGTCCCGCGGTGATCGTGCCGCCGGAGCGGGACACCCCGGGCACCAGGGCCATGGCCTGCGCGAAGCCCATCACCACGCCGTCGCGGACCCGCAGCCGTTCCAGCGGCCTGAGTTGCGCCCCGTAACGCTCGGAGGCGCCCAGCAGCAGCCCGAACACGATCAACGTGGTGGCGATGAGCCAGAGGTTGCGCCCGGTGGTCTGGATGCTGTCCTCGAACAGGAACCCGAGCACCCCGATCGGGATCGTGCCGATGATCACCAGCCAGGCGATCTTGTAGTCGTGGGTCGCCCGGACGGCCGCGGAGCGAAAGCCCCGGAACCACGTCGCCACGAGCACAGCGATGTCACGGGCGAAGTAGAGCAGCACCGCCGCCTCGGTGCCCAGCTGCGTCACGGCGGTGAAGGCCGCACCCGCGTCGGCGCCGAAGAAGAGCTCGGAGACGATCCGCAGGTGGCCCGACGAGGAGATCGGCAGGAACTCAGTCAGGCCCTGGACCAGGCCCAGGACGATCGTTTGGAGCCAGTTCACCGGCCGGCCCCGCTCGGGGCGGGCTGACGGAGTGTCGGGCCGGATCGCACGTCCGGGGACCGTACTGGCTGTCGCAGGACGTCCGAGCGGCGGCCCGTAGGCTGCCCGATCATGCAGCAACGCTTCCTCGGTCGCAGCGGACTGCGGGTGTCCCGGCTGGCGCTGGGAACCATGACGTGGGGCCAGGACACCGACGCCGACGAGGCCGCTACCCAGCTCGTCGCGTTCGTCGAGGCGGGCGGGACGCTGGTCGACACCGCCGACGTCTACGGCGAGGGGGAGGCCGAACGGATCCTCGGCTCGCTGCTGGCCGACGTGATCCCCCGCGACGAGGTGGTGGTGGCCACCAAGGCGGTGGCACGCCGCGACGAGGGCCCGTTCGGCGGCGGAGCCTCCCGCGGCGCGCTGCTCACGGCGCTCGACGGGTCACTGCGCCGGCTGGGCACCGACCACGTCGATCTGTGGCAGCTGCACGCCTGGGATCCGGGCGTGCCGCTGGAGGAGACGCTGTCCGCAGTCGCCGACGCGGTCCGATCGGGGAAGGTGCGCTACGCGGGGGTGTCGAACTACACCGGCTGGCAGCTGGCCACCGCGGCCGCGATCTCCGATGTCCCCCTGGTCTCCGTCCAGGTGGAGTACTCGCTGCTCGAGCGAGGCGTCGAGCGCGAGCTGGCGCCCGCCGCGGGCTACCACCGCGTCGGGCTGCTGCCCTGGGCGCCGCTCGCACGCGGTGTCCTGACCGGGAAGTACCGTAACGGGACGCCCGCCGACTCGCGGGCCGCCGCGCCGCACCTCGCCAGCTACGTCGAGCACCACCGCACCGACCGCGCCGCGCGCATCGTGCAGGCGATCGTCACCGCCGCCGACGGGCTGGGCACGTCGCCGCTCGAGGTGGCGCTGGCGTGGGTGCGCGACCGCCCGGGCGTCGTCGCGCCGGTGATCGGCGCGCGCGACGCCGCCCAGCTGGCCGGGTCGCTGGCCGCGGACGACGTCGAGCTCGCGCCGGCGATCCGCGCAGCACTCGACGATGTCAGCACCGTCGAGCTCGGGTACCCGGAGCGCCCGCTGGATTGACCTCGTACTTCGGTTGACCTCGTCGTTCGGGTCGACCTCACACCGCGGGGGGTGACCCGGCGGGCGTTCTCAGGGATGCTGTGTACCAGTAACGCCGACGGACCGGGTTCGCGACCGCGACCCGACGAGGAGGCCGGGTGTCGACCGTTGCACCGCGCACCGCGCTGCTCGGCGCGCTGGCGGTCGCCCTCCTGGGCGGGTGTGCGGGGGCGCAGGTCGGCCCGACCGTGCCGGTCGCCGGCCCGGCGCACGCACCCGCGACCAGCTCCGCGCCCGTCGGGGAGCTGCTCGGCCTCCGCTCGCCGGTCTCGGCCATGCTCGTCGATCCCGGGACGGGAACCCTCGCCGTCGCTGCGGGTGAACCCGACCGGCTGCTGCTGCTCGACACCGGCGACCTGCGTGCCCCGCCCCGGGAGGTCGCGCTGCCGGGGCCTGCCGCCGACCTGGCCTTGGCGGCACCCGGCGGCCCATTGCTGGTGTCCGTTCCCGAACCCGGCGCGCTGCTGCGCGTCGGGTTGCCGGGCGCCTCGGTGCACAGCGCGGACGTCGCCGGACAGGTCCGCAGCGCTGCTGTGGTGAACGGCCGGACGGTGGTGGCGCTCGGCGACCGGGTCGCGGTGCTCGGTGCAGGTTCCGGGGTCGTCGACACGGTGCGGGGCTTCGCCGACGCGGCCCGGCTGGTGCCGGTCGGGGACTCGGTCGCGGTGCTCGACCGTGCTCAGACATCGCTGACGCTGGTCGATCCCGCCGCAGCCGACGCCGGTGCGGCACTGCGCGCGGGTAGCGGGGCGACGAACGCGGTCGGCGACCGGTTCGGACGGGTGCTGGTGCTCGACACCCGGGGCGGCGAACTGCTCGTGTTCTCCGGGGATCCGCTGATCCTGCGGCAGCGGTACCCGGTTGCGGGCGCGCCGTTCGGACTGGCCTACGACCGGCGGCGCGACCTCGCGTGGGTCACCCTGACCGCTCGTAACGAGGTCGTCGGGTTCGACGTGGCGGGCGGCGAGCCGGTCGAGCGGTACCGCTTCCTCACTGTCGGCCAGCCGGACTCGGTGGCAGTGGACCCGCGCAGCGGAAACGTGGTGGTGGGGTCGTCGTCCGGTGACGGCGTCCAGCTGATCAAACCCGAAAGTGTGGTGGTGACCCAATGAGCGACGTGCGCGAAGGAGAAAGCGCCGACTGGGAGTACGAGCCGCTGCGGCTGCCCGCAGGAGTCTCCCGTGGGACCGCAGCGACTCAACTCGCCGTCCAGGCCGAGTTCGCGGGGTGGGAACTGTCCCGCGTGCGGCTCTACTCCGACGGGACCCGCACCGTCTGGCTGCGCCGCCGCCGCACCTCGGCAGCGCTGCCGGGCCTGTCGGTCTGATCTCCTTCGGTGCCGGCCCCCGGATGACCCTCGGTGCCGGCCCCCGGATGACCCTCGGTGCCGGCCCCCGGATGACACAGGGCCCGCACCGAAGTCGGTGCGGGCCCTGCGCTCGATCCGGGTCGGTTCAGACCGTGCGGATCTGGTCGGCCTGCGGGCCCTTGGGGCCCTGGGTGATCTCGAACTCCACCCGCTGGTTCTCCTCCAGCGTGCGGTAGCCGGTCGCCTGGATCG
>WHSY01000120.1 GCA_009379815.1 Pseudonocardiaceae bacterium
GCTCAGAGGTGGAGCCGCCTGGGGGAATCGAACCCCCGACCTGCTCATTACGAGTCACGCACCAAGCGTGATGCGCTATGACGCCGGGTGCCGTTCCTACTGGTCAGGGCACCTGCGCAGTCCGGCGAGTGCCTTCTCCTTCCGCGCGTAATCGCGCAGTCCGCGACCACATCGCGACCACTCCCCCACATTCATCCGGCAGAAAGCCGGCGGCCCCGGCGCGCGCTCACCACGTGCACCGGGGCCTTGTCCCCCACCAGAAAGCACCTGGAGGAGAACCGTGTCTCAGTCAACCACCTGCACGCTGACGCCGGGCTGCACCCGGCGCGTGGTGCGCCACGTCATCACCCGAAGCGGGGTGTTCTCCGGCTGCGATGAGTGCGCGGTCGGCGCCACCCGGCGTAAGCGCGACCTGGTCGACGTGCCCGCCTACCCGCGTGACCCGCAGCGCGACCGTCCGGTGGTCGACGCGCTGTACGCCCACACCGTCGCCTGCCTCGAGCAGAAGATCGGCCGCAGCGTCGTCGAAGTCGAGTTCGCCATCTGCTACTACGCGCTGTGCGACGACGTCACGGTGTGGTCCGGGGCGGTGACGCCGCGCGGGCAGGGCCAGGAGGCCACCCACGAGCTGCTCACTACCGCCGCGGACGACGCCGCGGACCGCCACTACGGGGGTGGCTGCGATGAGTGAGCACATGTTCCCGACCCGGCCCGGCGACATCAGCCACGAGCTGCTGCTGACCGAGCTCGCCGAGCGCTACCACGAACACACCTGGTCGCTGCTGCGGCACCGCAACGGCGTCGGCGAGCCGCTGACCGCCGAGCAGCACACGACCCACACCCTCGCCGCACTCGCCTACGGGCACGAGCTCGCGGAGCGGGCCACGGCCGCCCGCTGGTCCCTCGCGGCGGACGCGCTCGCCGCCGGGGCAGGGGTCGACGCGACCGGCGCGGCGATGGGCACACACCCCGACGACCTGCCGGTGTTCCTCGCGGCGTGGGCGGCGCAGCAGCGCCGGCTGGGGCTGATGACCGATGCGCGGCACCAGCAGGTGCTCGCGCTGATCCGGGTGGAGGTGCAGTGATGGGCGCAGCCGCGCAGTTGTTGAAGAAGGTGATCGTGGCGGTGGCGCTGGTGCTGCTGCTGTTCACCGCGGTCAGCACGGCCCAGCTCGGTGACCTGGTGGAGATGCTCGGCGACGGGATCTCGAACGTGGTCGCCGCGTTGACCGAGGCGGTGGACCAGTGACCGCCCGGCGCAAGCTCGCTGTCCTCGCGAAGGTCCGCGGCTACCCGGATGGCGAACACGCGGCCGCGGAGGTGCTGTCGCGGCCGCTGCGCGACGTCCGCAAGGGCCTGTCGAGCGAGGACACCGACCGCGTCGTCAAGGCGCTGGAGACGCGGCGAAGCACCCGGCGTTCGCAGCGCCGGAAGGGCAAGGGGAAGCGCATGAGCAAGGCGGGCAGCCCCGATCGCACGTGGGCGCTGGTCGGTGTCGGCGGTGCCGCCGCGGCGTGGCTGGTGGTGCCCGGCACCGCCGCCGCGTGGGCGGCTGCCGCCGCAGCGGCGCTGGTGGCCACGGTCGCGATCTGGCAGTGGGCAGAGGACCTGATCGGCAGGAGGCGGCGGTGACCCGCCCGGAGTACGGCGAGGTGGTCCCCCTACGAAGGGGGGCCACCGGCCCCGCCGAACCGGACGAGGTCGTAGACGCGGAGCCGGACGAGGTCGTAGACGCCGAGCTGGTGACCACCCCGGTCGACCCGGAACCCACCCGGCCCACCGTCGCAGACCGGGTGGCATTCGAGGCCCGCTACCGGCCCGTGCTGCCCGCGGCGGTCGCAGACCGGGAGACCCGGCAGGCCGCCGAGCGGTGGCTCGCGGCCCGCATGCTGCACGCCGCCGCGTTCCACTCGGTTCGGCTGCCCTGGTACCTCGCGCAGGCCGTCGGGTTCATCCCCGGCGGCGCGGCCCGCGTCCTGCGGGGCCTGGCCGGGTGGGCGGTCGACGCCGAGGCGGTACAGCTGCGGCGCTCGGCGCTGCACGTCGACGACGCCGCCACCTGGCAGAAGCTCGAGCGGGACCGCGCCGATCGGGTGCGGCCCCGCCGGGTGCTGCTCGCCCTCGGCGTCCTGGCCGCCACCGCGGGGGCCATGGCGCTGCGGTTCGCCCCGCCGTGGGCGACCTGGGCGGTTGTGGCGGTGCTACTGGTGGGGCTGGCCTACGCGGGCCGTCCCCGCACCCCCACATCATCGGCCGCGAGTAGCGTCAGCGTCGCCGATCGAACGTCAAGTTCCTCACGTCGACCTGACTTCGGGAACGAGCTCGCCGAGCCGAACCAGGTCGTCCACATGCAGCGCGATGTCGCGCGCGACGATCGGATCCCGCACGAGCACTCCGCATTCGAGATTGCGGGCGACAGCGCTGCTCGTGACGTTTGCGCTGCCCACCAAAGCGAGCTCCCTGTCGACAACCAGCACTTTGGCATGCAAGGACGCCGCGATGGGGCGCCGGTCCGACGGCCAGCGCAAGCGACGAGCCGGCACATGAGCGAACGCTGTGACGGGACCGTGGAAGGCGGGGTTGTCCGTCGGACGCTCGTTTACGAGCGTGATCTCGACCCCGCGTGAAACCCCGCGCTCAAGCGCGGCAGCCAGGCCGGGCTCATCATGCATGACATAGCTCATCAGCAGGATCTCCGACTCGGCCTGATCGACGAGGTCCACCACCGCGGCCGAAGTGAGCCGGCTGGTCTTCATGCACGACGCTGGCCCGCTCCAGACCACATCGACCGTCTGCCGCTGCAGTTGCCGCGCACCGAGAGCCCCGAGTAGGACGCCGGCGGCGAAGGAATCGGACGTCCCGGCCACCGCTTGGCGCACCTCGTCGCACACCGACCTGACTATCGGCGACGTCGCCTGTGACCGGAGTCGCGCCAGCCCTCCGGTGACCTGGAGCGCCGCCGCCAGCCGTGCAATGTCCCGGTCGGGAAGCTCGCCGACTATCCGCACGAGCCGGTCACATATCTCGTTCGTCACCGAGGAAAGGCCAGCCCGTCTCGGGTCAGGTCAATGAGCACCGCACGGTCAAGCCACCGGTTGTTGTTCTCGCAGCTCGTTTCCGAGACGAAGAGGCACGCATGGCAGGCGGCAGCGTGGAGCGTTCGGCTGTCGGCCAGCGGAACATGCTCGGCGCACAGCGGGTCGGACGAGCACCGCTCGGCATCCCGCATCGCGTCGTCCAGCAGCCGCGTGAGGTGACCGGTCTCGCCGAGGGCAACGAGCCCACCGAGCGTGCCCTCGCTATCGCTGGCGGCAGTCGAAAGAAGCAAGCCGGCCGTCCGGGCGCCGGGTCGGCCGAGGTAGAGCCGCTCGCGGATGCTGGCGGATGAGTAGCCGCACTCAAGGGACACCTGCCGGATCAGCAGGTGGCTCAGCGTGTGAAGAAGCAACATTCGGGCGAGGGGAAAGTCTTGATCGGACGGTTGATCCGCGGCATGGCACCACCTGACATAGGAGTCCCGCATCGCCTGAAGTCGTGGGTTGTCAGCGACCCGGTTCTCCCACTCCGCGATGGCGGACTCGCGGAGCTCAAAAAAGACACCTTCGCCGCGCTTCTCCACTGCGGGGATCCAGCCCGCGGGTCCGCGGCTCAGCCTCACGAGGTTGGCGGGCTGCAGGTTGCGGCGCTCGGGAGCTCCGAGCCGGGTGAACCCGACCAGCGCTTGCACCTCCCGCAACCGTGACACCCGGACGACCTGGTCGAGCAGCTTCTCGTAGCCGTCGGGGACGTCCTGATTTGCGACCGCCCGGAAGTCCTCATCCTGCTTCTCGGTGGTGGGATGCGACAGTAGCTGCCATTCGGCGTCGAGAAGATCACCGTGCTCGACGCTGCCCGGGCCGCCCTGGGTGCGCTGCTTTTCGATCTCCTTCCACACGTCCTCGAGCGGAAAGTCGCGGAGACCCCGCAGGGTGTCCATGCCGCCGATGATCGCGGCCAGGACGTCGGGGGTCGGCTGGGCGCAGAGCACCTGCCAATGCTCCCGCACCACATCGTCGAGCCCGCTGCCCTGCGGAAGATGAAGCGCGCTCGCCGTGACCCCGAACCACAGGTTGCTGGCGCCGAGCACGATCAACCGAAGGGGCCGATTGCACTGTTCAAAGATCTGGAGGTGTGGGTGGCGGCCGCGACAGCGGGGCAGGTTCGCCGACCCATCCCGGCCAGAAGCTGCCTGCACGTTCCGGCTCGCCCCACACTCGACGCACTTGATGGTGACCTGCGGGCCAAGCGTGCTGGCCGAGTCACGCATGGTTAGCTTCGGCCCGGGACACGGGGTGCCTCCGGCGTGGTGGACGAACTCGACGTAGGGGAAGTCGTCGACGTGCCCACCCTCGCAGGCGACCAGGAAGCGGGCAGGCACGCAGCGGCGCTTGTTCGCGTCGCGGGTCTGCGTCTGGTTCTGACACTGCGCGTGGACGATCTTCGCGAGGTCCGGTCGCCTGCCGTAGCGGTGGACCAGCGTGAACTGCTGCGAACCGTGCACCGGCCCGAGCCGGAAACACCGCGGGCAGCGCACCCAGCCGGGGAACGGAGTCACCGGCACCCCGACGCGCGTCCATGCGTCGTCCGCCGCCTGCGGGTCCCACGGTGCACTGCGTAGCGTGCGTACCGAGCCACCGACCACCCGGCGCACCTCCTCGAGCAGCCGGGGCTCGACGATGATGTCCTGCCGTTCGGCGCTCCACGCGTCGAGGCCACGGACGACGACGCTCATCGCGGGCAGGTCGACGACTGCGCCGACGCCGGAGGTCGTGACCAGGTGGCTTGGCCTGAGCTGACCGATCCTCGTCGGATCGCTCCGGCGCTCGCCCCGTGTGTTCGCCATCGTCAGTCGTCCTGAGGTGCGTAGGTCCACGCCGGGGCGTCGGCGATGCTCGGATCTGTGGGCTGCAACTGGAGTAGCACTTCGTTCTCGACCTCGCGCATACTCCTCGGCGCTGTCCACAGCCCCCACGTGTCTTCGCCGGGAGGCGTGAGTAGGCCCGCGATGTCCGCGGCCTCCTCGTAGCCCAGCCGGCCACTCGGCAGGGTCGCCCGCCGGTGGCTCCACCTGTCGAGCCGATACTGGACCTGTTTGCGCACCAAGTCGACGTGGTCCTGGTCGTGGGTAACCCGCGCCGCCCTGTCGGTGAGGAGGGCGAGGAGGTCGGCGGCGACCGGTCCAGTCAGCGACACTTCGTGGGCGGCCGGGTTGGGCAGGCTCGAGGTCGCGCGGTGCCGGATCGCCGCCACGAGGACCGCCGATAGACCGCGGTCGAGGGCCCGGTCGCTGAACGGTGTGGTGGTGACCCCTTCGACCCGCAGTCCGAAGGTGGCGTGGTTGTAGCCGAAGCGCTCGTAGTAACCGAGGTCGCGCGGTCTGCTCCACTGATAGATCGTGAGGACGAGACCCGGCTTGCCGCGACCTCGTCCCACTCGTGAGGTTGCCTGAATGTACTCGGCGGTGTTCTTCGGCTGTCCCGTTACCACCATCAGACCGAGCCGGGGCACGTCGACGCCCACCTGCAGCATGCTCGTGGCGAGGAGCACGTCGGTCGGCGAAGCTCGATCGGCGAGCGCTCCCCGCGCAGCCGGGTCGGTGCGAAATCGCTGCAGCGCCGCGGTGGTGTCGGTCTCGGTATGGAAGGGCCGCTCGAGTTCGGCGAGGGTCGCGGCGATACGGGCGCTGGGCATCCGGCTGGTGAGTTCACTGACGTTGGGGCGGCGGCGGCGGGTCCGCACCTTCTGGCTGCTCAACCGGTCGGCTACATCGTCGTCCACGAGCCGGCGCATGCCCGCGAGCTCCCTCGTCGAGGTGAAGTAGTCGACCACGCTCATGTAGGGGTCGGCGGCGTCGCCGTAGTGGTCGAACAGCTGCTGAGCGTGCTCCATGACCGCCGCGACGACGCGGATCTCGACCGACTTCAGAGTCTCCCCCGGTGCGCAGATCCCCCGATAACGCCGCCCAGGCGTGCTCGCCGACGGCGCGACGGTGGTTGAGAAGAAGGTCTCGCCGGCATCGAGGACCTGCGGCGGGAACACGGTGAGGTCACGCGTGAAGACCTGCTCGACCTGGTCGGCGGCGCGACGCACCGTAGCGGTGGAGGCGACCAGCACGGGTCTGATCGGGCCGTCAGGGCTGGGCCGGCTGCACAG
Organism: Pseudonocardiaceae bacterium; assembly: GCA_009379815.1. Lineage (GTDB taxonomy): Bacteria > Actinomycetota > Actinomycetes > Mycobacteriales > Pseudonocardiaceae > WHSY01. Next base: position 6,193 of record WHSY01000120.1, read on the forward strand.
GGCGTCGATCGCGGTCTCGTACAGCCCGACCATCGACCCGAGCGCATCGTTGATCAGATGCAGCTCGTCTTGGATGACCAGGTCCGGTGGCCGCAGCCGCATCGCGGGCTGGAGCTGGGTCGCGGGAGCCCCGTTGACCGCGGGATGTCGGGTCTTGCAGAACGGAAGGAACTCGGGGTTGTGCCAGCCATGGCGGGAGCACTGCGCATCGACCTGCCCGAACAGCGTGGCGGTCGCGGCGCGCCAGGGCAGCTGGGCGAACTTGTCGACGGTGCTGATCACCAGAGCTGGGGTGAGGCGGTAAAGCTCCTCGTCCACCGTGACCACCGGGAGGCCCTCACGCGGGGACTGCCGCTTACCGAACGGGCATTCGCCATCGGGATCCGGGCAGTGCAACAGGATGCGCCGCCGGAGGTCGTCGCTTTTTAGATCCCGACCCGCGGAAAGGGCCAGGCCGCACCACGGGCAGGCAACGAGCTGCAGGACCCCGCCGACGCCCGCCTCGTTGCCCCGGCGGTCGCCGACTTCCTCCTTGGCGTTCTCGTACGAGTTGGGGGTAACCGACACGCCGACCCACAACCCGAGCCTGAAGGGCGTCTCGCCCCATCGCCCATCGCCGCCGGCAACCCGCTCGCGGCGCAACCACTCGCACGCGCAGATCAACGCTGCGGCACGCTGGAACTGCTGCGCGGTGAGTAGCCGCAGGGTGTATCGCATCAGGACGGAGACGCCGTCGCTGCCGTCGCGGGCACCGTCACCCTGCCCAACGACCCCCTGCAGCCGACGGATCGCGAGGGTGAAGGCGGTCAGCCCGAGGTAGGCCTCCGTCTTGCCGCCACCGGTCGGGAAGAACAGCAGCTGGACTCGCGCGCCGTCAGCGATGCGATGCGCGTCGGGATGTGACGGATCGGCGAGACCCGGGAGGCACAGCAGGACGAAGGCCAGCTGGAACGGGCGCCAGCTGCGCTGATCCGGGACGTCGAATCGCCGGATCAGTGCGCCGAGATCGGCCTCCGGATCGGTGATCCGGGCTCGCACGACCTCGCTGCGGACGCGCTGCAAGGCCATCGCCTGATTGGCGAAGCGGAAGGCCTCGCGAGCGAGGCCGCTATCGCGCAGGAGCTCCACCGCGCGCTCGAGGCGGTCAGCGACCTCGTGCGCCAGCCGAATCGCCTCCGCCCCGGTGCGATCGTAAGCTACGAGCTCCGGATCGGCCCGCAGCCGATCCTCCTGTTCACCGAGCCACGTGCGGTATCCGGTGACGAGCGGTCGTAGCACCCGGACCAGGTCATCGCGGGCGAGCTCGGGGCTTCCTAGCCGCGCCATGTCGAGCAGGAGGCCCGGCATCTCGGCCGGGTCACCGGGCATCACGGGGGGTACCTCGGCGGACGGGAAGGAGGTCGTCGTGAGCTGCCAGGCGCGAGTCTCGCCCGGCTTCACATCGGCGTCGACCGCGCACTGGCGGCCGTGGGCGTACTCGCGGACGTGCCGAAACTGCATCGCCAGGGCTCGGCGCTCGTCGTCGGGGTCGTCGTGCGGCGCCGCCAGCTCGGGATCGTTGTGGCCAAGGAAGATCGCCGCCGCCCCGTCGAGCGCTGTCACCTGAAGCGATATTTGGAAGAGCCGCGCAGTATCCGGGGTGCCTGACGGCGGCGGCTGGTCGTTGATGAGCGCTACGTCGACGATGCGCCCCCGGCCGCGGTGCCGGACAGCCGCTTTCAGCCAGACGTTCTCGCGAGCGGGGTCGGGAACGTAGGGCTCGTCGGAAACGGCATCCAGCGGGATCTCGACCTCGCCGCCAGCGGGCACCCGCTTCCACACCCGGCTCGGCCGCCCGGTCGGTGTCTCGTGCTGCTCCGAGGTGGTTCTCTCGTACCGACCCCACGCGGCACGCACCACAACTGCGCGCACGTTGTCGGGAACCTGGAAGGACAGGCCCAGCGAGGACGCGGCTCGGCTGCCGACCCGGACCGTCGCCTCTGGTTCGACGTCGGTATCGCCGCTGTCGTCGGTGCTCACGGTCTCGAGGTCCACGAGCTCGGGGTCAGGTGGAGGTTCGCGGTCCTCAGCCTCGTCGCCGGGGCGTGGCGTCGGCGGGGGCGTCCGGGGAACGAGGCGGCCAAGCAGGTACCGCTCGGACGGCGGGACCCCCGGTGGCAGCTCCTCCTCCGGCCCGTCCCACGGGCCGAGCAGGTCACGTTCGAGCAGTGCTTCCAGCTCGTCGCGCACCTGCACCGAAGTGGCGGAGTCGTTCACCTGCTGCCCCCTCCGATCTCTGCTCCACCTGTCGCGGTCAGGCTACGGGCCATCACCGACAGAAACGACCGCTCCGGCAGGGAGGTGTCTCACCGCAACGGCAGGTAGCGAACCTGGCCCTCCCACTCACCGTCGTAGCTGCACTCGGCGAGCAACAAGACCTCCTCGACCGCTTGAGCGAGCGGCACGCCGGCCCCGATCTCGAAGACGCCGGGCATCGGCAGGCCCGCCGCTACCCGCTCGTACGCGAAACGCACCATCGTCGCGACGTCGTGGGTGATCAGCACGCGGTTCTGCGCCGCCGCCCATTCCAGCACCATCTGGTCGTCCGCGCCGCGAAGCCCGGCGTCCTGGACCCGGACGATGTCGAGCCGCTGGTTGAGCCGCTGAACGCCTCGGACGAGCTTGTTGTTGAGGTTTTCGTCAGCGGCCAGCCGCAGCATCGCCCGGCGCCGTCAGCCGTTGCGCCGGGCGAGCAGCCGCTCCCTGATACCTACCGGGTCGAAACGCGCTTCGTTCTCGGCGCGGACCTCCGCCGCCTCACGCTCGCGGACGCGGAGGTACTCCTCGACCTCGCCGCGGTGGCGCAGATAGTAAGTGATCACAGCGTAGATGTCGGCGAGCTCCAGCGTCGGGTACTGCTGCGCGATCTCCTCGGCTGTGGCGCCGGTGCGGAATGCAGCCACCACCGTGTCCAGCGTGACCCGAGTCGAGCCGACGCGAACCACCCCGTCCGGGTCCGTCATCAGCGGCACCGGCTCGGGTGCGACGTCGGGAAGCATGGCCACCACCTCCGAGCTCAGGGTATCTCCCGGCTGAACTCCGCGGGGCCAGTTCGTCCGGCAACCGGCGCCGGGAACTCGCGTTCGGCAGGGCGACGGTCGAAGACGAGCGACCGCTGCTCGCAGACAGCTGACCCTCACCGCTGCATCCTGAGACACGCTGGACGTCTACTGCTTGATTTCTGTGCACAACTCGACGGGTTCTGCTATAACAGTCCCATGATTGAGGACGCTGCGGCGCGGGCGCTGCTGGACGAAAGCGTCGTCGAGTGGACCGAAGGCGACGTACTGGGCCCGCTCTGCGAGGTGGTCCGCACCGTATGGCGCACCAACGTGGATCGCTACGAACCGGTCAAGCTCGGTGACGACGCGGTCAGCATCGGGGTGCAGTCCAGCCGCAACGTCTGCAACCTTGCGGTGCGCCGGCTCGCGACGACCCCGGGTGTTCAGGCCCGCGACGCTAAAACCCTCGTGATCAACTATCGCGGCCGGGTCCTGCACAGTGGGAAGATCGGTTCTCGGTCGAGATCGTGGGACGTGTCCTCAGTCGATTGGTCGCTGAGCGACGTCCGCACGACGTGCGCGGAGGCCAACACCAAGGCCTACGTCCCCGTGGAAGGCACCCTGTTCGAGGGGGTCGGTCCCGTGCGCGGCCAGCCCGACGATCCGCGTGTGCTGCGCCATCTGCTGCTCGTGTGGCAGGGGTTCGACGACGGAAGTATCCGAGTCTGGTTGGGCTTCCCGCGTCTTGGCACGCCGCCGTGGTTCGCGGTGGTGCTGGTTGACAATGGGTCAGGAGGGCGGGGCGGGGTGCCCGCGGACGGCGACAGCCCGGTGCCACCGATGCCCGATTTCGACAGTTTGGACGCGCCGTCGGTGGACATTGCGCGCCGCCCCGAGCGAAAGCCGTGGGGGGCATGAGCCAGCCGATCGACCTGAGCGAGGCCCGGCGGCGGGCGGCCGCTCGGCGCAGCGCAGGGGTTGCTGTTGACTTCGAACCTGCCCGGCTCGCCCTCGCCCGCCGACTGGCCGCGCTGCCCCGCACACGCCTCGGCAAGAAGGTCGGGGTGACACCCTCAGCGATCACGCAGTTCGAGAAGGGCCAGGCCAAGCCGACCCTGACCGTGCTGGACAGGCTCGCGGAGGTTCTGGACGTCCCAGCCGAGTTCTTCCGTGCTGGACATCCTGTTCCCGGCTTGTCGACAGAGGGAGCCCATTTTCGCAGCCTGCGCTCGACCACTGCGCTTGAACGCGAGCGCGCGCTGTCGTTCGGTGAGCTCGCGCTGGCGGTCCTAGCCGCGGTCGAACTGCACGTCGAGCTGCCCGCTGTGCGGTTGCCGGAGCTCGACATCCCCGCTGACTCGACCGGGGACCTCGACCAGAGCGGGATCGAAGCGCTCGCGCGGGAGGCTCGCGATCTCATGGGCGTGGCCTTCGGTCCGGTACCGCACGTCGTCCGACTGCTGGAAGCTCACGGGGTGGCAGTAGTTCGCCTCGACGAGGGAAGTCGAAAGGTCGACGCGTTTAGTCACCAGCAAGGCTACCGTCCGCTCGTCCTGCTCAGTGCCGGCAAGGAGGACAAGGCCCGAAGTCGTTTCGACGGCGCACACGAGCTGGGACACCTCCTCATGCACCACGACGCCGACCCCGGCTCGCGGCTGGTCGAGCAACAGGCCCACAATTTCGCCGCCGAGTTCCTCACCCCAGCCGCACAGATCGTCGAAGATCTTCCCGACCGCCTCGACTGGACCGTCTTCCACCGTCTCAAGCGCCGGTGGGGTATAAGTCTCAAGGCGCTGGTGATGCGCGCGCACACCCTAGGAGTAATCACCAGTCGTACCTACCAGCGCGGGATGCGACAGCTGGCGACGTGGGACCTGCCCGAGCCGGGCTCTCTTGGCCCCCCGGAGGCTCCGGTACTGCTGCCCCGTGCCGTCGAGCTGCTCGGACCCCACGACGAGGCACTGGAACAGCTCGCGACGGATTCGGGTTTACCACTTAGCCAGGTCGAACGAATCTGGCGCGCCTCCGGCGGCCACGAGGGCCGGCCCACTCTCGGCCTCGCCTACCCCACCGCCGATCCCAAGCGACCGTCTCGTCATATCAATAGCGCACAGGAGGACGAATTAACCATGGCCAAGGGCGACATTCACACCAGCAGGCAGGGCGACCGCTGGATCAACAAGGCCGAGGGTAACGAACGGGCGTCCAGCAGCGCGCCGACCAAGGCGGAGGCCCAGGCCGCGGGCCGGAAGATGGCCATCGACCGTGGCGTCGAGCACGTCATCCACAACCAGGACGGCAGGATCGCTCAGCGCAACACCTACCCCCGCAGCCGGGACCCCCGATCGTCGAAGGGCTGACCGCAGACGACCTCTCCGACGAGCAGGTGCGGCTTGGTCACCCCCGCTCCTGGTCGTGGCGGAGGTGGTTCTCCTCGAGCAGAAGATCAAGTAGCTCGAACCGGGCCTGCGGGCTCAGCGTCCAGCGGGTACCGATCTTGGTCGGGTGGTGACCGATCTCCGGGTCGAGGGCCCAGCCGTAGGCGTCGAGCACCGCGTGGTCGATTGCGGTGTGGATCTCGCGGAGTTTCACCACGGCGGGGTCGCGGTCGGCGGGGTTGTGCACGTGGTGCTGGTAGGTGGTGGTGAGACCCCAGCCGCGGCCGAGCATCAGCTCGCGGCGCTCGGTGTCGAGCCGCTTGCCCAGCTCGGCCAGCTCCGGGGTGTTCTCCGGGCGGGGCAGGGTGAGGAACACGTCATTCGGCGAGTAGTTGATTCGAGTTTCGAGGGTCGATGTGTAGCGGATGACCCAGCTGGCGTGGATGCTCGACGACAGCACCGCGAGATCGGCGAACCCGTCCCTCGCGAAGACGGCGCACCGGTGCGCGAAGACCTGCCCGGTCGGCACCCGAACCGGGAGGACGGCGTTGCTCACAAGCGACAGCGCGAGCACGTGGTCGAGATCGGCGATGGCGGCGTACAGCTCCGGTGCCCGCTCGGCGTACATCCACCATCGCTTGCGGCGCTGCTCGCGCTTGTTGGTATCCCGCTTCGGCTTCACCAGCCGCCGCACGATGTCGATCAGGTCCGGGTACTCCTCGGCGCGGTCGAGCGGCCAGTCGCGAAAGTTGATGACCCACCGGCTGGCCGAGCAGTCCGGCCGCTGGTTGAGATCCTTTCCGATCACGTACGGCTGCAAGGCCTCGCCGTTCTTGGGGTCGCTCCGGATCAGCTCGTCCGCCTGGTCGTATGTCATCGTGATTATGCCGAGCCTTGCGTTAAGCCGAGGAAGCGTGGGATTGCCTGTGTTGGTG
>WHSY01000121.1 GCA_009379815.1 Pseudonocardiaceae bacterium
AGCCGCACCTGGGTGCTGCGGCACTTCTCCCGCACGCTGACCCAGTGCACCCCGTCGCTGCTGCTGATGCTGCTACCCGGGCCGCTGTGGCTGCGGCTGAGCTTGCCACTGATCGTCGTGCTCGGTGCGTTGTACGCCTCGGTGTCCTACATCGAGGAGACCACCGAACACCGGCTGGCCAAGCACGGCTACCCGCTGGGCATGGGCCGCGAGGTGCGCCGCGCCCGGCGGGAGATACGCCGGCTCGACGACGACCCGGACCTGCGCGGTGATCTCGAGCCCTGACAGGCGTGGCCGGCCTCGGGACGAGCTCACCGAACACCTCAGGGGGGTGCTGTCGAACCATCAGGTGCCCAAGCGGGTGCACCTGGTCGACGAGCTGCCGCGCAACGCATCCGGCAAACTGCTCGAACGGGTGCTTTCGGGACGAGCTGACGTAAGGAGCGCGGCGATGCTGCGGGGTGCGCTGGGACAGGGCTGGCGGACGGTGGCGGACAGCCCGCCTCCCGGACCGTTCCGGCGCGGCTTCTGGCGCAGCCCGATCCGGGGGCCGTGGCTGACGGCGGTCCTGGGCTCGGTGCTGCTGGTGGGCATCACGATCCTGTTCGTCACCGGGTTGGCGTCCTACGCCGCCTACAATCCCGACCTGCGGAGCAACGACATGACCCCGGGCAAGGGGTTGCTGGGCTTCTACCTGTTCGACTGGCCCACCGAGCCGTACTGGCTCTACCGGCTCAACCAGGGCGTGCACGTCACGCTCGGGATCGTGCTGGTCCCGGTGCTGCTGGCCAAGCTGTGGTCGGTGATCCCGAAGCTGTTCGACTGGCCGCCGGTCCGCTCGCTCGCGCAGCTCGTCGAGCGGGTCAGCCTGCTGCTGCTGGTGGGAGGAGCGATCTTCGAGTTCGCCACGGGGATCGTCAACATCCAGTACTGGTACCAGCCGCTGCCCGGCTCGTTCTACTCCCTGCACTTCTACGGCGCGTGGGTGTTCATCGGCGCGTTCGTGGTGCACGTCGGGATCCGGTTCCCGCGCATGGTGCGCGCGCTGCGGTCGCGGAGCCTGCGCGACGAGCTGCGCACCGGCACCGCTGCCACCCGTCCCGAGCCGCTCGACGAGCATGGGCTCGTCGCCGCCGACCCGGCGCCGCCGACGATGTCGCGCCGCGGCGCGCTCGGCCTCGTCGGCGCCGGTTCGCTGACGCTGTTCGTGGCCACCGCCGGGCAGAGCCTCGGCGGGCCGTTGCGCCGCACCGCGCTGCTCGCCCCCCGCGGCCAGATCCTGGGATCGGGACCCAACGGCTTCCAGGTCAACAAGACCGCCTTCGCGGCAGGCGTCACCGCAGCGCAGACCGGACAGTCCTGGCGGCTTGAGCTGGTCGGAGCGGGCGCACCCGTCGCCTTCGACCGCGACGAACTGCTCGCGATGCCGCAGCACTCGGCGCAGCTGCCGATCGCCTGCGTGGAGGGGTGGTCGACGAGCAACCAACTCTGGTCCGGGGTCCGGCTCGCCGATCTCGCCAGGCTGGCGGGGCGGCCCGATGCCGCCTCGGTGCTCATCGAATCGGTGCAGCGCGGGAGCGCGTTCGCGAACGCCAGCATGCGGCGCAACCAGATCCTCGACTCCCGCTCGCTGCTCGCGTTGCGGGTCAACGGCGCCGACCTGTCCCTCGACCACGGCTTCCCGGCCCGCGTGATCGTCCCCGCGGCCCCCGGGGTGCACAACACGAAGTGGGTCGCCCGGATGACCTTCGTCGAGGCCTGACCGATGTTCGGGTTCCGGTGGTACGGGGCGAATCCGTTGCACCTGCTCGCGCTGATCGGTTGCTTCGCGCTGGCGGGCTACGCCGGGCTGCGGCTGTTCGACGCCCGCCCGCTGGCCGTCGCGGTGTGGCTGTTCGGCTCCGTGATCGCCCACGACCTCGTGCTGTTCCCGCTCTACGCGCTGGCCGACCGCTCGGTGCACGGTGTGCTGCGCCACCGCCCCGCGCCGATGCCCGCCGTTCCGTGGATCAACTACCTGCGGGTTCCCGTGCTGCTGTCGGGCCTGCTGCTGCTCGTGTACTTCCCGCTGATCCTCGGCTACCCGCCCGGCTACACCTTGATCACCGGAATGTCGGTGTCGGTCTATCTCGACCGCTGGCTGCTCGCCACCGCCGTGCTCTTCGGCGCCTCGGCGGTGGCCTTCGCGCTGCGGCTGCGCCGCCACCGCCGCGCCGGCTCCCGTAGTCGGCCCCCCGACTCTCGCCGTGGCCGCGAGGGGCGCCCTCGCGGCGTGGGACGCAGTGAAGGCGCCCCTCGCGGCGAACCACCGGCCGGGCGTCTCGCTGCGCCCGATCCCGGCTGCGCCGCTACGGTGCGGGCATGGAGTTCGGGCTGACGATGTTTCCCACCCACGACGCGATCGACCCCGCATCGCTCGCCCGCGCCGCGGAGGAGCGGGGTTTCGAGTCGCTGCTGTTCCCGGAGCACACCCACATCCCCACCAGTCGCCGTTCGCCGTATCCCGGCGGCGGTGAGCTGCCGCGGATGTACGTGCACACCTACGATCCGTTCGTCGCGCTGACGGCCGCCGCGACAGTCACCGATCGGCTGCGGATCGGCACCGGGATCTGCCTGCTCGTCGAGCGGGACCCGATCACCACCGCCAAGGAGGTCGCGAGCGTCGACCACCTCTCCGGCGGGCGCTTCCTCTTCGGCGTCGGTGCCGGGTGGAACCGCGAGGAGATGGCCAACCACGGCACCGATCCGACGACCCGGATGGCGCTGCTCGGCGAGCGGGTGACCGCGATGAAGGAGATCTGGACCCGCGACGAAGCCGAGTACCACGGTCGTTACGTCGACTTCGACCCGATCTGGTCCTGGCCCAAGCCCGCCCGGCAACCCCACCCGCCGGTGCTCGTCGGCGGGATGGGTCCCACCGTGCTCGACCGGGTGCTCGAGTTCGGTGACGAGTGGCTGCCGCAGAACATCACCGCCGACAACATCGAGGCGTTCGCCCAGCGGGCAGCCGAGCTGCAGCGCCGCGCGACCGACGCCGGTCGCCGGGAGATCCCGATGACGTTGTTCAACGCGCAGCCCGACCCCGAGATGGTCGAGCGCTACGCCGCCGTCGGGATCTCCCGCTGCGTGTTCCTGCTACCGGCCAAGGGTGCCGACACGGTGCTGCCCCGCATGGACCGGTACGCGGAGCTGATGAGCCGAGTTTGATGGACACCGAGTTTTGATGGACACCGAGTTTTGATGGACACCGTCTGATGGAGGTCGCGGCGGCCCGGCGGCGCTTCGCCGAGGCTCGGGTGGCGCGGCTGGCCACCGTCTCACGCCCCCCGCACCTGGTGCCGGTGACCTTCGCGCTCGACGGCGACACCGTCTACACGGCGGTCGACGCCAAACCCAAACGCAGCCGGCAGCTGCGACGGCTGGACAACATCGAAGCCGACTCCGCAGTGGCGCTGCTCGCCGATCACTACTCCGACGACTGGCACGAGCTCTGGTGGGTCCGCGCCGACGGGGAGGCGACGGTTCGACACGACCCGGCCGTGCTGCACCGCGCGACGCCGCTGCTCGCGGCGAAGTACCCGCAGTACCGCCACGCGCCGCCCGAGGGCCCGGTCATCGTGGTCGCGGTGACCGCCTGGCGCGGTTGGTCGGCGAGCTGAGACGCTCCCTCAACGGCTGGTCAGTGCGGCGGCATGCGCACACACGCGGTCGAAGAGCCGGTAGGCGCGCTGCCGAGCCTCGTCCTGGCCTCGCCTGGTCTGTTCGAGCAGCGCATCGGGATCGATGCCCAGCGCAGCCAGCGACGAGCCGTAATGCTGCGCCCACACCGCCGCGCTGGTCGGCGTGGCTTCGGGATGGAACTGCACCCCGACGTGCGGGCCGGACCGGAACGCCTGCAGCGCGGCCGTCGTGCGGGCGAGCTCCGTGCCGCCGGGCGGACAGCTCATGACGTCGAGGTGCCAGACCAGCCACGGCCCCGGCTCGACGAGCCCTGGCTCGTTGACGTCGGGCCGCAACCACCCGATCTCCGGGCCGGGCGCCTGCCACACCCGGCCGCCGAGCGTGCGCGCCAGCAGCTGGGCGCCGAAGCAGATCCCGAACACCGGGACCCCGGCATCGACCGCCGCGTCGAGCAGCTCGTGCTCGGCGGGCAGGTGACCGACGGTGTCGTCGTAGGCGGCGTCATCGGACCCGAGGGGCACGATGAGGTCGTAGCCCCTCGGGTCCGGGAAGCTGGTCCGCGTGGTTGCGACGGCGCCGGCCTCGAGGATGTCGAGCTCGAACCCGCACTGCTGCGCGCGGTCACCGACGTAGCCGGGCGGGCAGTCGTCCTGATGCTGGATGAACAGGATCCGTCCGGTCGTGCCCACCTGCTCAGCTCCAGGGGAACGGCGAGTTGCTGGTGGGGTGCAGCTCGCCGGTCTCGTACCGGGAGAATCGGAACGGTTCGAGCAGCGGGTGGGGCTCGCCGAGCAGTTCCTGGGCGACCAGCGCGCCCACCCCGATCATCTTGTAGCCGTGGTTGGCGTCGGCGATGAGGTAGGCGTTGCGCCGGAACACGTCGAAGACGGGGAAGCTGTCCGGGGTGAACGCTCCGATGCCGCCGGATGGCTCCTTGCGGTAGAGGTCTCGCTTGCCCTCGAACCGCTTGTGGCAGGCAGCCAGCGCGGATGTCCACATCCGGATGAAATCGTCCCCGACCACGAAGTCGGGGCTCTCGGTGCCGTAGGGGTCGACCGCGACCCGATCGGCGTCCAGCTCGATGCGCTGGGGTGCCGCGCCGCCCTGCACGCCGCCGAAGTGGAAGTCCGGCTTGTAGTAGATCCCCCACATCTGATCGGTGATCAGGCTGCCGTCGATGTCGTCGCGCAGTGGCGCATCCGAATCCACATGTACCACCGGTGGGAACTGGCCGCGGTTGTCCATGAACTCGTTGGGGTCGACCTCGATCGTGCCCTCCTGCAGCGCCCAGTACGTCCACATCGGATGGTCGCGATGTACCTGCCCGTCCGGACCGGTCACCGGGATCCGGCTCGGCAGCTCGAGCATCGACCAGGCGTCGCGCACCCACGGTCCGGCGGCGACCACGAGCTGGCCGCAGCGGATGCTGCCCTGGTCGGTCTCGACCGCGGTGACGGAACCGCCGTCGAGGTTCAAACCGGTGACCTGCACTCCGGGGCAGATCTGTACGCCCTCGGCGCGTGCCTTTGCCGCCAGGCCCCGCAGCGAGGCCTGGTTGGTGGCGTAGCCGCCCCGCTTCTCGTGCAGGATCACCGAGATGCCCTCGCCGTGCCAGTCGGAGAACATCTCGCGCATGTAGCTGCGGCAGGCGTCCTCGCCCTCGATGAGCTCCGACTCGTAGCCGATCGCGCGCTGCTCGGAGTAGATCTGCACCACATCGTCGTGCATGGCCGCCGGCGCCAGCTGCAGGTAGCCGACACCGTGATAGGCGAACGCGTCGGGGTCCGACTCCCACACGCCGACCGAGTGCGCCATCAACTCGCGCATCGCGGGCTGGAAGTAGTTGTTGCGGACCACACCGCACGCCACCCCGGAGGCGCCGGCCCCGACATCACTCTTGTCGAGCACCAGCACGTCGCGACCGTCGCCCTGGCCGCGGGACCGCAGCTCGGCGGCCAGGTGCCAGGCGGTGGACAGCCCGTGGATCCCCGCGCCGATGACGACGTAGGGGGCGTGGTCGGGAACCATGATGCTCACCTCATGTACTATTGCCTTGTCGGCAATGCTATTTCCATTTCTAGGGACACCGTACTATGCCTCGCACCGGTCAGCCAGCCACCCGCCAGGTCGGTGCCGTGCAGCGTGCGATCCACGTCCTCGACGCCCTGGCGGACGCGGGCACGGACCTCGGCACGAACGAGATCGCACGCCGCACCGGCATCAACGTCAGCAGCATCTCGCGGCTGCTGTCCACGTTGACGGGTGCGGGCCTCGCCCAGTACCTGCCCTCCAGCGGCCGCTACCGGCTCGGCATCCGGATCCTGCAGCTGGCCAGCGCCGCGCGGGAGAGCCTCGACATCCGCGCGCTCGCCCGTCCCTACCTCGAGGAACTCACGGAGATCACCTCCGAGACCTCGACGCTGTCCATCCCGGGGGAGCACGAGGTCATGACGCTGGACTTCGTGCAGAGCCCGCTGTCGGTACGCAGCGTCGCGCACATCGGACGCAACAGCGTGCCGCACGCCACCGCGGCCGGGAAGGTGTTCCTCGCCTGCGGCGGCACCGTGCGTGACGAGACCCTGCTGGCCTACACCGGGCAGACCATCGTCGACCCCGCAGCGCTCGACCTCGAGATCGAGCGCACCGGGCAGCGGGGCTGGGCATGGGCCGTCGGAGAGCGCGAGGAGGACCTCAACGGCGTGGCGGTCCCGGTGCTCGACGAGCACGAGCAGCTCATCGCGATCCTCGGTGTGCAGGGGCCGGCCGCTCGGTTCGGCCTGGAGGCGATGCGCGCAGCCGTGGAACCACTACGCCGGCGCGCCGCACTGCTCGCCTCGGCCTTCTAGCCTGGTTGCTCGACCGCTGTCTCACCAGAACACCTCGGCCGAGCCCTGCCTGCTACACCGTCGCCTCGGCATCCTTGCCGGCGTCACCGAGGAAGGTCGCCAGCGAGTCGTCGAGTTCCTCCCACCAGGGAGTGTGGTGGGTCGGAGCCACCGCCCCCGTGCACGGCGACGAGAAGCCGCGGTCGCGGTAGCCGGTGATGCTCTCTTCCTTGTCGTGCTCCCACTTCTTGAAGTGCTCGCGGGTGAGGTCGAGGTCGAACACCGGGTAGTCGACGTCCTTGACCAGATCGGCGATGTGGTCGGCCTGGAAATCGATCTCCTCGGCCGGATCCGCGAGGGTGTCCTGCCGGGCGCGCCACGAATCGATGTCGTCGGCCATCTCCTGGCGCGGCGGCAGCGTCAGCCGTCCGAGCACGTAGTCGCGCGCATACCAGGCCTCCGCGTCGAACAGCGTGAAGGTGTAGTACTGGTCCTGCATCCCCAGATACATCATCTTCGGGTTGTCGAGCCAGCACACGCCCTTGTAGAGGTCGGGAGTGTAGAGGACGTTGGCGGTGCGCAGCCGCAGGCTGTCCTCGATGAACGGGAAGCAGTGCTGGTAGCCGGTGCACAGCGCGATCGCATCCACATGGCGGGTGCCGCCGTCAGCGAAGTGTGCGGTGTTCCCGTCCATCTTGACCAGGCGCGGCACCTCGTCGATCCCGTCGGGCCATTTGAAGCCCATCGGAGCCGTGCGGTAGGAGATCGTCACCGACCTGGCACCGTACTTCTTCGACTGCAGCGCGATGTCCTCGGCCGAGTAACTGCTGCCCATGACGAGCAGGTCCTTGCCGGCGAACTCCCGCGAGTCACGGAAGTCGTGCGAGTGCAGCACCCGCCCCGGGAATCGCTGAAAGCCCTCGTAGTCCGGCACGTTCGGAGTCGAGAAGTGCCCGGTGGCGACGATGACGTAGTCGAACTCCTCGGTCCGCGTCGTGCGGTCGGTCAGCACCTCGACCGTCACGTCGAACTTCTCGCGGCTCTCGTCGTAGGAGATCCACCGCACCGAGGTGTTGAACTGGATGAACTGCTTGACGTTGTTCTTCTTCGCCCGCCCGGTGACGTAGTCGAACAGCACCTCCCGTGGCGGGAACGACGGAATCGGCCTACCGAAATGCTCGTCGAAGGTGTAGTCGGCGAACTCGAGACACTCCTTCGGCCCGTTCGACCACAGGTAGCGATACATGCTGCCGTGGACCGCGTCACCGAACTCGTCGAGACCGGTGCGCCACGTGTAGTTCCACAGCCCGCCCCACTCGCTCTGCTTGTCGAAGCACACGACCTCCGGGACAGCCGCACCCTTCTTACGTGCCTCCTCGAAGGCGTGCAATTGCGCCAAGCCACTGGGGCCGGCCCCGACGACGGCAACACGCGATGCCATGTGCTCCTCCTTGCCGTTTGCTCCGATCCAGGCCGGTTCCATCAAGAGCGCGGCCGGATCTTGTCCGGATCGTAGAACGGGAACCTGACCACCTGCGCGGGGATCCGCTTGCGGTGGCCGTCGAGCTTGCCGACGTCGACTGCGGTACCGATCTCGGAGTACTCGACGGCGATGCGGCACAGCGCGATGTTGGACCGCAGCACCGGCGAGCGGGTCGCGCTGGTGACCACGCCGACCTGCGAGCGTCCGACATGGACGCAGTCGCCGTGCGCGGCGGGCTCGTTGCCCGCCAGCTCGAGCCCCACCAGGGTGCGCTGCGGGCTGGCCTTGCGCCGCAGCAACGCATCCCGCCCGATGAAGTCGTCCTCTTTGGTCTTGAGTGGGACGGTGAAGCCGATCCCCGCCTCATAGGGGTCGGTCTGGTCGGAGAAGTCGTAGCCGGCGAAGACCAGCCCGGACTCGATGCGCAGCATGTCGATCGCGTCGAGCCCGATCGGCAGCATCCCGTGCGGCCTGCCCGCCTCCCACACGGCGTCCCACAGCGCCGGTCCGTCGTCGGGGTGACACCACAGTTCGTAGCCGAGTTCGCCGGAGTAGCCGGTGCGTGACACCACCAGCGGTATCCCGTTGTGGTCGCCGATGCGGCCGATCGCGAAGCGGAACCAGGTGAGGTCGGTGAAGGCGGGCTGGGTGGGCGGCGTCCAGATGATGTCGGTCAGCAGGTCACGGCTGGCGGGGCCCTGCACGGCGATGTTGTGCAGCTGGTCGGTCGAGTGCTTGACCCACACCCGGTCCAGCCCCAGCCGCTGCGCCTGGTCGCGCAGCCAGACCCCGTCGTAGGGATCGCCGCCGACGAACCGGAAGTTGGTGTCGCCGAGCCGGAAGACCGTGCAGTCGTCGATCATCCCGCCGGTCTCGTTGCACATCGCGGAGTAGGAGACCTGGCCGTGCGACAGCTTGCGGATGTTGCGGGTCAGGCACGCCTGCAGCAGCGCCTCGGCGTCGGGCCCCAGCACCTCGAACTTGCGCAGCGGCGACAGGTCCATGACCGCGGCGCGCTCCCGGCACGCCCAGTACTCCTCGACGGCGCCGTGGTTGTCGTAACTGGAGGGCAGCCAGTACCCGCGGTACTCGGTGAACTGCCGGGTCAGGGCGGAGGTCCGGGGGTGGAACGCCGTCTGCTGGGTGAGATCTGCCGGGGACTCGGGCGTCACGCGATGGGCGATGGCCATGGAGAACTTCCGTTCCGCGTCGTAGACCCGCACGTGGACGTCGGTGGGAACCCAGGCGTTGGCGGGATCGATGTCGTCGGGGCAGGCCGAGGAGGCGCAGACCAGGTCGGTCGCGGCGCGCATCAGCACGTAGTCGCCGGGCCGCGACCACGGCTCGTCGAAGACCAGCTGGCTCGAGGCGTCGAACGCGGTGTTGTAGAACAGGTTCAGCCCGGGCCAGCCCCTGCGGCCGGCGATGCCGTACGGCGCGAGCTGGGCGTTGAAGTTGTCGGTGCAGTTGACGTGGCCCGGGTAGCCCAGGTCCGCGTAGTACTTCGGGTTGCACGCGGGCCCGAAGGTGTCGTGGCGGCCGACGGTGTCGCGCACGACCTCGACCAGCGGCTGCATGTCCTGGTCGTAGAACTTCCCGTACAGCCCGGGCTGCGGATAGGCGCTGCCCATGAAGTACCGCGTCATGGTGGCGTCGAGGCCGCGCTCGACACCCTCGTCGAGGCGGTGCCCGTGGAAGGCGAGGAAGTCCGAGCACTGCCTGCCCTCGACGTCGAGCACCTGGATGTACTGGCCCGCTTTGACCGCGTAGCTCGCCGCCGTGGCACGGTCGATGCGCATGTCGAGCACCGGCTCGGCCAGCGGCTCCGGCAACGGCGGTGTCTCGGTGGCCTGCTGCGGCGTCGCGCGCCGCAGCTCGAGTAGCAGGTCCGACGGCGGGTTCGCGGCCGCCTCGTCGAGCCGCATCCGTCCGCCGGGCGCCGCGACCGCGACGGTCGTCGCCCGGTTCGCGGTGAAGCCGTGCCGCTCGCCCGCGGCTGACCACTCGCCGAACAGCCGCACCGCACGCAGCTGCTGCGGGTCGATGCCGTCATGCAGCAGCGCGGCCAGCACCGGGTCGGACGGCCCGGCCGGTGAGGCGGCCAGTGCCCGCAGCATGCTCGCCGGTGCGTCGGCGGCCACCCCGAGGGCGCTGCCGTCCGCCGTCCCGTCGGGGCAGACGGCCGACAGCTCGGCACGCTGCCTGCCCTGCCGGTCGATGACAGCGATCTCGTCGCCCGGCGCCAGCTTCACCGCGGTCACGCCACCGGGCCGCACCCAGTAGGTCTCGCGGCCGGGTTCGGGCGGCAGCAGGCCGGGCAGCAGCAGCCGGGGTGGCGCCGACGTGGACATCGGAGCCAGCGGGGACACCACGGGGCGATCACCCTCTTTCCGACGGATTCAGACGGTGAGTATGAGGAAACCAAGTTCACCAGGGCGGGGCAACCTCTCGGTTGCCCCGCCCGGCGACCCTAGAGCTTCTTGACGAACGTACGGGCTTGGTAGAGCGCGACCAGCGGCAGGCCGATGAACAGCACCACCGCCAGGGCCGGGCCGAAGTCGTAGGCGAAGAACTCGGTCATGATGTCGCCTCCAGCTAACGGGTGGTCAGGAACTCAGGCCGCGAGACCGGCCTGCGCCATGCGCTCCCGGCCGAACTCGTTGACGGTGAACTTGAACAGCACCTTCTCGATCCCGAACGACTTCTCCGGGTCGACGGTCGTCTCGATCTCGTCGAGCAGCCCGCCCGAGAACAGGTCGGTGAGGGTGAGCCGCACCGTGCCGTACCAGTAGTCGCCTGCCAGGCCGTACTCGCGCATCACGTCCTCGGCGACCTCGTAGTCCCACAGCTGGCCGCGTCGGGCGAGCAGCTGCAGCATGTAACCCTTCATGTGCAGATCGGTCATGCTCGTGGCTCCTCAGCTGGTCGGGGTGGCGGTTTCGTGCCGGGGTGACCGGCTCCCGGGCACCGACCGGATGACTTCGAGCACCTCGCGCCGCTCGGTGAACAGGATGAAGCTGCCGATCACCGCGACCACCGCTCCGATGGCGAACTCGATCCCGGGCAGCTCGAAGGTGAACAGGTACAGCCAGACCAGGGCGAGCGGTCCGTATGATCGCCTGGCCGCGTCCGACGCCGATGAGCGGGAAGGACTTGTACCAGGAGACGTAGCAGAAGCCGAAGGTCAGGCCGAGCAGCACCATCAGCAGCAGGACTGCAGGGTTGGTCAGCGCGGCGCCCACGGTCGTCCACAGGTCGTTGCCTGCGAGCAGGAGGGTGATCGGGACGGCGACGACGAGCCAGAGCGCGACCTCGGCGGTGAACCGCAGCGTCAGGCCGATGTCCGGGTCGCTGACGTCGAGCGCGCGGCCGGCCACGGCGCCTTCCATGCCCCAGCCGAGGAACGCCAGTGCACCGCCGACATAGCCGACCCATGCACCGGTGCCGGCGCCGGTGAGCTCGCCGACGATGCCCGGCGTGAAGATGATCACTCCACCCGCGACGATCACGATGATCCCGACGGCGGCCTGCCGGGTGATGCGCTCGTTGTACCAGACCCGTGCGGCGAAGGCGCCGACGATGGGGTAGAGCAGCGCGGCGACCGCGGCGAACTGCGCACCGATATAGGCGATCGCCACGATCGAACCGAAGATCGCCAGCATCCCGCAGGCGCCGGCCGGCCCGTACCAGCGGGAGATCTTGACCTGCCGCATGGTGCGGACGTAGTCGCGCCCCTTCCCGAGCACGCCGATCCACAGGTACATCGCCAGCAGCACGGCGATGGCGTTGAGCGTGGTGATGACCATGGCGGCCAGCAGGTACTGCCCGGTGGTCGCTTCCATATTGACGAACGGTGTCTCGTAGTAGATCGCGTAGCCCGGTACGTACCAGGCGCCCCAGAGCACGGCGCACCACAACGCCCAGATGAACCCCCACCGCACCTGCCGGTTGCGGTAGTCCACGCGTAGCTGTTGCTTCTTGGCGGTATCGAGCATCGCCACTCCCTCACGAGACGGTCCGGCGCCGCCGGCGAGCCTCCGGTCGGGCCGCTGCTGTGACCCAGATCATCGACCCACCCGGGAGCGATGTAAACCCCAGAAGGAAACATTGTTGCAAGATGTTCAACCTCAGCCAGGGCCGGGGGCAGCAGTCGGTCGTGATCCGACTGCAGGGCGAGACGCTCAGGGGCCGGCTGGGCGGCGGCGACGTCTCGTGCGAGCCGCGCGGCGACAGTGGTGTGTGCTGCGGCGACGGGGCCCCTGGTGGCCCTGGGTGTGTCGCGGGGGAGCGCCTTCCTGGCGGGCGGGTCACCGCTGGGTGGGTTAGAACAGGCCGGTGGTGTCGCCGTTGTGGTCGATGTCGATGTGTTCGGCG
>WHSY01000122.1 GCA_009379815.1 Pseudonocardiaceae bacterium
CGTCTTCAACATCCTGCTGCAGGTGCTCGAGGACGGCAGGCTCACCGACGGCCAGGGGCGCACGGTCGACTTCCGGAACACCGTCGTGATCATGACGAGCAACCTGGGTTCGGACGTGATCGGCACGACGACCCAGCTGGGCTTCTCCTCGAGCGGGCGCAGCGAGGACGAGTCGATCGAGCAGCGGCTGATGCCGCGGTTGCGCGAGGCGTTCCGGCCCGAGTTCCTCAACCGCATCGACGAGGTCGTGATCTTCCGCAGGCTCGACGCCGAGCAGCTGCGCCGGATCACCGACCTGATGCTCGAGGAGACCCGCCGGCGGCTGCACTCGCAGGAGCTCACCGTCGAGTTCACCCCGGCCGCGGTGGACTGGCTGTCCGAGCGCGGTCACCAGCCCGAGTTCGGCGCCCGCCCGATGCGGCGCACCATCCAGCGTGAGGTCGACAACCGGCTGTCGAGCATGCTGCTCGACGGCACGCTGACCGCCGGCCAGCACATCCGGGTCGACGAGAAGGACGGCGAGCTGAGCTTCGATTTCAGCGAGGCAGCGGCGAGCTGAGCGTAAGGGGTATGAGATGTCCGATCCGGCGTTTCGACGCGAACTCGCCCAGCAACTCCGGGTGGACTCGGTGCGCGCCGCCGGCACCGCCGGGTCCGGCCACCCGACATCCTCGATGTCGGCCGCCGACCTCATGGCCGTACTGCTCGACGGGCACCTCGAGCTCGACTTCCAGGCGCCCGAGGATGGCCGCAACGATCACCTGATCTTCTCGAAGGGCCACGCCTCGCCGCTGTACTATGCGATGCTCAAGGCCGCCGGCGTGATCGGCGACGAGGAGCTGCTCACCTACCGCAAGTTCGGCAGCCGCCTGGAAGGCCACCCCACTCCCCGGATCCCACCCACCGACGTCGCCACCGGCTCGTTGGGTCAGGGACTGCCGGTGGCCGTGGGTCTCGCGCTGGCCGCGCGGCGGCTCGATCGGCTGCCCTACCGGGTCTGGGCGGTGTGTGGTGACTCCGAGCTGGCCGAGGGCTCGATCTGGGAGGCCTTCCAGCACGCCGCCTGGGAAGAGCTGGACAACCTCACCGCGATCGTGGACGTCAACCGGCTCGGCCAGAGCCGCGAGACGATGCTCGGCTGGGACATGGATGGCTACGCCGAACGGGCTCGCGCCTTCGGCTGGCACGCCATCGTCCTCGACGGTCACGACGTGGACGCCATCGACAGCGCGCTGGCCGAAGCCGCCGCGACGACCGGCCGCCCGACGGTGCTGCTCGCCCGCACCAGGAAGGGCCGCGGTGTGGCGGCCGTCGAGGACCAGACGGGCAAGCACGGCAAGCCCCTCGAGGACACCGACTCGGCCATCGCGGAGCTCGGCGGTCAGCGGGATCTGACCGTGCGGGTCGCGACGCCCGCCGACGGCCCCGCAGCACACCGCTTCCCGGCCGGGGACGGCGAGCTGCCCAGCTGGCCGGCCGGTGAGCAGGTCGCGACCCGGGAGGCCTACGGCGCGGCGCTGACCGCGCTCGCCACGATGCGGGCAGACGTGGTGGCGCTCGACGGGGAGGTCTCCAACTCCACCCGCTCCGAGCTGTTCGCCCAGGCACACCCGGACCGGTACTTCGAGATGTTCATCGCCGAGCAGCAGATGATCGCCGCGGCGGTGGGAATGCAGGTCCGCGGCTGGGTACCGTTCGCCTCGACCTTTGGCGCCTTCCTCACCCGTGCCTACGACTTCATCCGCATGGCGGCGGTCTCCCGTGCCGACATCCGGCTGTGCGGGTCGCACGCCGGTGTGGCCATCGGCGAGGACGGCCCCTCACAGATGGCGCTGGAAGACGTCGCCGCGCTGCGCGCCGTGCACGGCAGCACCGTGCTGCACCCTTCCGACGCCAACCAGACCGCCCGGCTGGTGGCCGAGATGGCTGATCGCCGCGGTATCTCCTACCTGCGCACGCTGCGCGGCAAGACGACTGTGCGCACACATCCCGACGAGGACGTGCGGATCGGCGGAAGTCGCGTGCTGCGCGCCGGCGACGGTGACGAGGTCACCTTGGTCGCGTGCGGAATGACCGTGGCGGAGGCGGACAAGGCCGCCGACGCGCTCGACGCCCGCGGCGTGCGCGCACGAGTGATCGACTGCTACTCGATCGAACCGATCGATGCGGACACGCTCGCCACCGCCGCCCGGGAGACCGGCGGCTTCGTCACCGTCGAGGACCACTGGCCCGAAGGCGGTCTGGGCGACGCCGTGCTGAGCGCGCTGGCCCGGCATCCGAGCCGGCCCGCGCTGCGTAAGCTCGCCGTCGCTGACATGCCTATCTCGGGCACACCCGCCGAACTGCTGCACGCCGCCGGTATCGATGCCGAAGCGATCGCCGCTGCAGCGCTCGACCTGATCGATGATCGTGCCGAAGCGGTGGTGTGACCGCCCCGACCTGTTGCGATTGCGCCAACGGGGCGCTGCGGCAGCGAGGGTGCCGGAACGCCGCGTTGGCGCAACCAGGATGGCGACCAGCCGAGAAGGGGCGAGCCGAGTGTCCAACCAGGACGATTCCCGGGCCCGCCGCAGCCGCGCGGACTACGAGCGAGGGTTGCCGGGCTACCACGACCCGACCGCGGGATACGCCGGCTCGACTCCAGGACGCAGCGCCCTGACGCTGCGCGCCTGGCTTGCCGGGTTCGGGCTGGTATTCTGCGCGATCGCAGCCGCACTGCTGTTCATGGTCGAGCTGGTCGCTCTCGCGGTGATACTGATTGTGCTGGCCGTGGTAGCGGCCGTCGATCTGGGCTGGGTGCTGCACCGCAAGCGGCGCGGCGAGCCGGGCTGAGGCCGACCATCACCCCGAGCCGGGCCGCGGCTGGCCATCATCCCAGCCGCGCCAGCGCCTGCTGCACCGAATCCTCCGGGGGTCCGGCCGTCGAGATGACGGTTGCCTGCGGCCAGGGATCGGCGTCGGCGGCCATCAACGCGGCGATGTTCTCGTCTGCGTCCGACTCGGCGCCACTGCGGTCACGGATCCGCTCGGCGACGATGTCATCCGGTACCGAGCACCACAGCCCGGCGAGCTCGCTGCCGGTCCGGGACGCGGCGCGTGCCGCGACCTCCCGATGTGGCGCGCTCGTCCAGGATGCATCGAGCACCACCGACTCGCCCCGTGCCAGCAGAGTCTCGGCACGGTCGGCCAGCGCCGCGTACGTCTGCTCGGTGTGTGCGCTGCTGTAGAGCCCCTGCTGGTACCCGGCGGCAGCGTCGGTCGAGGCATCCACACCCGCCAGCTCCTTGCGGACCCGGTCGCTGGACACCACGACCGCGCCCAGCCGGTCAGCCAGCGCCTCGCTGACCGTTGACTTCCCGGTCCCCGGCAGCCCGCCGACGAGCATCAGGCGCACCGTGCCGGCGCGCAACCGGCCCAGCGCGAGCTCGGCGTGGTGCCGGGCGTCTGCGGCTGCCGAACCCGCGCCCTGCTCGTGGCGCAGGCAGTCGACCTTGGCCCGGACCAGCGCGCGGTAGGCCACGTAGTGGTGGTGCAGCGCGGCCGGGGCGGGATCGTCGGCGGCGTCGGCGTACTCGGCGGCGAGGCGTCGCGCCAGCTCCGGGTGGCCGCGGTAGTCGAGATCCATGACCAAGAACGAGATGTCGTCGAGGCCGTCGAGCCACCGCAGTAGGTCGTCGAAGTCGAGACAGTCGAGCACCCGGGGCCCCTCGTCGAGGCAGAATATGTCGTCGGCGAGCAGGTCCCCGTGGCCGTCGAGCACCCGGCCCTCGGCGATCCGGCGATCGAACAGCGGTTTCCGGCCGTCCAGGAAGTCGGCGGCACGGCGCCGGATCTCGGCCACCGTGTCATCGTCGAGGACCTCACCCCGGAAGCGCTCGAGGTCGTCGAAGTGCTCCTGCCACCGCCCGCGGACCGCGTCGCGGCGGCCCTCGGCGGAGATCTCCTCGGAGCGCTGCGCGCCCGCGTGGAACTCGGCTACGAGCCGCGCGACCTCCCGGATGACGTCATCGAGCTGCTGCCCTGGTTCCTCGCCGAGCAGGGCGGACAGTCGCCGCTCGGCGGGCATTCGCCGCATCACCACGGCGTGCTCGCACGGTTGTCCCTGCGCGTCGTGCACGTCGGCGACCCCGAGGTACACGTCGGGTGCGAGCCGCCGGTTGAGCTCCACCTCCCGCCGGCACGCCCGCTCACGGGCCTGCCGCGACGAGAAGTCCAGGAAGCCCAGGTCCACCGGCTTCTTCAGCTTGTACGCGCGGTCACCCAGGAACACCACCACCCCGGAGTGGGTCTCGGCCGTGGCGGCGTACGTGCCGGCGGCGCCCTGGTCGTCAGCCATCCGGCGCCTCCTGAGCAGCGAACCGCAGCGTGAACGGGTCGAGGGTGCGCGGCAACGGGCGCGGCGGGTCGAGGCGAGACGGTGACATCAACCGCAGCTCGTGCCGGTCGAGAAGCGTGTGGCCAGCAGCGTGGTCGTCGTGAACAGCACGAGCTCGCGACCGGGGCAGGTGCCCGGCCCGCCACTGAACGGGAACAGCGTCCAGCGCGTCGCTGAGCTCGTGGTCGTCGCGGGCGCTGTCGCCGAGCACGACCCGGCGGACGATGCGCCGCCAGGCGGTGATGAAGTCGTCCCAGCCCAACACCCTCGTCCGCGCGGTGGCATTGCTGACCAGCGCTGCCTCCTGCCGGATGGTGCTCACCATGGTGTGCGCACGTTGATGCAGCGGCACGCCGGTGTCGAGCACCGCCTCGTTGAAGCGCCGCCGCTCGGTGCGCGCCCGGCCGGTCGACACCAGCACCCCGTGCGGCTGGAAGTGCGACAGCGCGCCGCGCTTCTCGAGGTTGGCCGGCGCGAAGTCCTGTGGTGACCCGGCCAGCACCCGGCCCACGTCGTCGGCCTGCAGCCTCTCGGCGAGTGCGATGAGCGGCGGGCGGCGGGCGATGACGCCCTGCGCCGCCATCGGCACCACCACCTCGGCGGCGGTACGCAGCGTGTCGACGACCGCGGCACGCGGCACCCCGGCATCGACCTGCGAGCGGCGATGGGGGGGGGTCCATGTTCCTCATTCGCGGGACAGCCCGTCGCGCAGCGTTGCGAGGGTCTGGCTGAGCAGCCGCGAGACGTGCATCTGGGAGATGCCGACCCGGTCCGCGATCTGCGTCTGGGTCATGTTGCCGAAGAACCGCAGCTTGATGATGGTCCGCTCGCGTTCGGGCAGCCGCGACAGCAGCGGTTGCAGCGCTTCGCGGTACTCGACCCGGTCCAGCTCGGTGTCGGCTTCGCCGACCACGTCGGCGAAACCGCCCGAGCTCTCCTCGTCGGTGAGCCGCTCCAGCGACGTCCCCCGGTAGGCATTGGCCACCTCCAGACCCTCGACGATCTCCTCCCTGGGTAGCTGCAGGTGGCCGGCGAGCTCCGTCGCGGTCGGCGCGCGGCCCAGTTGCTGGGACAGCTGCGACATCGCCGTTCTGAGCCTGAGGTGCAGATCCTTGAGGCGCCGCGGCACCCGTACACCCCAGCCGTGATCGCGGAAGTGCCGCCGCACCTCCCCGGTGATCGTCGGGACGGCGTAGGACAGGAAGTCCACCCCGCGCGTGGGCTCGAACCGGTCGATCGCGCCTATCAGCCCCAGCGTCGCCACCTGCTCGAGGTCATCGAGCGGCTCCCCGCGCTGGGCGAAGCGTCGCGCGATGTGTTGCGCGACCGGCAGGTAGCCCTCGACGAGCCGCTGGCGAAGCACCGCGCGGCGCGTGTCGTTCTCGTCGAGGCCGGCGAACTCCTCGAACAGCGACATCAGTTCGTCGTAGCCGTTGGGCTCGGCGCGGCGCGATCCGCCGGATGCCGCGGCTTCGGCGTGATGCTCGGTCGTCACCGTGGCGCCGCCTGGCGCAGCATGCCCAGCCGCAGGCACAGCATGCATCCGGCTCCCTGGGATGGGTCGGCACCGTCGAGCACCTCGACCTCGTCGACCAGCGTGGTCAGCACCCGCCAGCCGAAGGTGTCTCGGGGGATCGCGGTCGGGCCGGACACCGGGACCGTGGCCGTCACGGTGATCCGGTCGCGGTCCATGGCGAAGCGGCACACCAGTACCGCACCGGAGTCGGCGGCGCTGACCAGCTCGGCGCACGCCTGGTCCACCGCCATCCGCAGGTCGGCCACCTCGTCGAGGTCGAAATCGGCACGCGTGGCCAGGTCGGCGGCCACCACCCGTAACGACGGCAACCATGCGGCGTCTGCGTTGACCCGTATCTCGATCTGGTCGGCCCGCGGCGGTGCCGGCATTGTCGGGGTCGCCGGCTGCCGATCGAAGTTGAACACCGTCATCGCTGTCGTGCCTGCTCCATCGCCAGGTGCTGCGGTGGCAACTCCAGGTCTGGCCTCACCGGCGGGGTTGCCATACGTGCCGAGCACGGTGTGGCTACCCGGGCTGGCGGCGCGGGAAACACCGGTGCCGGCAGCGGACTCATTCCTGGCCTCCCGCCCTTCGGTCGAGCAGCGAGCAGATGATCCGTCCGAGCTCCTCCGGAGCGGAGTAATTGAGAGCGTGGCCCGCGCCGGCCACCTCGGCCAGCCGCCCGTCCGGCAGTTCCGCGACGCACTCCTGCGCCCATTCACGGGGCGCGATCGGGTCACGGCTGCCCCGCGCGACGACCGCGGGGGTGTGGACGTGGCGCAGTTTGCGTTCCACCGGATCGTCGAGCAGGAACCGGAACGTCTCGAGGAACCTACGCGGCCCACAGCGGAGATAGTCGCGGGCGAGGACGGGGATCAGCCCAGGCCGCTCCCGGTACGAGTCGGCCAGGAACCGCCCGAGCTGGCGCAGTGGCGTGCGGGCGCGCCGGTCCACGGTCAGGCCACTGAGCACGACGGGACCGAGCAACTCCGGTGAATGCACGGCGAGATCGACCACCACCTGGCACCCGGCGGAGTTGGCCACCAGCGGCACTGCACCCCGCCCGCTGGCGCGCAACCACTCCGCCAGCGCAGTGGAATGCCCGCGCACGTCGAGCGCTTCCGGTGGTCCTGGGGTGCGCCCGAAGCCGGGCAGGTCGACGGCAGCGACGCGGAACCGGTGCGACAGCTGCCGTGCCAGGGGCAGGAAATAGCGGTGCGAGCACCCCAGACCGTGCACGCAGACGATGGGCGGCGCGTCGGCCCGCCCGAGGACGGCAGCATGGACGCGGGTCCGAGCCGCTACGGTGAACTCGGACACGCACCAGGTCAGTACGCCACGACGTTGTGACGAACCTGCCCGCGTGCCCCCCAGCGAGCCCGCGTCCACGGTGGCACTGTCAGCTCGCCGACTCCGCGGCCTCGAAATCGGGGAAGATCTCGAACAGCTCGGTGAGTCCGGTGGCCTCCATGGGCCGCAGGACCTCCCGCGAGGTGCACACGAGCCGCAGCGTCGTGCCCTGGTCGCGGCACTGCTCGCGTGCCTCCACAAGCACGGCGAGGCCACTGGAGCCGAGGAAGCTCAGCCCGGTGAGGTCGAGCACCAGCACATCGGGCCGCTGACCGATCTGCTCCTCCACGCAGGCCCGCAGCGGTGGGGTGGTGACCAGGTCCACTTCGCCGGTGACGACGAGGGCTACACCGGCGGCGATGTCCCGCACGTCCAAGGAGATCGGCTGCTCCGGGGTGGCCTCGGCCGACAGGGCGGTACTGCCGGTGTCCCTGTCACCGGAAGCCGGGGTCTCCGGGAACGAGCTCATGGTCTCTCCTATCACGTCGGCTGCCCCACTATAGCCAACCGACTCGGTGGCCAGGGCCGGTAACATCGGCCTGATCGGCGTGTACCCGCCGACCGTGACCACCTGGCGGATGGGTGCCGCGATGCAGCAGAAACCGACGCTCGAGATCGGCGACCGCCCGCACGGCGCTCGCGCCGATGGCGTGATGCCGGTCAGACCGTGATGTTGATCAATCTCGGTCGGCGGCCGCTCCGCGACGATGAGTGGAACCGCTCGGTGCGGGGCGAGGGCCCCCAGCAGCGCGCCGATCGCAACTTCGTCGAGCTGCTGCAGGAGCTGCGGGTGATGCAGACCGGTGTGCAGATCCTGTTCGCGCTGCTGCTCACCATCGCCTTCACCGGCCCCTTCGCCGACGCCGACGCCTTCCAACGCAGCGTCTACGTCGCCACGCTGGTATGCACCGCCGTGGCGACGGCGCTGCTCATCGCTCCGGTCGCCTACCACCGCGCGCTGTTCCAGCAGGGTCGCAAGGACGAGCTCGTCGTGGCGGCCCATCGGCTGCTGCGGCTCGGCCTGGTGGTCCTGGTAGCGGCCGTCTCCGGAGCGCTGCTGCTCGTCGTCGACGAGGCCGTCGGGCGGATCACGGGGCTGGTCGTGAGCCTGTCGATCGGCGCGGTGTTCGTGGTCCTGTGGTTCGTGTTGCCCGCGCTGACCCGGCGAACCGCGACGCCACCGTCAGCCGAGGTCCGCGGGCGGCGGGCGGGCTGACACGACCTCTGTAGCACGGGGGTGGTTGCCCGGTAGCATCGCCGGTACGAGATGTCGGGACCGGGGCCGATCGAGCACCGGTGACCGCTGTGTCGAGGTCCTGAGTCCTGAGTCACCCGGGGGTGCCGTGGTCAACGAACCGGGTGTTCCAGAGCTGGCGAAGGTGCTGCACGCCGCCATCGGGCTTTCCTTCACCGTGACCGACCCGCACCAGCCGGACAACCCGCTGGTCTGGGCCAACTCCTCGTTCGCCCGCCATACCGGGTACCCCCTCGACGAGATCCTCGGCCGCAACTGCCGGTTCCTGCAGGGACCGGCAACCGACCAGCAGGCTGTCGCCCGCATCCGTGAAGCGCTGGACGGGGGCGAGCCCGTCACCGAGGTGCTGCTGAACTACCGCAAGGACGGCACGGCGTTCTGGAACGAGGTGGCGATCAGCCCGGTCATCGCCGGCGGTGGCCGAGTCGCCTACTTCGTCGGGGTACAGACCGACGTCACCGGGCGTGTCCTGGCCGAACGCGAGCGGCGGGCCGCGCTGACCACCGCCGAGGAGGCGCAGGGCGAGCTGCGGTTGCTCACCGAGGCCACGGCCTGGATGTCCGGGAGCCTCGACGTCGGCGAGACCGCGGACCGGCTGGCTCGCTCGGTCGTGCCGGAGCTGGCCGACTTCTGCTGCGTCGACCTGCTCACCGACTCCGATGGTGACCGTGCCCGCCGGATGGCCGTCCACCATCGCGAACCCGCGCAGCTGGACGCGCTGCATGCGCTCGCGGCCACGGTCGACCCGCGGGTCGGCGGCGACGACGGCATCTCGCAGGTGCTCACCACGGGTGAGCCGATCCTCGTATCGGACATGCCCGATCGCCCGCGCTCGGCGTCGGATGACGCGGAAACGCTCCTGCTCTACCAGCAGTTGCGGCCTCGCTCGGCGATGCTGGTGCCGCTGCGGGCCCGCAACCGGGTGCTCGGGGTGCTGACACTGTGCTCGGAGCAGCCCTACGGCCGGCGCTACGGCAACCGCAATCTGGTGCTGGCCGCCGACCTGGCCGACAGGGCGGCATTGGCCGTCGATAATGCGCGGCTCTATGCGCGCGAGCACGACGCGGCCGAGACCTTGCAGCTGAGCTTGCTGCCCAGGGTCTCGCAGGCGGCCGGGTTGCGAGTGGCAGCCCGCTACCTCGTCGGCGGCGAGGGTGCCCGGGTCGGCGGGGACTGGTACGACCTGCTGCCGCTGCCCGACGGCGCGGTGGGTCTCGCGGTGGGAGACGTCGTGGGCCACGACCTCGGCGCGGCCGCGGCGATGGGGCAGCACCGTGCGGTGCTGCGCTCGTATGCCTGGGAGGGGTTGCGCTCCGGGGCCGTGCTGGACCGCTGCGACCAGCTGGTGCAGGGCCTGGAGATGGCATCGATGGCCACCGCCTTCTACGGCCGCCTCGGGCCGGCGCGGGGCTCGGGTGAGCGCGAGCTGGTGTATGCCAATGCCGGGCACCCGCCGCCGTTGCTGCGACTGCCGCACGGCACCGCCCACCTCCTCGACTCGAACCTGTCCCCGTTGCTCGGCGCGATGCCGGGAGTCGCGCGGTCCGAGGCTGCGATCTGCTGCTCGCCGGGGTCACTGCTGCTGCTCTACACCGACGGCTTGATCGACGTGCCCGGTCACGACCCGGACAAGCGCGAGCGCCGGCTGCAGGATCTCGTCCAAGGCGCGCCGCGAGGCTGCGACGTCGAGGACCTGTGCGATCGGGTGATCGAGGACATGGTGCCGGACCGATCGCCGTCCGACGACATCGCGTTGCTGGCGATCTTGATCGAGAGCTGACCAGGGCCGCACCTCCGCGGTATGTGCCCACCGCCCACGTCGCGAAGGGCACCCGCACGGCGTCGGACGCAGTGAACGCGCCCTTCGCGGTTCGAGCCTGAAATGGGTCAACTGCAGTAGCGGGGCTGCGCTGTTCGGACGCTATTTCCCGCAATGTGCGATCACTGCGATTGACGAGGGCGGCTTCGGGGAAGACATGCTCGGTCAAGTCGAGGTGAGCGCACGGGAAGGTGTGCCATGAGGAGAACAGGTACGAATGCCCGTTTGTCGGCAAATCGCCCACGTCCGATCGATCACCACTCTCGTAGCAAGGAACCGTCATGAAGCGCGGACCCCAGATGGCTCTCGCCGTTGCGGGCGGCTACCTGCTCGGCCGGACCAAGAAGATGAAGTTGGCGATCATGCTGGGAGGGATGGCCGCGGGCAGGCGAGTCGGGAGCCCTACTGAACTGCTGACCCAGGGCGCCGGTCTGATCGGCGGCTCGCCGGAGGTCAGCAAACTCGCCGACCAGGTGCGCGCCGACCTCGTCGAGGCGGGCAAAGGTGCTGTCGCGGCGGCTGCCGCGAGGCAGATCGACTCGGTCAGTGACCGGCTGCACACCCGCAGCGAGGCGCTGCGCGGTGCATCCAGCGGTTCCGATGACGGTAGTGCCGCATCCGAGTCGACGAGTGCCGAGTCGACGTCGAGAGGCGCCGCGTCTCGTTCCGCCGGTAGTTCGGCGCGCTCGGGCACGTCCCGCAAGGCCGCGACCGGTAAGGCCACCGGTTCTGCTGCTCGCGGCGGTTCTGGCGGTCGTAACCAGGGACAACGCAAGCAGACCACGGGGCGCAGTCCCCGCAGAGGTGAAAGCGATGGCTGAGGGTCAGGACCGGACTGTCGGAGTGCGCGAGGCTCTCCCGACCGGACGACTGCGTGAGGAAGGGCAGCAGCTGCTCGGGGCGCTCGCCGAACGCGCCGTGACGCGCGCCGGCGAGGCCGTGGGTGGTCTCACCGAGCGGCTGACCGACTACACCGAACACGGCGGGGCTGGGCTTGCCTCGGCGGTGGCGGGCGGTAAGGCACTCAGCGAGGGCAAGTCGCCCCTCACGGCGGGGATGACATCGGCCCTGTCCGGCGCCAAGGAGAAGGCCAAGGAGAAGATCGCCCAGGCCGTCGGTGGGGGAAGCGGGGGAGGAGGCTCGGACGTCAAGGTCACCAACATCGTCGAGCAGATCGACGTCGGGGTCCCGGTCCGCGTCGCGTACAACCAGTGGACGCAGTTCCAGGACTTCCCGCATTTCATGAAGAAGGTCGAGAGCGTCGAACAGGAGTCCGACGAGAAGCTGACCCTCAAAGCGCAGATCCTCTGGTCGCATCGGACGTGGAACGCCACGATCATCGAGCAGGTGCCCGACGAGCGGATAGTGTGGCGGTCCGAGGGACAGAAGGGCCATGTCGACGGTGCCGTCACATTCCACGAGCTCGGCCCCAATCTCACCAGGATCCTGGTGGTGCTCGAATACCACCCGCAGGGGTTCTTTGAACGGACCGGCAACATCTGGCGGGCACAGGGGCGTCGAGCGCGACTCGAGCTCAAGCATTTCCGCCGGTACGTGATGACCGAGACGATCCTGCATCCCGACGATGTCGAGGGCTGGCGGGGGGAGATCCGAGACAAGGAGGTGGTCCGCAGCGGCGAGGACGGGGAGGACCGCGACGACGAGGACCGCGACGGCGAGGACCAGGACGACTACGGCCAGGAGGACGAGGATGAGTACGACGACGAGCTCGAAGAGTCGGACGACCGCGCAGGATCGGGCCGGAGGTAACTCATGACCGTCGCCACGAACCAGCGTCACGGCAGCTACGTCGACCGCCCCTCGCCGAGCGGTCTGGCCGACGTCGTGGAGCTGATC
>WHSY01000123.1 GCA_009379815.1 Pseudonocardiaceae bacterium
CGTCGCGCAGCCACTCCGTGCGGCCCAGCGGCGCGCCGTTGTCGAACACGCTCACCGCGTCGCTCGAGGCGATGGTGGTCAGGAACGGCTCACTGCGCAGGTCGGGTTCGGCCGGATCGGTGACCAGTGCCAGCGGCATCCCGGTGAGGCGCTCACCGACCCGGGTGCCACCGCCCGACGGCGCCGAGAACGCCGACCGCCCCTCGTGGGCGGGCCTGCCGTCCATCTCCTGCACGAGGTCGATCATGAGGTCGGCCGTCGCCGAGGGCGGCAGGATCGTCTCGTAACGCCCGGCGGGAAGGTCCAGGCGCCGGGCCGACCAGTCCAGCCGGCGGCGCAGCTCGCGGGTCAGCGCATCGAGTTCGAGGGTGGTGAAGTCGACCGGGCAGTCACCGACCCACGCCGAGCGGGCGAGGTCGTCGGCAGCCTTCCCGTTGATCTCGATCGTGCCGGTGGGTTGCACCCAGCGCCTGCGCAGCCCCGTCGAGGAGGCGAGCCAGCTGGTCTCGAGGCGGTGCTCGGCGAAGCCGTAGAGCAGGTCGCCCCTGGCCCGTGACTCGCCGAACGCCGCGGCCAGCTGCTCGGCCAGCTGCGCGAACACGCCGATCGAGGTCTGCGCGGCGGGCTCGGCGAAGTCGGCGGTGGCCGCTCCGGTGACCAGCGGCGCGGCGTCGCGGGCCGGGCCGGACTGGCGGGCGGCGTCCTCGCTGGCGGCGACCACGCCGCGCACCTCGTCGGCATCGGTGCCGGTGCCACCCACCACACCGACCGAGTCACCGATCACCGACACCACCGAGAACTGCCGTGAGGTGGTGTGCCCGTTGGTCGTCATCGTGCTGTTCGCCCAGCGCAGCGTGGCCTCGCTGGTCTCGGTGACCAGCACGAGGCAGCCGTCGGAGCGCGACGCCGCCAGCGCGGTGTCGACGCGCTCCCGGGTGCCCATCGACCCGGTCCCGATCACTGACCGGCCTCCTCGCGGGTGTTGAGGACGTTGACGCCACGGAACAGCGCAGCCGGACAACCGTGGCTGACCGCCGCGACCTGTCCGGGCTGCGCCTTGCCGCAGTTCATGGCGCCGGCCAGCAGCCACGACGAGCGGCCGCCGACGGCCTCCATGGCGCCCCAGAACTCGGTGGTGGTCGCCTGGTAGGCGACGTCGCGCAGCTGCCCGGCGAGCCTGCCGCCCTCGATGCGGTAGAACCGCTGACCGGTGAACTGGAAGTTGTAGCGCTGCATGTCGATCGACCAGGATCGGTCGCCGACCACGTAGATGCCGCGGTCGACCCCGGAGATCAGGTCGTCGACGCTGCGATCGACGGCTGGGTCCGGTGCCAGCGAGACGTTGGCCATCCGCTGGATCGGCACGTGGTGCGGCGAGTCGGCGAACGCGCACCCCGCGGACCGTTCGAGCCCCAACCGGTGAGCGAAGGCACGGTCGGTCTGGTAACCGACGAGCACGCCGTCGCGGACCAGGTCCCAGCTGCCGGTGGCCACACCCTCGTCGTCGTAGCCGATGGTGGCCAGGCCGTGCTCGACGGTGCGGTCGCCGGTGACGTGCATGGCAGACGATCCGTAGCGCAGCGTGCCGAGCCGGTCGGGGGTGGCGAACGAGCTGCCGGCGTAGGCGGCCTCGTAGCCGATCGCGCGGTCGTACTCGGTGGCGTGACCGACCGACTCGTGGATGGTCAACCACAGGTTCGTCGGGTCGATCACCAGGTCGTATGGTCCGGCCTCGACGCTGGGCGCCTTGGTCTTCTCCGCGAGCCATTCCGGCAACCGCGCGAGCTCGCCGTCCCAGTCCCAGCCGGCGCCGGCGAGGTACTCCCAGCCCCGCGCCGTCGGCGGGGCGGTCGTGCGCATCGACTCGAACGTCCCGGCCGCGCGGTCCACGGCGATCGCCGTGACCGCGGGGTACATCCGCACCCGCTGCTGCGTGGTCGTGGTACCTGCGGTGTCGGCGTAGAACTTGTTCTCCTTCTCGGCGAGCAGCACCACGTCGGTGTGCTCGACGCCGTCGGTGGCCAGCAGCCGGTGCGACCAGTCCGACAACAGCTCCACCTTGTCGCGGGTGGGCACGGCCAGCGGGTCGATCTCGTAGCCGCCGACCCAGGACGCCGCCGCGTGCACCGGCTCGGCGACGAGCTCGACCCGCTCGGCGCTGCACGGGCGCAGCGTCCGAGCGACCTCGACGGCTCGCGCGGCGGTGGCCGACGCGGTGTCGGGGTCGGTGTCGGTGTGCGAGGCGAATCCCCAGGTGCCGTCGACGATCACGCGCACGGCGAGACCGACGGTAGCCGAGTCCCGCGCGGTGGCGACCGAGCCGTCGCGCAGCCGCAGTGCCTGGCTGGTGATCCGCTCGACGCGCACGTCGGCGTGCTCGGCCCCGAGCGAGCGGGCTCGCGCCAGCGCGGCGTCGGCCACCGCGTGCAGCGGGAGGGCGAGGAAGTCGGGGTCGACAGCGGTCACGTCGCGTAACCCTATCCCGGTACCGCGCCGTCGCGCCGCATCGTTCGGGCCATCGTTCGGGCCATAGGCATATCTGTGACAATTCGCGCCACTGCCCCGCCAAGCACGTACCACCCGCTCCGGTTGACGCGGACAACGCCAGGCAGGATCGTTGATTTCGAACGCGTTCGGAAGGGAAGTGACGGCGGTGGCCGAACCGCTCGGCAGTTACGTGCTCCTGCTCCTCCTCGGCATCGCACTGACGGTGTTGGTGGGACAGATCCTGATCCGCACCGGGGAGAGCTTCCTCGAGGAGGTGTTCAACGACGAGCGGACCGCACGGTCGGTGAACCGGCTGCTCGCGGTGCTGTTCCACTTGGTCGTGCTCGGCGTGCTGGCACTGATCTCGACGATCGAGGTGCCGGTGGAGGGCGTACTCCAGACGCTGGTGACCAAGCTCGGTGTGGTGCTGCTCGTCCTCGGCGCGGCACACGGCAGCACGATGCTGATGCTGGCCCGGATCCGGTCCAAGCGTCGCGAGCAGGATCTCGCCGACGAGATGAGCCAGCAGATCGAGAACTCACGCCAGCAGCAGGGCGGGCACTACGATCACTACGGCCAGCACGTCGGCGCACCCCACGCGCACACCCCGCAGTCCCGCCCGGTGATCGAGGCCGGGCCGCAGCAGTGAGCGCTGCGCCGGTCGGCGCGAGCACGGGCACGGGGGCGCTTCACGAGTACGCTGCGCTGGCCGCGGTCCGGGTGAAACCTTCGGGGATGATCACGTCCTCGCGACCGAGATCGTGCACGGAGGCCTTCCCGAGTCCCAGCAGCGCCGAGTCGATACCACTGCGCAGGATGTCGAAGACGTTCTTGACGCCCGCGTCACCGTTGGCGGCCAGGCCCCACAGATAGGCACGGCCGATCATCACCGCCCTGGCGCCCAACGCGAGCGCCTTGACCACGTCGCCGCCGCGCCGGATCCCGCCGTCGAGCAGAATCTCGATCTGGTCTCCGACCGCGTCGACGATCCCGGGCAGCATGCGGATCGAGGCGGGGGTGGAGTCGAGATTGTTGCCCCCGTGATTCGACACCGAGATCGCCGTCGCGCCGATGTCGACCGCGCGCCGGGCGTCGTCGGGGCGTGTGATCCCCTTGACGACGAACGGGCCGTCCCACTGCTCGCGCAGCCAACCCAGATCCGACCAGGACGGCAACGGAGTGTGCATCCACTGGCCGTAGGCGCCGAAGAAGGTCGGCGCCGGCCGGCCGGGCCCGCCGACGTTCGGGACGATCAGATCGGGCAGGCCACCGCTGCGCAGGAAGGCGAGCACGTATCGTGGCCGAACCAGTCCTTCCGGCGCGAACCGCAGCAACGCGCGAAGATCCATCTTCTCCGGGATCGGCGGGCTGCCCCAGTCACGGCCGTGGGAGAACGTCCAGTCCAACGTGATGATCAGGCCCTTCGCCCCGGCCTGTTTGGCGCGCTGCGAACGCGCGAGGATCTCCTCCCGGTCGCCCACCCAGTACGTCTGGAAGAAGGTCCTCGGATTGGCCGCCACGACGTCCTCGACGGGCTTGCTGCCGAACGCGGACAGCCCCATGGCGGTATCCGCCATCGCCGCACCCCGCGCCACCGCGACCTCGCCCTCGGGGTGCACGGCCTGCACCCCGGTCGGAGAGATCAACACCGGCAGCGAGATCTCCTGACCCAGCACCGAGGTCGACAGCTCACGCTGCCCGGGCAACCCGGCGACGTGCGGTGCGAACCCCAGCTCGCCGAACGCGCCGATGTTGTCGCGCAGCGTCAGACCCTGCTCCGTGCCCGCGACGAGCGCCCCGTACACGGACTTGGGAAGTCGCCTCCTCGCCCGCCGGTGGGCCTCGGCAACGCTCTCGAACCACTCTCCGGACATGTGCTGCGCCCCGGCTCCTCACGATCCTCGTCGGTGACTGCTCGGGCAGCATAGTCCCGAGCGTCGGCCGCGCTCGTCGCGTGCGGGTGCCCGTCGAGGACCGGGGAACCCGACCCCGGTGCGGCGGGCCGGGCCGGACGGGCGAAGCTGGGGGTGTGCCGGACCCGCCCATGCCCCACATCGTCAGCTACGCGCAGCGCGGCGAGCGGATGACGACCGGGCAGCAACGCGCCTGGGACACCCGCTGGCCACGACTCGGCCGCCAGGTCGCAGAGCTGCCCGAGGGCCCGCTCGACGTCGAGCGGTGGTTCGGCCGCCGCGCCCCGATCGTGCTCGAGGTCGGCTCCGGCATGGGCGAGTCCACCGCGGCGGTGGCCGCGGCGCACCCCGAGCTCGACCACCTCGCGGTCGAGGTCTACAAGCCGGGCCTGGCCCAGCTGCTGCTGCGCATCGAGGCGACCGGCATCGACAACCTGCGGCTGCTGCGCGGTGACGCGCTCGATCTGCTCGCCCGCCACGTCGCCCCCGGGACGCTGCGCGAGGTGCGGGCATTCTTCCCCGACCCGTGGCCCAAGCGACGCCACCACAAGCGCCGGCTGGTGGCGCCCGGGTTCGTCGCGCTGGTGGCGTCGCGGCTCGAAGCCGGCGGCGCGATGCACCTGGCCACCGACTGGGAGGGCTACGCGGAGCAGATGCTCGCGGTGTGCGAGGCCGAACCGGGTCTGCGCAACGTGTCGGCCCAGGGATGGTTGCCGCGGCCGGACTGGCGCCCGGTGTCGAAGTTCGAGCAGCGGGCGCTCGACGAGGGTCGCGTCGTCCGTGACCTGCGCTTCACCCGCCGCGAGCCGTGCGGCTGGCAGGATCGGTCGGCATGAACTCGGCTGCGCTGCCCCCCGATCCGGTCACCCTGCTGGTCTGGGACGCCCCGAACATCGACATGAGCCTGGGCTCGATCCTCGGCGGCCGACCGAGCTCGGCGTCCCGGCCGCGGTTCGATGCGCTGGGCCGGTGGCTGCTGGGCCACGCGACCGAGGACACCGCACCGGAGGCGACCGTCTTCACCAACGTCGCGCCCGGCAGCACGGACTTCGTCCGCCCCTGGGTGGAAGCGCTGCGCAACACCGGGTTCGCCGTCTTCGCCAAACCGAAGGTCGACGACTCCGACATCGACGATGAGATGCTCGACCACATCCGCGCCCGCGGCGAGCAGGGGGTGCTGCGTCGCGTCGTGGTGGCCTCGGGGGACAGCAGGGCGTTCCGCGACCCGCTCGAGGAGCTCGTCGACCGGGGAGTCGGGGTCACCGTGCTCGGCTTCCGCGAGCACGCCTCGTTCGCCGTCAACTCCGAGTTGCTCGAGTTCGTCGACCTGGAGGACATCGACGGGCTGTTCCTGCAGCCGCTGCCCCGCATCACCCTGGAGACGCTGCCGCCGGAAGGCGCCTGGCTCGCGCCGCTGCGGCCGCTGGCGTCGCTGCTGCGTCACCAGCCCGTACCCGCCCCACCCGAGCCCGGACCGGAGATCCAATGACCGACGAAGCGACCGTCCGGCTCGCCGCCCCCGTCGTGCTGCCCTGCGACGAGCGGTGCAGCGTGCTGCGCGACGCGGTGATCGACGTCGGCGGCGACGGCCGGATCCGCCACGTCGGGCCCGCCGCCAGCGCCCCGGCCGCACCGTCGAGGACCCGCACGCTGACCGGGATCCTGCTGCCCGGGCTGGTCAACGCCCACGCCCACACCGCGATGACCGTGCTGCGGGGCCTGGGCGGTGACCTGCCGCTGATGCGGTGGCTGACCGAGGTGGTCTGGCCCGCCGAGGGCCGGCTGGAGGCGGCGGACGCGGGTGCAGGAGTCCTCGCGGGCTGCCTGGAGATGCTGCGAGCGGGGATCACGACCAGCGTCGAGATGTACTTCCACACCGACGCGGTGATCGACGCGGTGCTCGCCGCGGGCAGCCGTGCGGTGGTCACCCCCGGGGTCATCGCGGTGCCCGGCTGGGAACGGCTGGGCACCTGGCAGCAGATGCTCGACGACATCAGCGCGCGGATCGACTCGGCCGGGCTGGTGTCGGGCCCCGGTGGGCGGATCGAGCTCGGGTACGGCCCGCACGCCGCGTACACGCTGCCGGCCGAGGCGCTGGCCGCCGCGGGGGCGGCGGCCCAGCAACGCGGCGCGCTGCTGCAGATCCACGTCGCGGAGTCGGCAGGTGAGGACGTCGAGCTGCGCGCCGAGCACGGCTCGGTACCGCTGCTGCTGGAACGGCTCGGCGTGCTGCGCGAGGGGGCACGGGTGCTCGCCGCACACGCCGTCCAGCTCTCGGACGCCGACCTCGCGGTGCTGGCGCGAAGCGGCGCCGGGGTGGCGCACTGCCCGGTGTCGAACGCCAAGCTCGCGTCCGGCACCGCGCGGCTGCTCGACCTGCGCGAGGCGGGGGTGCCGGTGGGGCTGGGGACCGACGGACCCGCCTCGCACGACGACCTCGACCTGTGGTCCGACGTCCGGCTCGCCGCGCAGCTGGCCCGCCTCGGTGCCGGTGACGCGGCCGCCCTCACCGCGGCGCAGGCGTTGCTGCTGGCCACCCGCGGCGGCGCCACCGCGATCGGGCGGGACGATCTGGGCGTCCTGCGGCCCGGGGCGTGGGCCGACCTGGTCCACGTCGGGGTGGACGGTGCGGCCTTCGCCCGCGGGCTCGACGTTCCGGACGGGCAGCTACTGGCGAACCTGGTCTGGGGCGGCGGGGCACGGGCGGTGTCCGACGTCTGGGTGGCGGGACAGCAGGTGGTCGCCGACGGTGCCTGCACCAGGGCCGATACCGGGCGAGCTCATGCCGAGCTCCGGGCGGCCGCGTCGCGGGTCGCAGGCTGAGGTCCTCGCGCGACCAGCTTCGCGTAGCGTGCTCCCGCCGTGAGCAACACGAGCCCTGCGCCGAGGAAGGCGACCACCCGTGCGAAGCCGTCGAGCGTCGCCAGGTCGAAGAGCACGAGCTTGGCGACCGCGGCCGCGACCAGGCCCATCCCGGCGGCCCGCAGCGGCAGCGACGTCAGCCCGCGCGCCAGCAGTACCAGCGCCGCCACCGTCCAGGACACCGTGACCACGACGTGCCCGGTGAGGAACCCGGTGCGGCTCGGCAGCACGAGCAGGGTGAGCGCCAGCGTCGTCGCGGCCGCGCCGTAGAGCACGCCCAGCCCGCCCGTGGTCCACAGCGCGAGGCGCGCGCCGCGGTCGGGCGGCAGCCCGAGCCGGTGCACGGTCCACGGGGCCGCCAGCGCCAGGGCCGCGAGCAGCACGCCGACACCGGCACCGGCGACCAGCGAGGCGGTGTCGGCGCGCCCCGCGGCGACGTACGGCGCGGCGGGGAACCCGGCGAGCACCTGCGGCGGGACCGCCGCGGTCAGTGCCGCCACGGTGCCGACCAGCCCGAAGCCGGCGGCGGGGACGAGCATGGTGGTGCTGCGCAGCCGGTCGGCGACCAGGCACAGCGCGATCGCCTCCGCCAGCGTGGTCGCCGCGAAGGTCGCACCCTGCAGCGCCAGCGCGGTGGCTTCGAAGGCGGCCAGCGCGGCGAGCCCGCCTGCGAGCGCGCCGAACGACCGCGTCAGCGCTGCACCGCCGGACCGGACCGCCACCCACATCGCGAGCAGCGTCGCGGCGAGCACGATCACCACCGCAGTGCCCGCAGCCCGCGACATCGAGGGCGCGAGCAGCAGCAGCGGGACCGGCGCCGTCGCGAGCACCGCGAGTGTCGCGACGCCGTGCTCCCCGCGGCGCTGGGTTTGACCCGAACGCTGTGCCTGCCCCGAACGCTGTGCTTGCCCCGAACGCTGTGCTTGCCCCGACCCCAGGACCGCGACGGCCAGCCCAGCGGCGGTCGCCACCGGCACCATGACCGCCGTCGCGGTGTCGACGCCGCCGAGCGCGGCGGCAGCATCCAGTGCCACCGCTGCCACCAGCGGCGGCACGGCGGCGACAACGGTCAATGCCCGCCACCCGCGCGCCAGCTGCACCGGGGCGGCGGCGAGTTGTAGCACCAGCAGGAAGCCGAGCAGTCGCACCGCGTCGAGGCCGGTCAACACGGGGACGGCAACCGCGGCACCGGCCACCACGGCGACCCCGAGCGGCTCCGCGCGCCACCGGTTCGCCAGCGCGAGCCCGCTGCAGGCCACGACCACCGCGGCGAGCAGGCCGGCGATGGTCGGCAGGTAGCCGTAGAGCACCGTGGCCGCGACGACGTCGAGATAGAGCGCCGCGATACCGGTTGCGGCCAACGTGACACCGCCCGCACGGCCGCCCGGCATGCGGTACACCCGCAGCCCGACGCCGAGCAGCGCGAGGCCCAGCAACGCGCCACCGACGACCCGTGGCAACGGGCCGAGCCAGCCGCGCTGCACCGCCAGCACGAGCAGCAGCAGCACGCCGAGCAGGGTCACCGCGCCGCCGACCCACGCCAACAGCCGGCTGCCGGCGCCCTCACGCTCCAGCAGCCCCGGCCGTCGTGGTCGGTCCGCCGGCTGCGGCGGTTCGGCCGGGGGCCGTGCCTGCTGCGGGGCCTGCTGCGGTGACGCGGCGTCGACCTGCTGCAGCCGGTGCAGCTCGGCACCGATGCCGGCGAGGCGCTCACCCATCGCGGTGAGTTCACCCGCCAGCGCGTCCAACGCCGGGCCGTCGGGGCGTGCCGGTTCGCTCATGACCACATCGTGGCCGGTCGCAGCGCAGCAGGCATCGGTAGCGTTACTCATCCCCACCATCGCGCCGTGCGGCGCGCGGTAGTCTCGGCGCCCTGGACCGATTCGGGGGGTGGCGACGATGACGCACCTGGTCGCCCCGTGCGGGCACCGGGGGTGCACGGCCGCAGTGGGCGAGGTCTGGTGGACCGCGCCCAACGTGATCACGGGCGTCCGCACCGCAGGCACCGTCGTGCTGTGCGGCGCGGCGATCGTCGAGCGCGGCGAGATGCTGCTGCTCGCGGCGCTGCTGTGCTACTGGATCGGCGACATCGCCGACGGACTGCTCGCCCGGCTGATCCACCGCGAGACCCGCACCGGGGCGGTGCTCGACGTACTGACCGATCGGTTGTGCGTATGCCTGGTGGTCGTCACCTACGTCACCTGGCACCCGGCGACGGTGGTGCCCGCGGGCGTGTTCCTGCTGCAGTTCGCGGTGCTCGACGCCCACCTCACGCTGGCGTTCCGCAACTGGTCGCTGCTGTCGCCGAACTACTTCTTCCTGGTGGACGCGACGGTGTTCCGGCTCAACTGGTCGCCGGTGGGCAAGGCGACCAACACCGGCGCCGTGGTGCTCGTCGTGCTGCTGACCGGGGCGATGGGCGCAGCCACGCTACTCGCCCTCGCGGTGCTGGCCGTCAAGGCGTACAGCACCGCGCGGCTATCCCGACTACCGGTGCCGCGCACGCTGTCCGGCTGCGCCGTGCTCGACGCCCACTCCGCACCGTCACCCGCCCCCGCACCGCAGGCGTGACCGCTCGTGGAGTGGATCGCCGTCACCTTCGGCTACAGCGCGGTCTCCGCGCTGATCCCCGTCTTCAACATCGAGCTCTACCTCGTCGGGCTGGTCAGCCAGCGGCCGCAGCTGGCCTGGTGGCTGCTCGGGCTGGCCGCCGCAGCCGGGCAGCTCACGGGCAAGACCCTGTTCTACTTCGCCGGGCGTGGTTCGCTACGGCTGCCGGACTGGTTGCACCGGCGCTCCGGGCGCCGCGGCGCCGGGCGGTGGTCCGCCTGGCTGGGGCGGATGCACGACCGGTTCCACCACACCGCCGAGCACCGTCCGGTGTGGACCGTCGCGGTGTTGCTGACCAGCGCGTCGGTCGGGTTGCCGCCGTTCGCCGCCACGGCGCTGGTCGCGGGGTGGGCACAGGTGCGGCTGACGGTGTTCCTGGCAACCGGCCTGGTCGGGCGCTTCGCCCGGTTCAGCGCCGTCGCCGTCGCACCGGGCCTGCTCGGCGCATGGTGGTTCTGAACGCCCCAGGTGCCACCCGCAGTGGGTGATCCGAGATCGCGGCTGTGGACAGGTCGTGAGTGGTGATGCGAGCCCGGGCTCGCATCACCACTCACAGGGCGCTAGCCACGCAGCCGCATGGACATGACGAGGTAGCGGTAGGTCTGCTCCCCCGTGCTGTTCGCGGTGTCGGGGTCCGCCAGACCCGTGACCGGCGTGATCACGGTCGGGCGAGCCGGCGTGGTGAACGACAGGGTGGCCCGTGGGGCCTTGACCGCGGTGAGCCCGTCGAGCAGGTAGCCGGCGTTGAAGCCGATCGTGAGCGGCTCCCCGGTCACGCCCACCTCCAGCTCCTCCTCCGCGCTGGACTCGTCCTCGGCCTCCGCCGACAGCTGCACCCGGTTCTCGTCGAACGACATCCGCACCGGGGCGAAGCGCTGCGCGACCAGTGACACCCGCTTGACCGCGTCGACGAACGGCGCGATCTCCACCTCGGCCGTGGTGGTCGACTCGGTCGGCCACAGCGAGGCGAACTTGACGAACTCGCCGTCGAGCAGCCGGGTCAGGGTCTGGCGCCCGTTGGCGGAGAACCCGATGAACCCGCCGCCCTCGGACCCGAACGACAGCACCACGTCGCTGGCCGAACCCAGCGACTTCGCCGCGTCCGACAGCGTCTTCGCCGGAATGATCACGCTCCGGGACGCCACGTCGTCGGAGGGCTGCCAGGGCACGTGACGCTCGGCGAGCCGGTAGCGGTCGGTGGCCGCGAAGATCAGCTCGTCGGGGGTGACCTCCATCCGGACGCCGGTGAGCATCGGCAGCGTCTCGTCGCGGCTGGCCGCCGTGGTCACCTGCGCGACCGCGGTGGCGAAGACGTCGCCGCGCACGGTTCCCGAGGTAGCGGGCAACTCGGGTACCACGGGGTAGTCCTCGACCTGCATCAGCGGCAGGTTGAACCGGGCCGAGCCGCATCGCACCGCCAGCCGGTTGCCCTCGACCGCCACCCGCACGTCCTTGGGCGGCAGCGCGCGGGCGATCTCGGCGAGCAGCCGGCCGGACACCAGGACCCGGCCAGGGGACTTGTCGGTGACCGGCACCTCGATCCGGTTGAGGACCTCGAAGTCGAAGCCGGACACGAGCAGCGCCCCGTCGGTGACCTCGAGGACCACGCCGGCGGTCACCGGCACCACCGGCCGGCTCGGCAGCCCGCGGGCGGTCCAGGCCACGGCATCGGCGAACGCGTCCCGCTCGAGCTCGAACTCCACGGATCCACCCTCCCGTCATGGATTGGGAAGGCCAGCCTACCGGCCGACGGGTCGGGTTCACGACGACGGCTTGCGCCCCCAGGTGATGCGGAACGGGCGGTGCACGGTGAACGGGCCGAGGTGCCACGCGCGCGGATGCATGATCCGGATGTCACCCAGCTTGCTGGTGCCGCGGACGACGAAGTGGTGGGTTCCCGGACCGCGGCGCCGCACCGTCTTGTCCTTCACCTGACCCACGGCCGTCTGGACCGCATCCGCGTCGACGGTGGCACCCTCCGGGACGACGAGCACGGTGTCGCCGACTCCCCGGCTGAGCTCGATCGTGGTGGTCGCAGACGTGAGCTCGGCCTCGGTGAAGTCGAGCAGCGCGTCGCCCACCTGCGCCCGACACCCGCACCCGACACCCGCAGGTCCCGCGGCTCCAGCTCGCCGGTCACACCCGCCACGGTAGCGCGCCTGCTCAGTGAAGCTCCGGGGCAGGATGCGGCGGGCGGCGATGCCGATGCCGGTGGCCGCGATGCCGACCTGCAGGAACAGCTCGATCCAGTCGATGCCCGCCGTGT
>WHSY01000124.1 GCA_009379815.1 Pseudonocardiaceae bacterium
CAGCGATCGTGTCGAGGTAGGTGGCCATCCACTGCTCGACGGTGGGCGCCTGGCCAGCCTGATACCCACCTTGATGATCTCGTTCTGCGTCTTACCGAACTGCCGGAAACCCGCCACCAGCTGGGCCTCCCACTTCGGCACCCCGTCCTTGGTGGTCTCCTGCCGGAACTGATCACCGAACGCGGTCTTGGGCTCCATCGACAGCAGCCGCACGTAGTCGAACGTCGCAGCCTGGTCGATCTTGAAGTTCTGGATCACTGCTCTCTCCCTGGTCGGAGTCGTAGCACGTAGT
The DNA here is from genome assembly GCA_009379815.1 of Pseudonocardiaceae bacterium. Taxonomy (GTDB): domain Bacteria; phylum Actinomycetota; class Actinomycetes; order Mycobacteriales; family Pseudonocardiaceae; genus WHSY01. The sequence continues at coordinate 293 of WHSY01000124.1, forward strand.
ACGTGCTCCGTCGACGTGGACTGTAGCACCGCATAGCCTCAGACGTAATACGTGTTCCGTCGAGATCGGTTCAGTAGCGCGAGAGAAGCGAGAGGATCATGGACATCACGCCGCCGCAGGCTCGCTACGAGCAGGTGGCAGACCGTCTCCGCCAGATGATCACGGACGGAGAGCTCCGCCCTGGCGACCCATTGCCCAGCGAGACATACCTGTCCGAGCAGTTCAACCTGAGCAGGCCGACCATCAACAAGGCCGTCCGAGTGCTGGTCACCGAGGGCCTGGTGCTCGTCGAGCACGGCCGCGGCTCCTTCGTCAAGACCCGCCGGCCGCTGTTGCGGCTGAGCACCGAGCGCTACCGCCGCGGGGTCGACATCACCCCGCCGTTCATGGCCGAGGCTGCCGCGGCGAACGTGGAAAGCACCGTCAGCCACGACACCGAGAAGGCCGACGCGCCCGAGAGTGTCGCCCACAGGCTTCGCATCGAGCCCGGAGCTCCGGTCTCGCGGACCCGCTACACCTTCTACGCCGACGGTGAGCCGGTACAGCTGAGCGTCCAGTGGGAGTCCCTGACGCTGACCCGCGGCACCGCCATCGAGGTCCCCGAGCAGGGCCCGGTCGGTCGAGACGGCGTCGTCGCCCGGTTCGACCACATCGGCATTCACGTGACCCACGTGCATGAATCCGTGAGCGCGCGGATGCCCACACCGGTCGAGGCCCGCGAGCTACAGGTCACCGCCGGCACCCCGGTCTTTCACATCACCCGCACCCACTGGGCCGGCGAGACTCCGGTCGAGACGGCAGACATCACCGCCTCGACCGACCGCTACGCCATCGAGCACACCCAGCAGGTGCCGCTGGGCGAGCCCGCATGATCCGCAACCGGCGCATCTCGATCATCACGCCCGTCTACGCGCCGCGGGCTGAATACCTCGGTGAGACCTACAAGTCACTCGAAGCACAGACCTTGCCGCCGGGCTGGGAGTGGGAATGGCTCATCCAGCAAGACGGCCCAGAAGGTGGTGACCTCGACGGCCACGTGCCCGCCGACGAGCGCATCAGCCTGCGAGTTAGCTCGCGATGGGGCGGACAAGCGCTCGCCCGCAACCTGGCCCTTGCCCGCGCGAGTGGATCGCTGGTCAAAGTTCTCGACGCCGATGACGTGCTCACCGACGGCGCCCTCCGGCGAGACATTGCGATGCTCGACGCCGCGCCCGACATTGCGTACACGATCTCGCGGGTCGTGAACTACCACCCCGACGGGACGACGACCCGATTCCCGGAGAATCCCGACCCCGGCCCGATCCCCATCGGCGCGCTGCTCCCCTACTGGCAGCACCACGACGAGCCGCAAGTCCACCCAGCCTCGCTATGCGTGCGACACGAGATCCTGGTCGCACTCGGCGGCTGGATGGCCGTAACCACCTCCGAGGACACCGGCGTTCTCCTCGCACTCAACGCGGTCAGCTCTGGCTACTTCATCGGCGAGCCTGGCCTGCTCTACCGCGTCTGGCCCGGGCAGACCACCACGACCCGCGCCAGCGACGACGAACGCGCGGCAGTCCTACGCCTCATCGCACTACGAGCCCAGGAGCTGCTCAACGGAACCACTACTGCGCAGGCCCAACGAGACGGCCATGAGCTCGACACGGCACGCACCAGCACCGGCCCCGAGGTGTAACCCCCGCGAGGGCAGCCCCGGGCTCGGGCTGCGCGATGGTCCGGCCCGGCCCCTCCAGCGCCAAGGGTGCTTCGCATCGCTGCGCGACGACCTGCGGCCGCCCTTGAACCCGGAGGAACCGGCCGGTGGAGCCGAGCTCGACGACCTCCGCCTCAGGGCAGCCACAGTCAGCGTCGCAGTGGGGTGCATGTGCTGGTCCAATTAGCCTAGCCTAGCCTAGGCTAGGTGCGTGGCCTTGACCTGCGTAGTCGTAGCGGTCGATACCGAGCTGATCGCCCGCCCGCCCAGATTCTCCATACGCCACGTCACCGTCGTCGTTTGAGCGAGCAGACGCCACGGCCAGTTGGAGAAGTAGGGCGGCGTGCGACACCACCGCTTCTGGCTCGCCGGCCTCGGCTACCGAGCCCCCCGCTCAGGTTCAGATAAGGTCGGCCGATCGCGCCCATCGGTACTTTGCGCCCAGGACGCTGACCGGTTTCTCGATGGTGTAGGGGTAGGCAACGATGCCATGGTCGAACAGATGCTCGCTAGCCTGTTCGACCTCCGTGTCACCGGCCAGGGATGCCACGACGGGCTTGTCGATGCCCTTGGCCCTGGCCTCCTCGACCACCCTGGCGGCGAGCTCGGCGAAAATCATCGGAGGAGTGACGATGGTGTGCCAGTACCCGAGGATCAGCGCGTGGACCCGCGGATCCTCCAGGCTGAGCCGGATCGTCGCTTCGTAGGTGCTGGGGGGTTCGCCGCCGGTGATGTCGATCGGGTTGCCCGCGGCACCGAACGGGGGGATGAACCGCCGGAACGACTCATCGAGATCAGGTGGGATGTTCATCAGCCGTAGCTCGTTGAGCACGCAGGCGTCCGACAGCAGCACACCGGATCCGCCGGCGCCTGTGATGATCACGACGTTCTCACCCTGTGGGGTGGGCAGTACCGGGAGTCCGCGTGCGTACTCGAGCATGTCGTTGAGCTCGTAGGCGCGCACCACACCGGCCTGGCGCAGGATGTCGTCGTAGACCTTGTCATTGCCAGCCAGTGCACCAGTGTGCGAGCTCGCGGCCCGGGCGCCGAGCTCGGTCCGGCCGGCCTTGAGCACGACGACCGGTTTGGTGCGAGTCGTGCGCTGCGCTGCGCGGACGAATGCGCGGCCGTCCTTGAGGTCCTCCAGGTGCATCGCGATGGCAGTCGTGTTGTCGTCGTTCTCGAAGAAGGTTAGTAGGTCGTCCTCGTCCACGTCGGACTTATTGCCTAGCCCGACAATGGCCGAGACCCCGGTGCGGGTGGTGCGGGAGAAGCCGAGGATGGCCATGCCGATCCCGCCGCTCTGCGAGGTCAGCGCCACGCCGCCCTTCACCCCGTAGGGCGTACAGAACGTGGCGCACAGGTTCTCGTGGGTGTAGTAGTAGCCAAAGATGTTGGGGCCGAGCAGCCGAACACCGTGCTCGCGGGCTACCGAGACCAGCTCCTCCTGGAGCTCGACGTTGCCGGTCTCGGCGAAGCCCGACGGGATCAGCACCGCGGCTGGCACGCCCTTCTCGCCGACCTCGCGTACGGCACCGACGACGAACTTCGCCGGCACCGTGAACACCGCGACGTCCACCTCGCCGGGAACGTCGCCGATCCGGGGGTAGGCTTTGTGGCCCAGCACCTCCTCGACCTTGGGGTTGACCGGATAGATCTCGCCCGCGTATCCGCCGTTGATGAGGTTCTTCATCACCGAGTTGCCGATCTTGCCGTCCTCGTTGGACGCGCCGATCACGGCCACCGCGCGCGGCTTCATTAACCGGTTCATCACCCGCCGGATCTCGTCAGGCGAGTGCTGCTCGCGCTGCACGACCCCCCCGGTCTCCAGCAGGATGCGCACATCGGCGGCGGTGGCGCCGTCGGGCCGGGCGAAGACCGGGTTCAGGTCCACCTCGCGGATCTCGGGGAAGTCGCTGACCAGGTCGGACAGCCGACGGATGACGTCGGCCAGCGCGTCGGCGTCGACCGGGCAGGCACCGCGGGCTCCCCGGATCACCTCGGCCGCGGCGATGTCGTCGAGCATCGACCGGGCCTGTACAGCGTCGACCGGGGCGAGCCGGAAGGTGACGTCCTCCAACACCTCGACGAGCACGCCGCCCAACCCGAACACCACGAGCTTGCCGAAGGTTGGGTCGGTGGTGGCGCCGATGATCACCTCCTGACCGCCCGCGAGCATTTGCTGCACCAGCACGCCGTCGATCGCCGCCGCGGGATCGTACGCCCTGACCTTGACCTGAATCCGATCAAACCCGTTGCGCACCGCCTCGCCGTCCTCGAGCCCGACGAGCACACCGCCGGCCTCGGTCTTGTGCAGTATGTCCGGCGAGACAATCTTCAGAACGACCGGTCCGCCGAGTTCCGTAGCGATCGCGACAGCCTCCTCGGCGGAGGTGGCGAGGCCCTCGCCGGGGGTCGAGATGCCGTAGACCTCGCAAACGTAATGGCCCTCCGCCGCCGTCAGAGACCTCCGACCTTCCGCGTAAGCCCCTTGCAATATCTCATGTACGGAGTTGTTGTCATAACCCACTACTTAGCACCTCGTTCGGCTTCAGGCTGGGAACTACCGCCGTCGTCCTATCTTGCGCACAGGGGGTAGCCTGGGCGAGCGAAAACCTTAGTAGAACTCGATGGCGTCAGTTTAGTAGAGACAGGCAGGGCAGCAGGGCAGCGACCATTGCACTCGCTATCAGCATGCTGTGCATAACTTTGTCAGGGATTCGATAAATCAATTCGACGGAAAGCTCGCCAATTAATTCATATACCCATGAGTTGTCGGGCTCGACGGATCTGCGGGTCAGGGACATTATGTTGTGTACGCTGTAAAGGGTATGGTGCTGGCCTGAGCATTGCCATCTGTCCGCACGTTGACCACGGCAGGCTTGCCGCTCGCGGTCGCACGCTGGAGCGCTCCATGAATGTCTGCAGGATTCTCAACATACTCTCCATGACATCCCAGCGTCTTCGCTACTTCGTCAAAGCGCGTATAACCAAGATACCGGCCGGGTTTATCGCCCTGCGGATCGGCGGTCCAACCACCGTTGAGACTGATGACGACAACGATCGCGATGTTGTGGCGCGCAGCAGTATCGAGCTCCATCGCAGCCAAGCCAAACGATCCGTCACCATGTAGTACGATTACCTGCGCATCCGGTTTGGCCACCTTAGCCCCTACCCCAAAAGGCAACCCGACACCCATCGTGCCGAACACTCCCGAGTTCAGCCTGCGCCTTGGTGTATATGTCGGGATAGACTGCCTGCCGTAGGTCAAGATCTCTTGGCCATCGACAACAAGGACTGCATCACGTCCGGCAAAGTCTCGGACTTCCTTGCAGAGCCGCAATGGATGAACAGGAACGGCATCCGTGGACATCGCCTCCTCGTTTTTGATATTTCTTTCCTGGTGATTGCTAGTGAGAGCCTTCACCCAATCCGCCCAAGCGGGCTCCAACGGCTCCTCTCCGAAATGATCGAGAATCTGCTGCAACACGCGCTTCGCATCGCCGATCAGACTGACATCTGGCTGGCGATTACGGTGCATCTCCAACCCGTCCACGTTAATGTTTACGACTCGCGCGTCACTATTGAAGCGAGACTCCGACAGATGGGACAGGATGTAGTTTGCCCTCGTTCCAACGACGACCAGGACGTCAGATTCTCTAAACGCCTTGGACCGAGCCTGCCATGGCGCGAGCTCGTGATCCTCAGGAATCGCACCGCGACCTTGCGGCGTCGTGAGCACCGGAATATTGGTGGCCTCTGCGAACTTCTGCAATTCCTCTGTCGCATCGGACCAAAACACACCACTACCCGCGATAATTAGGGGCTTGCTAGCTTTCCGTATCAGCGCTGCGGCCCGATCGACCGCAACAGGGTCTGCCATCGCTCTCACGCGGTCCTCGACGGGATTCGGGAACTGTACGAGCGCGTCGTCCGCCGAGCCATAGAGGATATCGCCTGGCAAATCCAGATATACGGGACCAGGTGGATTGCCCATCACACCTGAGGCCTCTCGGAATGCGCAGGCGATATACTCGGGGATCCTTGCGGGATCGTAAACGCGTTCAGCCCACCGCGTGATAGGCTTCATTATAGCCAGCTGGTCCACCTCTTGGAATCCGCCACGGCCATAGACACCAACGGGACTTGAGCCGCCTAGCGCCACAAGTGGCGCGGAATCGGCGTGCGCATTCGCCACCCCAGTGACGAGATTCGTTGTTCCTGGGCCCGACGCGGCCATGCACACTCCTGGGCGGTTGAGCAGTCGGCCGTATGAATGCGCCATCATTGCCGCGGCTTGCTCGTGCCGAACATCGATCCCTCGAATACCTATCGCCATACACGACTTCTCCACGCTGAGCATGGGAGCGCCCATGATGTAAAAGAAGTCGCGCACCCCGTGCTGCCTCAAGGACATTGCCACAAGTTCAGATCCAGTAGTCATCTCTATTTAACCTTTCTATTCTTCACCGTTTAATAACGTGATTGGATTCCGAATAACTATCCCCCGGCAGGCCGGGCCAAGGTTGATCGCGAAGGAACCCGGGTGATCGCAAAGGACAGGAACGCCGCGACGGCGAAGAAAACGCACATGATGTAGAGGCCGACCCGGTTGCTCCCGGTCAGGTCTTCGAAGAACCCCAGGACATACGGGCCCACCAAGCCGCTCACATTGCCGAGTGAGTTGATCATTGCCAGTGCCACAACAGCAGCCGCGCCCGCGAAGAATTTAGCAGCCTGGTCCCAAAACAGAGGTATAGTAGCGAAGAATCCCGCAGCACCCAGACTCAGCCCGATCAGAGCGAGGACCGGTGAATCGGCGGCAGCACCCAGGTAGAGACCGATGGCGGCCGCGCCGAGGCCCCCGAACATGTGCCACCGCCGGTCGCCGGTGCGCGCGGACGTGCGAGGGCTGATGATGATGGCGGCGATGGCGAGGACCCACGGGATGCTAGAGATTAAGCCCGCCTGCGTCGCATCGATGTCGAATCGCTCGCCGACGATCCGAGGCATCCAGTAGGTTATCGACCAAAAACCGATGGTCATTGAGAAGTACAGCACTGAGAACAACCATGCGGTCCCGCTCGACAGTACCCGCATCAGCAGACCCGCGCCTTCGGTCGCGTGCGCGCCCCTCACCGTGACCTGCGCCTCCAGATAGTCGCGCTCTTCAGGACTGAGCCACTTGGCTTTGGACGGGTGATCCACGAGCAGGAAAAGCATGAGGAACGCCAGCAGGATGGGGACTATTCCCTCCAAGAGGAAAGCCCACCGCCAACCAGCCCACCCGAGGGTGCCGTCGAGCAGCAGGAGCGCCGCGGTGACGACCGAAGCTAGGGCGAGGGACACGGGAATCCCAGCTGTGAACAGTGCGTACGCCTTGGCGAGCGCCCGCGCGGGAAACCAGAAGCTCAAGTAGAGCAACACGCCCGGGTAGAAGCCGGCTTCGGCCGCACCGACTAGAAATCGTAAAATGTTTAACGACCACTCGCCAGCCGTGAAAGCGAGAGCGATGGTGCACAACCCCCAGGTCATCATGATGCGGGCAAGCCAGATGCGGGCGCCGAAACGGGCCAGGGCGATGTTACTCGGGATCTCGAATACTAGGTAGCCGAGATAGAACAGTCCGGCTGCGAGGCCGAACGCGGCGGCGCTGAGGCCGAGATCCTCGGACATCGGTACCGAGGCCACGCCGATGTTTACGCGGTCCACGTAGTTAATGAAGACGCCCAGCATCAGGAGCGGCATAAGCCGCCACGTGACCTTGGCAAGCACCCGTCGCTCGAGTTCGGCGTTCGGCGGCCGCCACTGGGTTTCCGACATGGTTGTTCACCTCTTCTCAGTGCACGGCGCATCGGTCCGTGGTTGTAACGGCTATGGAGTGTGTGCAGAATTGCATGATGTCCTCACTGTTGGACGGTTCCGGCGTTAGTTTTCACCACGTATCCGACGCTCTCCCGGTCCCAAGCTCCAGCGGTGCCTCCGCGACGAAGTTCGTGCTTTACAATCTTCCCGGTTGGCGTCTTGGGTAGTTCGTCCATTACCTGCACATAGCGCGGAATGGCAAAATAGGGCATCTTTTCCCGGCAGTGATCAAGCAACGTCACCGGATTGAAAGCCACGCCCGGCTCTGTGACTACGCACGCTTTAATATCGTCATCCCCCTCTTCTGCCGGAACCGCGACGACAGCGCATTCCGTGACGTCGGGGAAATCGTTCACCACAGACTCAACTTCGTAGGATGAGATATTCTCTCCACGGCGTCGTATCCGATCCTTGATCCGATCGACAAAGTAAAGGTAACCGTCATCGTCGAACCGTCCACTATCGCCCGTGTGGAACCACAAGTTGCGCCAGGCACGCACCGTCTCCTCAGGCATACCGCTGTAGCCCTGCATGAGAGTCCAAGGAACCTTGGGCCGCACCACGATCTCGCCCTCCTGTCCAGAGGGCAGTTCCTCATCTGTCTCCGGATGCACGATGTTCACGTCGTAAGAGTCCTGACGAACCTTTCCCGCCGCTCCAGGGCGAACGTCCTCATCGATACTGGAGGAGACCGGCATAGCGATCTCTGTCATTCCGTAAATCTCAAGGCAGCGCACTTTAAACCGCCTTTCGAAGACCTGCGCAATAGCGGACGGTAGCGGCTGCGCGATGAGGCGCCGGCAGTTGTGATGAGAATCGTGCGGCGAGGAGGGTTGAGCCCAGAGAAACTGAGCCATGACTCCGAGTAGGCTCGACACAGTCGCGCCACTGTGACGGATCTGGTTAAGCCATTGGGTCGCGCTGAAGCGTGGGTAGATAACGGCCTTGCAGCCGGCGTAGAGTGCTGCCTGAATTTGGACAAACTGGGCGTGGGCGTGGAAGAGTGGTAAACATACCATGTTTACATCGGTGGACTTGATGCGCAACATATCAACTGCTTGATACGCGATCATGGCCATGTGGGCGTGTGGCATGAGCACGCCCTTTGCGGGCCCAGTAGTTCCGGACGTGTAAAGAATTGCGCCGATGTCGCGATAGGTTACCGTGAGGTCGGGTAGAATTCCCTCATGTTTGGAGAGGCGGGCGAAGTCTTCAACTCTCCAACGCGCCGGCAAGTCCGCGTTACCGTGAGGCCTGCGTACCACGAGATAGTCGAGCGATGGAAGGGGGCCAGCGACCTCCTCGATTACATCGACATAGCACTCGTCTGCGACGATCCATCGTCCGGCGGAATTATTGATAATGTGCTCAAGGAAGCGTCCCCTGTTTGCTGTGTTCACTGGTACTTCAATCGCCCCCAGACGGTTTATGGCAAACCACGTAACAACCAGATCCAGAGAGTTATCCATCATGATCAGTACCCGATCGCCCTTGGAAACGCCAAGGGTTGCGAAACCGGTTGCGAGGCGGTCAACGGAGTACGCGACATCCGCAAAGGATAAAGTCGTGTCCTCGAACTGCAGGAACTGTCCGTGTGGGTTCTCCTCTGTTCGCCGCCGGAGCATAGCGGGTATCGTCCAGTCCTTAAGTTCGAGTTGTTGAGCGTCTGCACACATTGGCCTGGCTTCCCTTCGAGTTCGAGCTGAGCCGGAAATTAGCGCTGGCTACGCTTGAGTGGCGGGTCGGAGTGAGCGACGGGGCTGGCGACTGCTCACTGACTGTAGCGGTGGTAGGATGCCTCTTTGCGCTCGCGTGTACCGATAACCACTTTCGTGGACCGTAAGGCGTCTGGGTTTACGGTAGGTGTCTCAATTTGGAACAGATTGGACCGGATTGGGTGGAACACCCGAGGCTCATGGAGTGGACACGGCGTCCGGAGGCGCAGCCCAGCTGCATGGGTTGCGGCCAGCCTGACGTCTCGCCGATCGGCTCGCCGAGGCCCGTCCGCTGCAGGCCTGGTGGCCTTCTTGTCCGGGTGTTTCGCCACCCGGGCACTGGTCCCCGACTGCGGTGGTGAGGTAGCGGGCGAGTTGGGAGGCCATGGTGGGGGCGTCGTTCACGGTCACGAAGCCACGGTTGTCGGTGAACAGCTGTTTGCGGACGGTGGTGGTGCGGTAGGTGACGCGGCAGGTGGCCTGGTCGAGTCGGGGCCGGCGGATGCGGCGGGTAAGTCTCTTGGCCCTGTACCAGCGGCGCAGGATCCGTCCGGCGCGGATGCCGTCTTGCGGTGTGACGTGGCGGGCGGCCAGCACAGGGCGTAGGCCGCGGTAGCCCCAGAAGCGGCCGGCGGAGCCTTGCTCGACGACTTCGGCGTCCGGGTGGCCGCAGTCGGGGCACTCGTCGCGGTTGGAATCGTAGTCGCGGCCGCAGGACTCGCAGACCAGGTAGCAGTCGATCCACTCGTCGGGGACGCGGTGTTGGTATTCTTTGCCACCCGCGGTGCCGTACTTGGCGAAGTAGACGGCCATGCGCCGGGGGTCGGTCAGGCGGATGCCCTCGGCGTAGTCCACGCCGGTGCCTGCGGCCCGGTGGCGGCGCCGCTGCTCGGGGTCGGGGTGGGCGACGATGTCAGCCCAGGTCAGCGACAGCCAGGTCTTGAAGTCGACCTCACGGCGCTGCCCGCTGTCGGGGTCGGTGATCGTGGTGAAGCCCATCGGGGGAGTGGTCGACAGGTGCAGATGCGGTGCCCCACGTGCCTGGAACTCCTTCTTCCACGGTCCGATGAACTCCTCGCCCCAGGCCCGGGCGTAGCGCTTGCACAGTGCGGCGAAGTGCTCGGTGACGGACTCGGCGTTCGGTGCGACGGTGAGCCAGTCCCCGGGATAGGTCAACGTCACCATCGCCGGGAGTCGACCGCTGCGGTCGGTCAGCGTCGAGCCCGTGGTCTTGCAGACCGGGCAGCGGTCGCCGTCGGGATCGTAGTCGCGGCCACAGGACGTGCAGCTGCGGTAGTGCCCGTACAGCCGGGTGTAGTCCAGATCCGACAGCCGAGCGATCATCCGCGCCCGCGACCGCGGACTCCACGCGGTGATCGTGCCCCGGGTGGGCAGCAGCTCGGCCGGTTCCTCGCCGTCGGCGAGGTAGCTGGCGGCCACGTCGACGTCCGCGCGGTGGTGTCGGCACTGCCGCTCGTGGGTACGTTCGGCCCTGGCGTAGTCGCGGGTGCGGACCCGCAGCACCCCGGGGGAGACCACGATCTCCCAGCGCGGCCCCTCACTGATCCCCGCCGCCCGTCCGGCCGCCGGGGCGATGCTCGGCAGCAAGTCCGCGGCCGCACCGACCAGCTCAGCACCCGGAAACCGCGGCTGCCACACCGACCCCGCATCGAGCTCAGCCGGATCGGCGGTCTGCGTGGTGTCGCGGACAGATATGGCACATGGGACAAGCCCAGGCGAGACCCGCGGCGCCGACGCCGAACCCGAAGATGACGGGCCGGACTGGCCCACGGCACGGCCGGGACGCCAGCCTCCGGCGCGCCCCGGCCGGCCGGGGCCGTCCGGCAGCGACGCGGGCGAGGCGGCGCCGCGCGTCGAGAGGCTGGTCCCTGTGCGATCTTGCGCGCCCGTCACCGGCTGCCAGCCCAGCGCCGAGCGGGGCGGGTAGCAGAAGCCGTGCACTGTCGCTGAGGAGCGGCCGGACCACCGAAACCGTCGTCGGCTCCGGGCTCGGGCTGCGCGATCGTGCGGCCCGGCCCCTCACGCGTCAAGGGTGCTACGCATCGCTGCGCGACGGCCTCCGGCCGCCCATGACCCGTGAGCCTCTGCCGGGCCTCGGGACAGCGTTGCGGGCAGCCGTAGGGCTGCCCCGGGGATGCCGCGCAGCCCGAGCCCTCTGCCCAGGTTGTTGCCCTGGCGGGGTAGCAGTTGTAGTAGCAGTTCCCCGCCGTCTCCGGGGGTCTAGCGAGGTCCGGGCGGGACAGACAATCCCTGGTCAGCGACGGTGCGGCACCCCGCCGGATGATGAGCCGCACAACTCGTAATGAGCAGGTCGGGGGTTCGATTCCCCCAGGCGGCTC
>WHSY01000125.1:0-5872 GCA_009379815.1 Pseudonocardiaceae bacterium
GGTCGGGCGTGCCCGCGGAGAAGATCCCGGCGACCGCGAGCGTGGTTCCGAAGATCGCCATGCCGATCCCGCCGTCACCCCAGAACAGCTCCTCGTTGACCATCGGCAGCGACAGCCCGGTCTCGTCGGCCCAGAAGCCGGCCAGCGACTCGAAGCCGTAGAGCTCGATCTTGGCCGCCTCTTGCAGTACCGGCCACGGGGTCTCCTCCCGCTCGTCCCACTCGTGGGCCGCGGGGCGGATGACGTCGCGCGCGAAGCCGTGCGCCCAGTCCCGCAGGTCGGTCTGATCCTCGTTCAGCTCCAGGGAGAACATCGGCTCCTCGCGGTCTCAGGCCTTGGGGATGTCGAACATGTTGGTCAGGTTGGCGGCGAACCCGATGTCACCGTCGAGCTTCAGCTTCCTCGTCGTGAACATCATCGTCGGGGAGCTGTTGCCGGAGACGAGCTTGAGGAACTGCTCGCCGGACATGGCCAGCGTCGTGCGCGGTTCGTGGGCCTGGTCCCTGCTGGTGGAGCATTCCCCGCCGGCGATCCACGTCTCGTAGAGATCGTCGCCGTCAGGCCCGCCGGTGATTCGCCAGTGGATCGCCGAGTCCTTGCGCGGCGCCTTGTCCGTGCGGAACTGGTCCGCCATCCGTCGGAAGATCTCCTCCAGCACCGGCGTGCGCACCGCGGGATCGGCCATCACACCGTCGATCTGATCGGACGACGCGAGCTTGATCAGCCTCGCGAACACCTGCGGGTCCATGTCCGCGACGTGGTTCTCGTCGCCACCGCCCTGGACCGAGCCCAGCAGCCGGGTGAACTCCTCGCGGCTCAGGGTGCGGGGATCGATGTCGTCGATCTCTGCCATGGTGTCCTCCTACCTACTCATGAGTAATGTTACGGGCCGGTAGGTAGACTTGCAACGATGAGCACGCCAGCGAAGTCCGGGACCTCCCGGCGGCGGCTGCCGCGCGAGGTGCGCGAGACGCAGATGCTCGACGCGGCGGTGGTGGTCTTCTCCCGGTGGGGCTACCACTCGGCGTCGATGGACGAGATCTCCGACGGGGCAGGCGTGTCCAAGCCGATGATCTATGCCTATCTCGGGTCCAAGGAGGACCTGTTCACCGCGTGCATCCGTCGCGAAGGTGGCCGGCTGATGGAGGCCATCGCGGGCGCGGTCGGCGAGGTGTCACGCCCGGACGAGCAGCTCTGGCACGGGCTGCACGCGTTCTTCCGGTTCGTGCTCGACTACCGCGACGGCTGGATCGTGCTCTACCGGCAGGCCCGGGTGCAGGGGGGCGCGTTCGCCGAGGAGATCGCCGGGATGCGCCATCAGATGATCCTCGTCGTCGCGCAGATGCTGGCCCGCGCCGGGTGCGCCGAGGCCGACTCGACACCGACGGCGTATGCGCTGGTCGGCGCGGCCGAGGCGCTCTCGGACTGGGGTCTCGAGCAGCCCGACGTCACGGCCGAGTCGCTGACCGATCGCCTCATGGACTTCGCCTGGACCGGCCTCGGGCGTCTCGGCGACCGCTGACCGCGGCGGCTCAGCCGGCCGGGCGGGCGGTGCCGGTGAGGTGGCAGCGGCCGTCCTGGCCATGCAACGCCAGGTCGGCACTGCCGTCGACCGGCCTCACGCTGAAGCCGACGGTGCCGGGCAGCAACACCGGCTTGCCGAACGCGACGTCGACCACGCATTCCTCGGGAAGCCGCGCACCGAGCGCCGCCAGGCACCGAGCCTTGGTGTACATGCCGTGCGCGATCGCGCGGGGGAACCCGAAGGCGCGTGCGGCCAGCCGGTGCAGGTGGATCGGGTTGCGGTCGCCGGAGACCGCGGCGTAGCGGCGGCCGGTGTCCTCGGGCAGCCGCCACACCGCTGACGGTGCCGGGGGCTCGGTCGCCTCCCGGGTGCGGCCGGAGCCGCCCGAACCGCTGCGGCGCAGGTAGGTGCTCTCGCCCGACCACACCAGGTCGCCCGCCACGGTGACTTCGGTGGTCAGCACGAACTGGCTGCCCCGCTCGTGGTCGGCGAGGCCGTTCGCGCGCACCCGCACGGTGAGCAACTCGTCGGTGCGGATCGGGCGGTGGCGCGTGATCCGGTTGCGGATGTGGACGAGCCCGAGCAGCGGGAACGGGAAGTCACCGCCGGTCATCAGGGCCAGTTGCAGCCCGAAGCCGAGCACGTGGGGGTAGGTCAGCGGCAGCCGGTCGGCGAGGTCGAAGCCGCAGACCCGCGCGTAGGCCGCGAGGTGGTCGAGGTCGACCGCCTGCCCGGGCAGCACCAGCTCGGTGTCGGGCAGCTCCGGGGGACGGTGCTGCCCGGATAGCGCTCCGAGCGCCGCGCGCGCGAACAGCGGCGTCGTCGCAGGTGGCGCGGTCAGCTCGATCGTGCCCATCACGCCCCCAGCAGGTGCTGGCCACAGACCCGGACGACCTGTCTGGTGACCCCGGTCGAGGCGGGGGCGGCGAGCCATGCCACGGTCTCGGCGACGTCGACGGGCAGCCCGCCCTGGCTCAGCGAGTTCATCCGACGGCCGGCCTCGCGCGGGAGCATCGGCATCGCGGCCGTCATCTCGGTCTCGATGAACCCGGGCGCGACCGCGTTGACCGTGATCGGGTGATCGGCGAGCTGCGCGGCCTGCGCGCGGACCAGCCCGATGACCCCGGCCTTGGATGCCGCGTAGTTGGTCTGCCCGGCCGTACCGGCGATCCCGGCCATCGAGGACAGCGCGACGATCCGGCCCCCCGCCCGCAGTGTGCCGGAGTCGACGAGCTCGGCGGTGATCCGCTGCTGCGCGGCGAGGTTGACGCCGAGCACAGCGTCCCACTCGGCCTCGCTCATCCGGCCCAGCGTGCGGTCCCGGGTGACGCCGGCGTTGTGGACCACGATGTCGGCGCCGCCGTGGCGTTGCCGCAGGTGCTCGGAGATGCGGCCCGGGGCGCCGGAGGCGGTGATGTCGGACTGCAACGCCTCGCCGCCGACGCGGTTGGCGACGGCGGCCAGCGCGTCGCCTGCCGCGGGGACGTCGAGGCAGACGACGTGCGCGCCGTCGCGGGCGGCGACCTCGGCGATCGCGGCGCCGATGCCTCGCGCCGCGCCGGTGACCAGCGCGACCTGCCCGTGCAGCGGGTGCTCCCAGTCCTGGGTGCCCGGCAGGTCGGCGCCCCGGACCGTGATCACCTGGCCGGAGACGTAGGCCGATCGGGCCGAGAGCAGGAACCGCAGCGTCGACTCCGCGGCGTCCTCGCCGCCTTGCGCCAGGCGAAGCAGCTGCGCGGTGGCACCATGACGCAGCTCCTTGCCCACCGACCGGACGAAGCCCTCGAGTGCCTGCTGTGCCGCCGCCTCGCCGGGGCCGGACGCTGCGCCCGGATCGCCGCCGATGATCAGCAGCCGCCCGGACGGGCGCAGCGAGCGGATCACCGGGTGGGTGAAGTCGTAGAGCGCGCGCAGCTGCTCGGTACCGGTGATGCCGCTGGCGTCGAACACCACCGCGGCGTAGCGCTCGCCGTCGGCGGGGTCGGCGTGCACCGTCGCGCCGAGCTCGGGCAGCAGCGAGCCGAGCGCCTTGCCGGCACGGCTCCCGGTCGCCTCGCCGAGCAGCACCGGGCCGTCGAGCACCGGACGGCCGGGGGTGTGGCGTTGCAGCCGCGGCGGATCGGGCAGGCCCAGCTGCTTCACGAGCGTGCGACCCAGCGGTGAACGGGCGAAACTGGAGTACCGGTCCGTCATGGCCACCTATCCTACTCGCCGGTAGACTTACCGATCAGTAGGTCTCGTTGCCCGGACGCCAGCAGGAGGAAGCAATGACCCGCGCCGCCCGCCCGGTCGCGATCATCGGGGGCAACCGCATCCCGTTCGCCCGCTCCGATGGCCGCTACGCGCAGGCGTCCAACCAGGACATGCTGACCGCGACGCTCGACGGCCTGATCGCCCGGTTCGGGCTCGCGGGGGCGCGGCTGGGCGAGGTGGCGGCCGGCGCCGTGCTCAAGCACAGCCGGGACTTCAACCTCGCCCGCGAGGCCGTGCTGGGCAGCGCGCTGGACCCGCGCACCCCCGCCTATGACGTGCAGCAGGCCTGCGGTACCGGCCTCGAGGCGGCGATCCTGGTCGGCAACAAGATCGCCCTGGGGCAGGTCGACGCCGGCATCGCCGGCGGGGTGGACACCACCAGCGACGCGCCGATCGCCGTCAACGAGGACCTGCGCCGGGTGCTGCTCGAGCTCAACCGTGCCCGCAGCATGACCGACCGGCTCCACGCCGTGACGAAGCTACGGCCGGGTCAGATCGTCCCGGAGATCCCGCGCAATGCCGAGCCCCGCACCGGCCTGTCGATGGGTGAGCACGCGGCGCTGACCGCCCGGCAGTGGGGGGTCGGCCGCACCGAGTCCGACGAGCTGACCGTCGCCAGCCACCACCGGCTGGCCGCCGCCTACGACCGCGGGTTCTTCGACGACCTCGTCACCCCCTATCTCGGGCTGCGCCGCGACGAGAACCTGCGCCCCGACACCTCGGTCGACAAGCTCGGCAAGCTCAGGACGATCTTCGGATCGGAGACGATGACCGCGGGCAACTCCACGCCGCTGACCGACGGGGCCGCGGCGGTGCTGCTGGCCGGCGAGCAGTGGGCGAAGCAGCGCGACCTGCCGGTGCTGGCGCACCTCGTCGACGCCGAGACCGCGGCGGTCGACTACGTGCACGGCGGGGAGGGGCTGCTCACCGCGCCGGTGCACGCGGTGCCGGCGCTGCTGGCCCGCAACGGGCTCGGCCTGGCCGACCTCGACCTGGTGGAGATGCACGAGGCGTTCGCCTCGCAGGTCCTGGCCACCCTCGAGGCCTGGGAGGATCCGGCCTACTGCAAGCGCGAGCTCGGGCTGGCCGGGGCGCTGGGCACGATCGATCGTGACCGCCTCAATGTCACCGGCTCCTCGCTGGCCGCGGGCCACCCGTTCGCCGCGACCGGCGGCCGCATCGTCGCGACGCTGGCCACGCTGCTGCACGAGCGTGCCGTGGATACCGGCAAGCCCGCCACCGGGCTGATCTCGGTGTGCGCCGCCGGCGGCCAGGGCGTCGCGGCGCTGCTCCGCACCCCGTGACCGGCGGCGGGCACCCCCACCGCGTCGAGCTCATGGACGTCACGGGGGTCGACGGGCCGGCGGATCCCCACCGCGTCCAGTTCATGGACGTCACAGGGGTCGACGGGCCGGCCGATCCCCACCGCGTCGAGCTCATGGACGTCGGCGTCAGTCCAGCAGCGACCAGACGGTGGTGCAGGCGGCGCTGACGGTGACCGGGGTCGGCTCGAGCCCGAGTTCGGCCACGTTCGGCTGACCCCCGCCGGTTTCGGCTGCCATCCGCGCCACCGGTCGCTCGACGCCGGTGTCGCTGATGCTCTGCAGTGGACCCAGCCTGCTGCCGAGCGCGGCCGCGTAACCCTCCGCGCGGCGCCGCGCGTCGGCCACCGCACGCTCCTGCGCGACGACTACCGCCTCGCTGTCGTCGGCGAGCTGCCAGGACGGCCCGTGCAGTGACTCGGGTTCCGCGCCGACCAGCGCGTCGAGCAGGCCCTCCAGCGCCTCGATCCGGTGCACCCGCAGCGTGACGGTCAGCTGGGCACGGCATCCGGCTCGGCGGTTGTCCTCCCACGCGGTGTTCACCGCCATCCGGCGCGACCGCACCTCGACGCCGTCGGTGGACAACGCCTGCTCGGCCGGCTGCACCCGCGCCCCGAGCCCTTCGACGGCCGAGCTCCGATCGGCGCCGCGGGCGGCGAAGGTCACCCGCACCTCGGCAACCTTCCAGTTCCGGATGCCGGTCTCGGAGTTACCGGTCGCGTACCGGCCCACTGCCGTGTCCGTCTCGAACCCTTGTTTGTGGAGGAAGTCG
>WHSY01000125.1:5882-6461 GCA_009379815.1 Pseudonocardiaceae bacterium
GGTCACCACCTCCGCCATGACGCCCAGCCAACCCGCGATCCGCCGAGGCGCGCAAACTCGTGCTCTCTACGGCTGTCTAGCGGGCTATCTAGAGCACCGCAGACAGCTCTACAGGCATCGCCGTCTCGCGACGCGGAATTCGCAGGACGTTACTGGGAAGTGGGCCTCCTGCCGGGCCGGCAGCCGTCTGCCGTAGGCCTTGCTCAGCCGCACCACCGCGATCAGCATCCCCGCGAGCAACAGCACGCTGAGCAGCGGGACGCTGTCCACCGGCAGCGTGTGGGTCATGACGACGCGAGCGGGGGCGTCGATCAGGAACGCGACGCCCCACGCAGCGGTCATCACGCGCATGATCCGGCGAAACTGTGGGCTGCTGTCCCAGTCGTCGCGCCAGGACTGCGCGGCTGCGCGGTCTGCCCCTGCGACACGCCGATCGCGGTCTATCGGCGAATCTGCCGCTGACGCTAGAGAGCCGGATACGGTCCGATGCCATGGACCCGGTGCGCAATCCGTTCGCCCCCGGTGCTGGCCAGCGCCCACCCGAGCTCGCGGGCCGCGACCGTGAGGTCGAGGCCTTCG
>WHSY01000125.1:6471-11771 GCA_009379815.1 Pseudonocardiaceae bacterium
CCCGAGGGCGCCAAGCTGCGGGACCGGTGGCAGCCGGGCATCGACGTCCCGGCGGCCATCGGACGGGCCGATTCGGGCGATGTCGAGATCGACCTCGTGGAGCTGTTCACCGACGTCGCCGAGCTCGCCGCCGACGTCGGCACCGGGGTGGCGCTGCTCGTCGACGAGATGCAGGACGTGGGGCCCGACGACGTCTCGGCGCTGTGCGCGGCATGCCACGAGCTGTCGCAGTCCGGCGCGCCGCTGGTGGTCGTGGGTGCCGGCCTGCCGCACGTGCCCACGGTGCTGTCCGCGTCGAAGTCCTACTCCGAACGGCTGTTCCGCTACGTGCGCATCGACAAGCTCGACCGCCGCGACGCCGACCGTGCCGTCACGGCACCCATCGAGCGCGAGGACGCGGCGATCGCGACCGACGCGCTGGACGTGCTGTTCGAGACCTCGGGCGGCTACCCCTACTTTGTGCAGGCATACGGCAAGGCCGCCTGGGACGCGGCGCCCGCCTCCCCGATCGAGGTGGCCGATGTCCGGGTCGCCGCGCCGGAGGCCGAGGCGGAGCTCGCCGTGGGGTTCTTCGGATCGCGTTACGAGCGGGCCACCCCCGCCGAGCGCGAGTACCTGCAGTCGATGGCGGAGGTGGCACGCGGGTGCGACGAGCCGGTCGCCACCGCGCGGGTGGCACAGCACCTGGGCCGCAAGCCCTCCTCGATGTCCCCCGCCCGCGACAGCCTGCTCAGGAAGGGGTTGGTGTACTCCGGCGAGCGCGGTCAGATCGCCTTCACCGTGCCGCACTTCGGCCGCTTCTTGCTCCGACAGGAAGCGGGAGTGTGACGTGCATCATATTTTCCCTGCGATGTAACACTGCGCCCCCGCCAGCCGATGGAGATGACGGCCCCGTGATGCTGTCGGACCCCCGACCTGGCAGCGTCACGGGGCTTCCTCATGTCTGGATGGCACGGCGAGCAGGACTACCGGGTACCGGTCGGGGAGGGCATCGCGGTCTACACCGAACTGCAACGCCGCGACGGGCCGTCGGCACTGCTCTACCTGCCCGACGAGAACCACTGGGTCATCCGGCCCGGCAACATCCGGGTCTGGTACGAAGCTGTGCTGGCCTGGCTGGACCACCACGTGCGCGGCGAGCCCTGGCAGCGGCCCGACCTGCTGTAGGAGTTTCCGGGGCGGCACGTACCCTTTCCCGCGTGTCCGACAGCAAGCTGCAGATCCAGATGCTGCACGATCGTGTGATCGTGCGGGTCGTGGGTGAGGACGGCGAGCGTCGGAGCGTCGGGGGCATCGTGATCCCGGCGACGGCCCAGATGGCGAAGCGGCTGTCGTGGGGAGAGGTCTACGGGATCGGCCAGTACGTGCGCACCGTCCAGGTGGGCGACCGGGTGCTGTTCAGTCCGGAGGACCAGTTCGAGGTCGAGGTGCAGGGGCAGGCGTATCTGGTGATGCGGGAACGCGACCTGCACGCCGTGGCGAGCGAACGTACCGAGCATGGCACCGGCCTCTATCTGTGAGACCAGCAACGATGGTGGTGGACGGCGAGAGCGGGTCCGCCGAGAAGAGGGGGTGACATGCCCGACGACGAGCGCTCGTCGATCCGGGATGATCCTGGCGCAACCGGTCCGTTAGCGGGTGAGGTGCAGCCGGACGATGCGCCGACCGCCGACATCCCGCCCCCGCCCCACCCGACCCCGCCCGATGTGGGCGAGCCGGGCCCGGCCGCGCGCCGGCGACGGCCGCGGCTGCGTCGCGGCCTCCTGGTCGCCGCCGCCGTCGTCGGCCTGCTCGGGCTGCTCTACGGCGCCGACCTGGCACTGTCGCGCGGTGAGGTGCCCCGTGGCGTGATCGTCGCCGGGGTCGACGTCGGCGGGATGGAGCGCGGTGCCGCCGCGCAGCTGCTGCGCCAGCGGATCGAGCCCCGGCTGACCCAGCCGGTTCCGGTGCGTGCGGGAGACGTCGAGACCACGCTGGACCCCTCCGCCTCCGGGCTCGCGCTGGACTGGCCCGCCACGCTGGATCGTGCGGGTGATCAACCGCTGAACCCGTGGACGAGGCTGACCTCGCTGTTCACCAGTAGCGAGGTCGGCGTCGTCACCAGCGGCGACCGGGACACGTTGCGCACCGCGTTCGAGGGGCTGCGTGCGGAGACCGACCGGCAGCCGGTCGAGGGGACCATCCGCTTCGAAGGGGTCACGCCGGTGCCCGTCGACCCGGTGGCCGGCCAGACCCTCGACGTGCCCGCCGCCACCGACGCCGTGCTGGACGGCTGGGCGAGCGGGAAAGTCGTGCAACTGCCCGTGTCGCGGGTCCCGGTCAGCACGACGCCCGAGGGGGTGCGCACCGCGCTGACCGAGGTCGCGGAGCCCGCCGTCTCCGGGCCGGTCACCGTGACCGGCGACGGTGCCGACGCGGTGCTCGAGCCCGAGGTCATCGCCGACTCGCTGCGTTTCGCCCCCGGCGACGAGGGCGCGCTGCAGGCCACGATCGACAAGCGCGCCGTCCGCGAAGCGGTGGCCCCGCAACTCGCCGGGACCGAGCGGCGCGGCAATGACGCCGAGATCGTCCTGCAGGGCGGCAGCCCCACCGTGCTGCCCTCGGCGACCGGCCGGGGCATCGACTGGCAGGCCAGCCTCGAACCGCTGATGGAGGTGCTCACCCGCACCGACGACCGCTCGCTGCCGGCGCGCTACGTCGAGCAGCCGCCGGAGCTGACCACCGAGGAGGCCAGGTCGTTCGGCATCCGCGACGTGATCGGCGAGTTCACCACCGGCGGCTTCGCCAGCGACTCCGGGGTCAACATCGAGCGGGTCGCCGAAGAGGTCAACGGCGCGGTCGTGGCGCCGGGGGAGACGTTCAGTCTCAACGGCTACACGGGGCATCGCGGTCCCGCTCAGGGCTACGTCCAGGCGGGCATCATCGAGGATGGTCGCCCCGCCCGCGGCATCGGCGGCGGGATCTCGCAGTTCGCCACCACGCTGTTCAACGCGTCCTACTTCGCCGGCATGACCGACATCGAGCATCACGAGCACAGCTACTACATCAGCCGTTACCCCGAAGGTCGCGAGGCGACGGTGTTCGAGGGCGCCCTCGACGTCGAGTTCCGTAACGACTCACCGACCGGGATCCTGATCCAGACCGCCTGGACCCCGGACTCGATCACGGTGAAGTTCTGGGGTACCAAGCAGGTCGACGTCGAGTCCATGACCAGCGAGCGCAGCGACTTCACCCCGCCGCCGACCAAGCGGGTTCCGGGCGAGCCGTGCATCGAGACCAGTGGTTCGCAGGGGTTCTCGGTCACCAACACTCGGGTGATGCGCGACGCCGACACCGGCGCCGTGGTGAACAGGAACTCGCACACCACCGTCTACGACCCGCTGCCCAAGGTCGTCTGCACCGGGTGACGGTACGCCGCATGCTGTCTCCGCACCGGGTGGTCAGAAGGCTGCCTCCGGCAGGTCCATCAGCGCGTTGTCGGCGGACTCGACGATGGCACGGCGGGCCGTGAGCTCGGGCAGCACGGTCTTGGCGAAGAACGAGGCGGCGCCGACCTTGCCCTCGTAGAAGGCCCGGTCCCGCTCGGCGGGCCCGCCGTCCAGCGCGGCCAGTGCGACGTCGGCCTGCCGCAGCAGCAGCCACCCGATGAGCACGTCACCGGCGCTGTCCAGGAACCGGACCGTGTGCTGCGCGACCTGGTAGGTGCTGCGCGGATCCTCCTGTGCCGACGTCAGGTACCCGATCATCGCGCCGAGCATCGCCTGCAGGTCGGCCAGCGCGGTCGCCAGCAGCGCCCGCTCCTCCTTGAGCCGGCCGTTGCCCGCCTGCGCCGAACGGCTATCGGCCGAGTCCTCGTGGGAGTCGAGGAAGGCCTGGATCTCGCTGTTGATGTGGCCGATCGCCTGGCCCTTGTCCCGGACGATCTTGCGGAAGAAGAAGTCCTGCGACTGGATGCCGGTGGTGCCCTCGTACAGGCTGTCGATCTTGGCGTCGCGGATGTACTGCTCGATGGGGTAGTCCTGCAGGAAGCCCGACCCGCCCAGCGTCTGCAGCGAGAGCGCGAGCAGCTCGTAGGCCCGCTCGGAGCCGACACCCTTGACGATCGGCAGCAGCAGGTCGTTGACCCGCTCCGCCATCTCGGCGTCCTGCTCACCGAGGGTGATCTGGTCCTGGTAGCAGGCGGTGTAGAGGTAGAGCGCGCGCAAGCCCTCGGCGTAGGACTTCTGCAGCATCAGCATCCGCCGGACGTCGGGGTGATGTGTGATCGTCACGCGGGGAGCGGTCTTGTCGTGCAGCTGCGTGACGTCGGCACCCTGCACCCTGTCCTTGGCGTACGCCAGGGCGTTGAGGTAGCCGGTCGACAGCGTCGCGATGGCCTTGGTGCCGACCATCATGCGGGCGTACTCGATCACCTGGAACATCTGCGCGATGCCGTCGTGCACCTCGCCGACCAGCCAGCCGACGGCCGGGGTGCCGTGCTGGCCGAAGGACAGCTCGCAGGTGGTGGAGACCTTCAGCCCCATCTTGTGCTCCACGCCGGTCACGTAGGCGCCGTTGCGCTCGCCCAGCTCGCCGGTCTCGCCGTCGAAGTGGAACTTCGGCACGAAGAACAGGCTCAGGCCCTTGGTGCCGGGGACGGAGTCGATCCCGGGTCCTTCGGGCCTGGCGAGCACGAGGTGCACGATGTTGTCGGTCAGGTCGTGCTCGGCCGAGGTGATGAAGCGCTTGACGCCCTCGATGTGCCAGGAGCCGTCGGGCTGCAGGGTCGCCTTGGTCCGCCCCGCGCCGACGTCCGAGCCCGCGTCGGGCTCGGTGAGCACCATGGTGGCACCCCAACCCTGGTCGATCATGATGTGAGCCCAGCGCTGCTGCTCGGGGGTGCCGTTGCGGTGCAGCACCTGGGCCATGCTCGGCCCGGCCATGTACATAAACGCGGCCGGGTTCGAGCCGAGCAGCAGTTCCGAGGCCGCCCACCGCACCGTGGCGGGGGCGCCGAACCCGCCGAGCTCGCTCGACAGATCCAGCCGGTACCACTCACCGTCCCACAACGTCTCGAAGGACTTCTTGAACGCCTCGGGCAGCTCGACGGTGTGCGCGTCCGGGTCGAAGACGGGCGGGTTGCGGTCGCCCTCGGCGAACGAGTCGGCCAGCGGCCCCGCGGCCAGTCGCTCGACCTCGGTGAGCACGTCGTGTGCCGTCTCGCGACCCATCTCCGCGAAGGGTCCGGTGCCCAGCCGCTGCTGCACCCCGAAGACCTCGAAGAGGTTGAACTCCAGGTCCCGCAGGTTGCTCTTGTAGTG
>WHSY01000126.1:0-660 GCA_009379815.1 Pseudonocardiaceae bacterium
CTTCCGATGAATGGCCTGACCGCTCGTCAGGCCCTCGACATGCTGGGTCTCGCACCGCGCCGGACACTGGCGGTGACAGGCGCTGCCGGCACACTGGGCAACTACGTGATCCAGCTGGCCAAGCACGCCGGGCTGACCGTGGTCGCCGATGCCGCGGACAAGGACCGCGCACTCGTGACGGGGCTGGGAGCCGATCACGTGGTGGAACGTGGGGACGACGTCGCCGGCCGCATCCGTGCGGTCTTCCCCGACGGGGTCGACGGCCTGGTCGATGCAGCGGTACAGAACGAGAAGGCGCTGCCCGCCGTGCGCGACTTGGGCGGCTTCGCGACCGTGCGCTTCTGGGACGGTTCGCCCGACCGGAACATCACACTCCACAAGGTTCGCGTCTTCGATGAGTACCGTTCCCACGACAAGTTGGACGAACTGCGTCAGCTGGTGGAGGACGGCGTGCTCACGCTCCGCGTCGCCGACACCGTCCCCGCCGACAACGCAGCCGAGGCGCACGAGCGACTCGAGGCCGGGGGAGTGCGGGGGCGCCTCGTCCTGACCTTCTAGCGACGCCGCGAAGGAGCCCTTCGTAGCACCATACGAGGCGAAGGCCACCTTCGCGGCAAGCGCGGCGCGATCCGGCGGTGCGGGCTGCGGTAGCGGTGGGAT
>WHSY01000126.1:670-11542 GCA_009379815.1 Pseudonocardiaceae bacterium
TCGGACACGCTACCGGGGACGAAGGTACCCGATGCGGGTCGCCCGGCATGTCCCCGGGTGAGGTCGAGCCGGTCGTCCGCGACTCGCCCGGACCGGCGCCCCGCGCTCGGTCTCGCCCGGGTCATCCGGCGCGGTGGGAGGCGAAGAAGTCGGTCAGCAGCGCGGCACAGTCGGCGACCAGCTCCGGATCGAGGGTGTTCGGCCCGAGCACCTCCGGCCGGTGGTGCAGCCGGCGGTCGCGCACGACGTCCCACAGCGACCCGACGGCACCCGTCCGCGGCTCCCACGTCCCGAACACCAGCCGGGCGACCCGGGCAGCGACCAGGCCACCGGCGCACATGGTGCAGGGTTCGACGGTCACCGCGAGGGTGCAGCCGGACAGCCGCCAGCCGTCGCCCCGGCCCTCGTCGCGCAACCGTGCCGCGCCTGCCCGCAGCGCCAGCAGCTCGGCGTGCGCGGTGGGGTCGCCGGTGGCTTCTCGCGCATTGCACGCACGGCCCAGCTCGGCGCCGCCGGAGTCGACGAGCACCGCCCCGACCGGAACATCACCCGTCCGGGGCGCGGCCCGGGCCGCCTCGATCGCACGCCGCACCAGCTCGGCGTCCGGCGGCGTCACTTCACCTGCTTCTCCAGCAGCGCCGCCAGCTGGCTGTCGAAGCCGCACCGGTGCGCGATCATCTCCAGCTGCTCATCGGGGTAGAGATCGACCTCGTCGACGATGACCTGCAGTTCCTCGGGCGGCAGGCCCACATCGGCGAGCACACCGAGGTCACCCTCCGGCCACACGTCATCCGCGTCGATCGCCTCGTCCTCGGGGACCTCGACGCGGAGCAGATCCAGCACGTCGGCGGCGACGTCGTAGTCCAGCGCTGCCGCGGCGTCGGAGAGCAGCAGCGACACCCCACCGGGCACCGGGCGGACGATGACGAAGAACTCGTCGTCGACGTCGAGCAGGCCGAAGACCGCGCCGGTGGTGCGTTGCCCGCGCAGCTCGGTGATGGCCGCGTCGAGGTCCTGCAACGCGGCAGCCTCCAGCGCATTGCATTGCCATCGCCCGTCCTCCCGGACGACAACGACGGCGAACCCGGTGAGCGCCATGGTCCTACGGTATGCGCTGATCAGTACAGTACGGAAGCGCGACCACCGCATCCGCGGGTGTCAATGCCAGGATCGGGTACATGACCACGCCCGCTCCGCGTCATCGCCGCCGGGCCGCTCGCAGGTCCCAGGCGGATCCGGCGGGGCTGCTCGACGCAGCCCGGATGCTGCAACCACGCACCGTGGCGCTGCGCCGCGCGATCCACCGTCACCCGGAGTTGGGGCTGTCGCTACCCGGCACGCAGCAGGCGGTGCAGCAGGCGCTCGCCGATCTCCCGGTGAAGTTGCACGCCGGCAGCTCCACGAGCTCGGTCGTCGGGGTGCTCGAGGGTGACAAGCCGGGACCGACGGTGCTGCTGCGCGCCGACATGGACGCGCTGCCACTTCGCGAGGAGTCCGGTGCGGCGTTCTCCTCCGAGATCGAAGGCGCGATGCATGCCTGCGGGCATGACACGCACGTCGCGATGCTCGCCTCGGCCGCGCGTCTGCTGTGCGAGCGGCGCGCCGAGCTGGCCGGGACGGTGCTGCTGATGTTCCAACCCGGTGAGGAGGGCTATCACGGCGCCCGGTACATGCTCGAGGAGGGGCTGCTCGAGATGGCGGAGTCGCCGGAGCGCGCGCTGGCGCTGCACGTCACGTCCACACTGGACTGCGGCAGGGTGCAGAGCAGGCCGGGCCCGATCATGGCATCCTCCGACACACTGCGGGTGACGGTGACCGGCCGCGGCGGCCACGCCTCGGCGCCGCAGAACGCGCTGGACCCGGTGCCCGCCACCGCGGCGATGGTCGGCGCGCTGCAGACGATGGTGACCCGCAGCCTCAACGTGTTCGACCCGGCGGTGGTCACCGTCACGCGGATCAGCGCGGGCGTCACGTCGAACGTCATCCCCGAGACCGCCGAGCTCGAGGGCACCATCCGTGCGCTGTCCGAGGCGACCCGCGCCCGGGTGCGCGAGGAGGCGGCGCGGGTGTGCGAGCACGTCGCGGCGGCGCACGGCTGTACCGCCGTGGTGAACGTCGAGCACGGCTACCCGGTGACCGTCAACGACGCCGCGGTCGGCAGCCGGGTCGTCGAGCTGGCCCGCGAGGTGCTCGGCCCCCGCCACGCCGAGCTGATGCCGGATCCCATGATGGGCTCCGAGGACTTCTCCTACGTGCTGGCCAAGGTGCCCGGCGCGATGGCCTTCCTCGGTGCATGTCCCCGCGGCACCGACCCGGAGTCGGCAGCTGCCAACCATTCCAACAGGGTGATGTTCGACGAGTCGTCGCTCGTGCACGGCGTGGCCCTCTACGCCGCGTTCGCCCTCGATGCACTGCGATCGTGACTGACGGAGATGAGGTGGATCGGTGAGCCGTGATCGGCTGTGCGTCGTCGGGCTCGGGCTGATCGGCGGTTCGGTGCTCCGCGCCGCCCACCGTGCCGGGTGGACGGTGTGGGGCGCCACGGCTGCGCCCGACGACCACGTCGCCGCGGCCTCCGACGGTGTCGATGTCGAGTCCACCGTGGATGCCGCGTTGCAGCGGGCAGCCGCGCAGGATGCGCTGGTGCTGCTCGCCGTGCCACTGCCCGCAGTGGACGACGTGCTCGCGCAGGTCGCCCGGCACGCCCCGTCGTGCCGGCTCACCGACGTCGTCGGCGTGCAGGGACCGGTGACGAGCGCGGTGCGGCGCCGGATCCCGGACGCCCGTTACGTCGGGGGGCACCCGATGGCAGGGACGTCGGCGTCGGGGTGGGCGGCGGGCTCGGCCGGGCTGTTCGACGGGGCAGCCTGGGTGCTCGACGCCGATGACGGTGCCGACCTCGGGATGTGGGCCGACGTGGCGCGGTTGGCGCTCGACTGCGGGGCGCACGTCGTACCCGCCACCGCCGCCGACCACGACGCGGCGGTGGCGCGGGTCTCGCACCTTCCGCACGTACTCGCCGCCGTGCTCGCCTCGGTCGGCGCCGACGGCGGACCGCTGGCGCTGGCGCTGGGAGCGGGCTCGTTCGGCGACGGCACCCGCGTGGCGGGTTCCCGCCCGGACCTCGTGCGGGCGATGTGCGAGGGAAACCGTGCCGCGCTCACCGATGCGCTCGACGACGCGCTCGGGCGCCTCGGCGCGGCGCGCGGCTCGCTCGCCTCGACCGGGTCGCTGGAGTCGACCCTGCGGGCCGGGCACCTCGCGCGCCGGGCGTTCGAAGCGACCCGCGACGGCGCCGACGACGGGACGCTGCGGGTCGACCTGACCGGCGACACCGCACTGGAGCGGCTCCGCGAGATCGGTCGCGCGGGCGGCCGCGTCACCGCGCTGCACGGCACCCGTTGCACCGTGACGCTGTGAACAGCCCTCGTGAGTGGCGATACGAGTCGGGACTCGTATCGCCACTCACGACCCGTGAGCAGGCAGGATGGGCGCCGTGACCGATCTCGACGGTGTGCTCGCCGCGCTGGCCGCGGACCCCCACAATGCCGTGGTGGCGCTCGCCCCCGACCCCGGGCATACCGCCGACGGCCCGCTGCACGGCATGCCGGTGGCGGTCAAGGACCTCATCGACGTCGCCGGGCTGCCCACCCGGTGCGGCAGCGCGGTGCGCGACAGCGCCCCGCCCGCCACCGCTGACGCCGAGGTGGTGGCGCGGCTGCGGGCCGCGGGCGCAATGGTCGTCGCCAAGACCCACACCCACGAGTTCGCCTACGGGCCTACCGGCGACGTCGCGGTGCAGGGACCGTGCCACAACCCGCACGACCGGGAGCGGATCACCGGCGGCTCCTCCTCCGGCTCCGCTGCCGCGGTGGCCGCCGGTCTGGTGCCGCTCGCGCTCGGCACCGACACGGGCTGCTCGGTGCGCACCCCGGCCGCGCTGTGCGGCGTCGTGGGCCTCAAGCCCGCGTTCGGGGCGCTGCCCGCGGGCGGAGTGTTCCCGCTGTCGGAGACGTGCGACCACGTCGGGCTGCTCGGCGCCGACGTCGCCACCGTCGCGACCGCGTTCGGCGCGCTGACCGGGCAGCGGATCGACCCTGGCGCGCCGCTGACCGGGTGGGTGGTCGGCCTGCCCACCGACCCCTACTGGCAGGTACACGACCCGGCGATCGCGGCAGGCGTCGAGCAGGCTGCCGCTGCGCTGTCCGCCGCAGGCGCCGAGGTACGGGACGTGACGACGCCGGGTATCGACGAGCTGGCCGCGACCTACCGCCATATCGTCGGCGCGGAGGCCTACGCCACGCACCGCGACTGGCTGGCGCAGCGCCCCGATGACTACCAGCCGTCCACCCTGCAGCGGTTACTCGCCGCGGCCGACGCGCCGGCCATCGAGTACGTGACGGCGCAGCGTACGCGGCGCGGCGTCGGTGCCCGGCTCCGCGCACACCTCGACGGTGTGGACCTGCTGCTGACCGCGACCACCCCGCTGCGGGCCACCCCGATCGGCGTCGGGATCGTCGACGCCCCGGACCGCACCCGGGTCGGGGTCTCGCCGGCGCTGCTGTCGCTCACCCTGCCGTTCAACCTGCTCGGCCCGCCTGCCGTCTCGGTGCCGGCGCCGGGGGTGACCGGGCTGCCGGCCGGGGTCCAGCTGGTCGGGCTGCGCGGCGGCGAGCAGGCCGTGCTGGCCGCTGCCGCACGGGTCGCCGGGTGACACCGGATGGGCCGGCGCGCTCGGGTGGCGGCCGCGCTCGGCGCGGCGGTCGTCCTCGTCGCGGCCGTCCTCACGCTACGCAGCGCCACGGATGACGGCCTCGACCGGTTGCTGCGCGAGCCCGCGCCACGTGTCGTGGACAGGTCGGCCGCCGGCATCGTGACACTGCCCGATCCGGGCCCACCCCCGGAGGGTCCCGGCGCGGTCCGGATCCGTGCCGACGCGCACCCGGTGGCGCTGTCCTGGGGCGACGGGTTGCCTGGGGGCCCTGAGCCCGCTGGCGCGGCCGGCTACCAGGTGCGCTGGCCGGGCGGGCAGCGCGTGGTCGCCGAGCCGGGCGTCGAGCTGCCCGGGCTGGCGCCGGGACAGGCCCACCGGGTGCGGATCCATTCGATCGACGAGGTGGGGCGGCGCTCGCCGCCGGTGTCCGGCGTGCCGTCCGGCCAACCCGACACCGGCTGGCGGCAGCGGTACTCCTTCTTCGACGGCTTCGACGGGTCACCGGTCCCCGACCCGGCCCGCTGGCGGATCACCGCCGCGGGCGAGTTCTGCCTGCGCGCCGGGGCGGGCCGGAGCGCCGAGGCCGGCCGGCTGGTGGTGGCGCTCGACTGCGGCAGCACCCCGCACTCCTTGGTTCCTGCGGTACCGCTGCGGCTGGCAACCGCCCCGGACGGCGAGCTGGGGCGGGTCGCGGTCGTCACCGACGCCGCGGGTTCGGGCGCCACGCTGACCATCGACCTGGTGCCCGGCCCGGTCGACGCCGTCGGCAGCGACCCCGGCGCGACCGACCCGCCCGCCCGTTCGGGCACTGCGGTGCGTGACCCGGCGCTGCCTCCCGGAACGCTGCGGGTCCTGGTGGGCGAGGCCGCGCCGATCATCGTCACCGGACCGGGCGTGCCACGCACCGGCATCGACCCCGCGCCCCTCGCCGCGCCCGCCCGGCAGGCGCCGGGCGTGACGCACCGCTTCGAGGTCGTGCTGCGCACCGACGGGCTGGTGGTGCTGCGCGACGGCATACCGGTGGCTGCCGCCGACGTGGCCGCGCCGTGGCGCCGGGCCACCGTGCTGATCGGCCTCGCCGGCCCGCCCGGTGGCCGCGCCCGGATGCTGCTGGACGCGGTGGGGATCTCGGGCGGCGCCGCGCCGGAACCGGTGGTCGCGGTGCGCTCCGTGGTGACTCCACTGCGGGTCGTGCACCCGGGCACCGCCACCGAGCGACCGCCGGGCCCCGCCCGGGCGGGCTCGGCACAGCTGCGGGTGCTGTTGCGGCCGGACTCGGGCGAGCCGCTCGGACAGATCACCGCGGTGGTCGGCGACACCAGGGTCCCGGTGCGGCCCGCGGTGGCGGGCACCATGCCGCAGCCGGGCGCGCTGTTCCCGATGGTGGCCGAGCTGCCCAGCGAGGCCGTCGGCGGGCGAACGCCCCGGGTGGTGCCCGCCGGCGAGCGGGCCGCGGGCACCGAGGTGGTCGCCGGCAGCATGCTGTTCGACCGGCCGCCATCGACCCGCGCCCCCGCGCCGATCCACCGCCCGCAGCCTGCCCCGACACAGCCACGAGCACCGGCCGTGCGGATCACGGCACTCGACGCCGCCGGGCATCCCCCGGACCCGGGACGCCCGTTGTCCCGTGGCCGCATGCTGCTCGACGTCCGCCTCGACGGCGCCGCGGCCCAGCGCACCGGCCGGCTGTCCGGGCTGGCCGGGATCGAGCTGTTGCTCGACGGCGAGCGGATCGCCGCACTGCCCACGGCGCGCGACGTGCCCGCGGTGGGCGGCAGGCACCGCTTCGGCGTCGACACCAGCGGCCTGGCGCCCGGCCGGCACACGGTGGTGGTCCGTGCGATCCCGGCCGACCCCGGCGTCGAGCCACGGCGCGAGGAGATCACCGTCACGGTGCGGTGACGATCACAACCCGCCCGCTGTGCCGAGCGACACCCGACCGCCGGTTCCGGAAGCAGCCGGACAGGAGTAGGCTGCGACGCGGGACAGCGCCCGCAGATGGCAGCTGGTCCGCCGACCGAGATCCGCTCACGCCGGTGCTACGACGCGCGCGCAGGCCCTCTCGCCGTGCCCGACGTCGCGCGACGCCAACCGCGAAGCGGCCGCCCGCCGTACGACTGCACGAAGAAGGATTCCATGCGCACGCCCGTCGCCAACACCCGTCAGCGTGCTGGAATGACCCTCACTCATCGGCATCGGCAGAGCCGCCCGATGCCGATGAGCGCCGTCGCGGTACGCCGCGGCCGGTTCGGGGAGTTCGAGCTCCGGCCGGTCCGCGAGCGAACCGTCGAGGCGGTACCGCTGGAGGAGCTGGAGGACGAGACCTCCGGCGGGGAGGGTGAGGTCTAGGCAGTTCGCTGCAGGAGGACCACCGGGATGTCCCGGTCGGTCTTGCGCATGTAGGTGTCGTAATCGGGCCAGACCCGCGCCATCTGCGGCCACAGCCTGGCCTTCTCGTCGACGTCGGCGGTCCGGGCCAGTACCTGGAACCGGTCCTCGCCGACCTGGATGGCGGCCTGCGGGTCGGCCTGCAGGTTCGTGTACCAGGCGGGGTGCTCGGGTGCACCGCCTTTGGACGCGATCACGACGAAGTCCTCGCCGTCGCGGCCGTAGATCAGCCCGGTGCGCCGGGGCTGTCCGGATCGGCGGCCCGTCGTGGCCAGCACCAGGGTGGGTACACCCGGCTTCCACTCGTGACCCTCCGCGCCGCCGGTCTCGACGTAACGGCGGACGTGGTCTGCGACCCACCCCGCGGGGCTGTCCTGCGCCCGGTCGATGTCGCCGGTGTCAACCATGATCCCTCCCTGTCGGTCGATCTCACGCCTTGGTGCGGGCGATGAGTACGTCGCAGCCGGCCAGGCGCGCCACGTCGGAGGGCACCGAGCCCAGCAGCCGGCCCGCCAGTGTGTTCAGCCCCCGGTTGCCGACCACGAGCAGGTCCGCGTGGTACTCCGTGGCCGAGCCGACGAGGACGTCGACGGCCTTGCCTTGAATCGCCACCGTCTTGACGTCCTGCACGCCGTGGGCCGCGGCGCGGCCGCCCGCGGTGTTCAGGGTCTGCTCGGCGGGCGCGGACCCGACCACCTGGTAAGCCGCGTCACCCATGTCGTCCTGCAGCTGCGCGACCTCGGAGCTGCTGTGCGGGAAGTACGCGCAGACCAATACCAGCGTCGCGCCGGTGTCCCGAGCGACCTCGGCGGCGCGGTCCACCGCCCGCAGCGACGTCTCGGAACCGTCGGACCCGACCATCACGGTCCGGTAGGCACCCATGTCCACCTCATCTCTCACAGCGCCCGTACAGTACCGAACTGACCCGCAAGTCACCTGCGGGATCTCAGGCGAGTACGGCGCGCACGAGCTCGACGGGGTGGCGGGCGCGGCGGCTGGTGCCGTGCTCGATCTGCTGCCGGCAGGAGACCCCGGTCGCAGCGACGACGGTACCTTCCGGCTCGCCTCGCACGGCGGGGAACAGCCGGTCCTCGCCGACGGTCATCGACAGGTCGTAGTGCTCGGCCTCGAAACCGAACGAGCCGGCCATCCCGCAGCATCCCGCGTCCAACTCGACGACCTCGGCTCCCGGGATGCGCCGCAGCAGGGCCATGGTGGCGGCGGTGCCCACCTCGGCCTTCTGGTGGCAGTGCCCGTGGAACAGGATCCGCCGTCCCGCGGGCCACGCAGTGTCTGCTTCGGACCGCCGGCCTTCTTCGGACCGCCGGCTTTCTTCGGACCGCAGCGTCAGCGCGCCATCGTCGATGGCCTCGACGAGCAGCTCCTCGACCAGCCGCGCCCGCCCGCCGACGTCGGCCACCCGCGGATCGTCGCCCAGCAGCGCGCGGTGCTCGTCGCGCAGCGTCAGCACGCAGGACGGCTCGCAGCCGACGATCGGACCCTCGGTCCCGGCCAACGCGCCGACCAGGCCCCGGGCCTGGCGTGCCGCGGTGTCGAGCAGGCCCTTGGAGAACGCGGCGCGACCGCAGCAGCCGCCGCTCTCGAGCCGCACCCGGTACCCGGCATGCTCGAGCAGCTCGATCGCGGCGACCCCGACGGCCGGCTCGGTGAAGCTGGTGAACGAGTCGGCGAGGAACGTGACGGGCCCGCGCGGGGCCGCCCCACCCTGGGTGCGGCGGCGGAACCAGCGCGGCACCGTGCGCCGCGTGAAGACCGGCAGCGGGCGGCGCGGCGACACACCCAGCGCACGGCGCAGCGGCGACACGCGCCCCGGCAGGTTCGACAGCGGAGCGGTGGCCGCGCCGAGCCGGTTCAGCGTCCGGATCGCGCCGAAGACCCGGGAGCGCAGCGGGGTGCCGTGCACCTCGTGGTGCTGGGCCAGCGCCTCGCTCTTCATCGTCGCCATGTCCACGCCCAGCGGGCACTCGCTCTTGCAGGCCTTGCACATCAGGCACAGGTCGAGCACCTCGTGCAGCCGCTCCTCACCCAGCGCCGTTCGCGGGTCCGGTTCGGACAGTGCCCGAACCAGCGCGTTGGCACGGCCGCGGGTGGAGTCCTCCTCGAGCCTGGTGGCCATGTAGGACGGGCACATCGCGCCGGCGTCGCTCTTGCGGCACAGCCCGATGTTCATGCACCGGTCGGCCGCGCCGCGCATGCTGTTGCCCCCGCCGCCGCTGACGACGCTGAAGTCGAGTTTCGTCCGCAGTGGACCGGGCGCCGGCAGCGCCGCATCGCGCAGGTGCTCGGTCATCGCGGGTGCGTCGACGATCTTGCCGGGGTTGAGCCGGTTTTCCGGGTCGAAGATCCGCTTGACGCCGCGCATGGCCTCGTAGAGCTCGTCGCCGTAGAGCGCCCGGTTGAACTCGCTGCGGGCCAGCCCGTCGCCGTGCTCGGTGGAGTTGACGCCGCCGAACTCGGTGACCAGCTCGCGGATCTCCTCGGCCACCGCCCGCATCGTCGCGACCTCCTCGGAACGGGTCAGGTCGACGAACGGCCGGACGTGCAGGCAGCCCACCGAGGCGTGGCCGTAGAAGCCCGCCCGCAGGCCGTGGCGGTCGATCACCTCGGCGAACCGGTCGGCGTACTCGACCAGCCGCGCCGGGTCGACGGCGGTGTCCTCGACGAACGCCGCCGGGCGTCGGGTGCCCTCGCTGGCGGCCATGAGCAGCCCGAGGCCCGCCTTGCGCACCTTGAGCAGCGCATCCTGCTGCTCGGCCGTCTCGGCACGCAGCGTGTGGTACCCGTGGCCGTGCCGGGCCCACAGCGCGGTGAGCCGGTCGAGGTCGGCGGCCAGCGCACCCTCGTCGTCTCCGCTGAAGGTGACGAACAGCAGCGCGTCCGGGTCGCCCTCGAGGATCGAGCCCAGCCGCGCGTACTCGTGACGCTGCCGGGACAGGTCGAGGATGGTGCGGTCGATCAGCTCGACGGCCGCCGGGTCGCAGGCCAGCGCGTCCTGCGTCGCGGCGATCGCCGCGGTGGTGGACCGGAAGTGCCCGACGGCGATGACGGTGCGGGCGGGCTTGTCGACCAGGTGCACGGTGGCCTCGGTGGCCACCGCGAGGGTCCCCTCGGAGCCGACGACGAAGGTCGCGAGGTCGAAGTCCGCTCCTGCCGCCAGCCGGTCGAGCCGATAGCCGCCGGACCGGCGCCAGAACTCGGGGTACCCGCTCTCGATCGCGCCGCGGTGACCGTCCACGAGGGATGCCAGCTCGGCGTGGATGCGGCCATCCAGTGTGGACGCCTGCGCGCGGCGGGCGCGCTCGACGGAGTCCACCGGCGCGAAGTGCGCGCTCGACGCATCGGAGAGCACCACGTCGAGCGCGCGGACGTGGTCGATGGTCATGCCGTGGCGAACCGACCCGCTGCCCGCGGAGTTGTTCCCGATCATCCCGCCGATCGTGGCGCGGTTGGAGGTCGAGGTGTCGGGGCCGAACAGCAGGCCGTGCTCGCCGGCCGCCCGGTTGAGATCGTCCTGGACCACGCCTGGCTGCACCCGTGCGGTGCGCGCCTGCGGGTCGATCTCGCAGATGCGGTCGAGGTGGCGGGAGAAGTCGAGCACGACCCCCTCACCGACGGCCTGGCCGGCGAGGCTGGTCCCGGCGCCGCGGGCCAGCACCGGCACGCCGTGCTCCGCGGCGACCGACACGGTGGCCACGACGTCGCCCGCGTGGCGGGGGTAGACGACGCCGCGCGGGGTGATCGAGTAGATG
>WHSY01000127.1:0-356 GCA_009379815.1 Pseudonocardiaceae bacterium
GCTATAACAGGGCTGGCCGACGGGCAACTGGCCGAGCTGACCGCCCGCGTCGCCGCGATCATCACCGACGTGGTGGCCGCAGGCGGCAGGCCGGCGGCGATCGGGCTGTACCGGTCGGTAGCGATGGTGGTGTCGCTGATGCGCAAGAACATCACCCAGGAGTTCGCCGGGGCCGTCTTCGGTGTCAGCCAGTCCACGGTGAGCCGCCGATGGGATCTGCTGCGGCCGGTCATCGGTGAGGCGCTGGCCGAGTTCGTCCCTCCCCCGCAGGACGCGGTCGGCGCTGGAACCGTGCTGGTCGACGGCACGATCTGCCCCACCTGGGATTGGCGGGCTATCCCCGACCTGTTCTCCGG
>WHSY01000127.1:366-11077 GCA_009379815.1 Pseudonocardiaceae bacterium
GGCGGGCAGCTACACCACACCCAAGCCGAGTTCAACACCCAGCTGTCCACGATCCGGGCCGCCGTGGAACACGCCATCGCGCACCTCAAGACATGGCGGATGCTCAGCGAAGAAGGCGGCCGCTACCGGTCACCGATACACAAATACCCCAGCATGCTGAAAGCCGTCATCGGCCTATACTTCTTCACCACTTATGAATAAGCCTCTCGGGTACCGTACCCCGCACGAGGTCCGCAACGAGTACCTGAGTCAGCAGCTCGCGGCATGAGTAACTACAATTCAAGTGTCCGGAAACCGCGGGGCGGCCCAGAGCTTGTCAACAACAGATCACCTATCCACGATGACCTCCTATCTGCTGGGCGCACGAAAGACCGAGGCTCTAGGGGCGCTGGCAGACCTCCGCGATCGCGTCGTCGATGACGCCGACGGCGAAGTCGATGTCGTCCTTGCTGACGGTCAGGGGCGGGGCGATCCGGAAGCAGTGCGCCTTTTTCCCGGTCGGGATGGCGTGCAGGGACAGCCCCCGCTCCAGGCATCGGGCCGCTACCCGCGCGGCCATCCCCTCGGCCGGCACTGGGTCCTGCTTGCTCACCACGAACTCCAGTCCGACCAGCAGGCCGCGCCCGCGCACGTCACCCACGCAGTCGTACTTGTTCTCGAGCTGGTGCAGCGCGGTCATCAGGTAGTCACCCATGCCGGCTGCGCGTTCCTCGAGCCGCTCCTCCTCCACGACGTCGAGCACCGCGAGCCCGGCGACCGCTGGCAGCGGGTCGGACACGTGGGAGGTGATGTGGGAGAAGCCATTGTCGGCGCAGCGTTGCTCGATGTCGCTGGTCGTCACCGTCGCCGAGAGCGGCATCCCGCCCCCAAGCGTCTTCGACAGCACGACGATGTCCGGTACGACCCCGTCGTGCTGGAATCCGTAACAGGTGCCCAGTCGGCCGAGACCGGTCTGCGACTCGTCCACGATCAGCAGCGTCCCGTGCTCTTCGCATAGCTCTTTGGCCCGGCTCAGGTACCCGTCCGGCGGAACGATGATCCCGCCCGAGGACAGCACCGGCTCAACGATGAAGGCGGCGGGCGATGCCACCGCGGTCTGCTGAACCTGGTCGAAACCGGACTCAAGGCAGGCCATGTCGCACTTGCCGGCGCAATGGCGGATCGGGCAGCGGTATGCGTACGGGGCGGGCACCGCGTGCGCGCCGGGCAGCAGCGGGCCGTAACCACGTCGGGCCGGCAGGAACGTGTAGGAGGCAGTGCCGGTGGTCACGCCGTGGAAGCTGCGTGCGACCCCCACCACCTCGAAGTTGCCCGTGAACATCTTCGCGAGCTTGACGGCGACCTCGTTCGCCTCCGCCCCGGTGTTCAGGAAGATCGACCGGTTCAGCCCCTCGGGCAGCGAGTGGGCGAGCCGGTCGGCAAGGTCGAGAACCGGTTCCGAGAGCATCTTCGAGTCCAGATGCATGAGCGTGTCGAGGGCCTCGTGCAATGCGTTCACGACACGCGGGTGCCGGTGGCCGAGCGTGGAGCAGATCTGCCCGGATGCGAAGTCCAGCACCGCCGCGCCGTCCCGTGTCCGCAGCCACGACCCCTTAGCCGACTCGATGACCACCGGGGCAAAGTCGCCGAGATACCGGATGAGCAGCTCGGCCCGCGAGTCATCCGCGGAGGATCCCGCAGGTGTGGCCTGCTGTCCCCCCTGGTCCGCCGTCGCCCTTGTGGTGAGATTCATGGAGCAACCTTTCGTGTCATTGGGAGCCTGTTGCACAAAGGCCACTTCGCGCAGAGCGGCCGCAGGATCTTCGGTGAGGTCTCCGGCGCGAGGTGGGATCGGTCCGCAAACGCCAGTTTTGGTTACATTGTGGCGGTTCATCGAAGGCCCTGAGGTGTCCTCGCCGGAAGATATCCGGTGCTCCGGTCACCATCTTCCTTTGTGCAACAGGCTCTTGGGTGCGTGGTTTGCCGGTGCCGGCCCGACGGGGCCGCTGTAGCATGCGCGCATGCTCGACCTGCGTCGGTTGCGTCTGCTGCGGGAGCTGAAGTTCCGCGGCACGATCGCGGCGGTCGCCCAGGCGACGAACTACAGTGCGGCGTCGGTGTCTCAGCAGCTGGCGCAGCTGGAACGCGAGGCAGGGGTCCCGCTGCTTGAGCGCGTCGGTCGAGGCGTTCGGCTGACGGGTGCTGGTGCTGCGCTGGTCCCGCACGTTGACCGGTTGCTCGCCGAGCTGGAGCGGGCCGAGGCGACCCTGGCCCGCTCGTCCGCGGAGGTCGGCGGGACGGTCCGGGTCGCCGCGGTGCAGACGACCGCCCTCTGGCTGGTGCCATCCGCGCTGTCCCGGCTGATTGACGACTACCCCGCGCTCCGGGTCGAGCTGAGCGAGCTGGGCCCCGAGATCGCACTCGAGGAGCTGCGGATCGGCGCCGTCGACCTGGTGGTCGGCATGGATCTTGCCGATGCGCCCAAGTTCGTTGGCCCGTCGGCCGAGCGTAGACCACTGCTGACCGACCGGGTTCAGGCCGCGATCCCGGCCGGACACCCGGTGGCCAGCGCTCCTGGGCCCGTACCGTTGAGTGACCTGCGCGATGCCACCTGGGTAGCCGGCCGACCGGGCACGGCCTGGAACGACCTGCTCATCGCGGCCTGCCGCATCCACGGCGGCTTCGAGCCCGACATCCGCTACCGGTCCAACGACTACGGCGTCTTTCTGAACCTGGTCGCGCAGAACCTGGCGGTTGCGCTGGTACCGCAGCTCGCCCGGCCGGAACGGAACGCCGGCATCGCGGTCCGTGACGTCGCTGGCCTGCGTCGCGACGTCTTCCTCGCTGTCCGGACCGGCGGCTTCGAGCATCCGGCCATCGACGCCGTGGCGACCGCGCTGACGCAGATCACCCAGGAGTTCAGCGCCACCATGGGCTCGGGGTCTGTGGCCGGCTGAGCAGGTATGTGCGCCGCCCCTCACTGCTCCCCCACCTTTGGACCGTGAGCGGCGCCGAACCCCGCACCTCCTGGCGTCTCCATCGAGACCACGTCGCCGACGTCCAACCGCCGTGACGCCTTGGCCGGCAGCTCGTCCCCGTTCAGCCGGTTCACTCCCGCGGCCCCGTCACCGCCGCCGGCAAGGCCGGCCGGGCCGCGGCGCCTGCGGTCGCTGATGACGGAGAGGGTTGCCGGCGCCTGGACCTGCAGTTCGCGGATGACACCGTCCCCGCCGTGATACCGGCCACTACCACCGGACCCGTAACGCAACTCGTAGCGGGTGACCTGTAACGGGTACTCGAGCTCGATCGCTTCCACCGGCGTGTTGTGCGTGTTGGTCATGCCGACATGAACCCCCGATGGGCCGTTGCCACCGGGATGCGCGCCCTGGCCGCCGGCGACCGTCTCGTAGTAGGTCCAGTCGGACCCGCCGATGACCAGGTTGTTGTTGGTTCCCTGCCCCGGCGCGGGAAGCGGCGCTACTTGCGCGAGCGCGGACAGCACGACGTCGGCGATCTGCTGCGACGTCTCGCTGTTGCCCGCGCACACCGCCGCGGGTCGGCGCGCGTTCACGAGCGTGCCCTCGGGTGCGGTCACGTTGAGCACTCGGCTCAGCCCGCCGGTGGTCGGGATGTCGTCGGCGAGCAGCGTGCGTAACGCGAAGAAGCAGGCCGAGCGCGTCACCGGCAGCGGGCAGTTGATGTTGCCGGCCGTGACCGTCGAGGTGCCGGTGAAGTCCACGTCTAGGTGGCCGTCGGCGATGGTGACGCTGGCGGCGACCGTCAGGTCGTCGTCGGTGATGCCGTCACCCTCCACACGTCCGCTGGCTCGGTACGTGCCCGGCAGGAGCTCGCGGATGGTCGCCGCTGCCCGAGCTTGGCTGTAATCCAGCAAGGCGTCGATGAGGTCGTGCAGGTACCCGCGGCCATATCGGGTGGCCAGCTGCAGGACTCGGTCCCGTCCCACCACATTGGCGGCCATCTGAGCCCGCAGGTCACCGCGTCGCGTGCTCGGCGTACGCACATTGGCCAGGATGAGGTCAAGCATGTCCTCGACCACTTCCCCGCCGCGAACCAGCGCGACGGGCGGAATGACCAACCCCTCCTGGTAGACCTCCCGCGAATCCGCGGGCATCGACCCCGGTGCGATCCCACCGACGTCGGAGTGGTGTGCGCGGCTGACGGAGTACCCAACCAGCACGTCGTCGGCGTGGATCGGTGACACCATCGTCAGGTCGGGCAGGTGGGTTCCGCCGGTGAACGGGTCGTTGAGCAGGTAGACGTCGCCGGGCGCCGGATCCTGGGCGATGACGGCGGCCACAGCCTCAGGCAGTGCGCCGAGGTGCACCGGAATGTGTTCGGCCTGGGCGACCATGCGCGCGTCGGCGTCGAAGATCGCCGCCGAGCAGTCCCGCCGTTCCTTGATGTTCGGCGAGTAGGCCGCGCGGACCAGTGTGACCCCCATCTCTTCGGCGATACCCGTCAAGGCGGCGCCGATCACCGACAGGGCGACGGGGTCGGGGCTGGCGATCACGCTCCCACCTCCAGGATCAGGGTGCCGAAGTCGTCGACTCGCCCGGACCAGCCGGGCGCGACAAAGCAGGTGGTGTCGGGTGACTCGATGACCATCGGCCTGATGAGGCTGGTGCCCGCACCAAGCGCCCGCCGGTTCATGACCACCGATTCGTGCCACCGGCCGCCGTACCAGACCTCGCGGGAACCGTCGGGCTGGTCCGAGCTGCTCTTGTCCGCGACACCCTGCCTGTAGGGGTTGGCGACCGTGGCCGTGAGCCGGACATTGATCAGTTCCACGGCGTCGGAGGGCAACGAGTAGCCGTAGCGCCGCTCGTGCTCGCGGTGCAACCGCGCGGCAAGCGCCCCGAACTCGGAGGCGTCCACAGGTAGTTCATACGACTGGCCTCGGTAGCGAAGGTCGGCCACCACGCGGTGTTGTGACTCGGGCAGATCGTGTCTCGCCTTCTCGGCCAGCGACTCGACGACGGCGGCCCACCGCTGTACCGACATCTGGTCTAGGGCGGCGTGGATGGAGCGCACGTAGTCGGCGCGGCGGTCGGACGTGGCCAGGCCGTAGGCACTGAGCACGCCGCTGAGCTGGGGAACCAGCACCGTCCGCACGCCCAGGCCCTCCGCCAGCCCACACGCGTGCATGGGCCCGGCGCCGCCGAAGGCGACCAGGCTCAGGTCGCGTGGGTCCAGGCCCCGTTCCAGCGTCAAGGTGCGCAGCGTCTGGGTCAGGACCGCGTGTGTCACTTCCCGCACTCCCGAGGCTACGGTATGTGCGTCGATGCCCACGCGCGTGCCCAATGCCGCCAACGCCCGCAGCGCGGCCGACTTGTCCAGCCGCACCGCGCCGCCGAGTTCCGCCCCAGGGGCGAGGTATCCCAAGGCCAGGTCGCTGTCACTGACCGTGGGCTCGGCGCCCCCGCGCCCGTAGCAGGCCGGCCCGGGCACGGCCCCGGCCGAGTGCGGCCCGATGCGCAGCGCACCGCCGGCGTCCACCCACGCCACGGAGCCGCCGCCGGCACCGACGGTGTGCACGTCGACCGTGGACAGCGCGATCGGCACACCGGCGACCACGTGCGCCCCGGTCATCGCGACCTGACCATCTACGACAGCGGCGACGTCGGTGCTGGTGCCACCCATGTCGAACGTGAGCAGGTCGGTATATCCTGCCCGGCCGGCGATCTCGGCGGCGCCGACCACCCCTCCCGCGGGGCCGGACAGCACCGCCGACACCGGGAACTCGGCAACCTCCCCGGCCTTCGCCAAGCCTCCGGTGGACTTCATCACCATCGGATCGGGCAGCCCGGCCGCCTGGACGCGTCTGCGCAGGTTCCCCAGGTAGGGGGCCACCCGCGGCTGCAGGTAGGCATTCGCCGTGGTGGTGGCGAACCGTTCGTACTCGCGAAAGACCGGCAATACCTCGCTGGAGAGCGAGACCGCCAGGTGCGGCAACGCGGCACGGATCGCCGCGCCCAGTCGCTGCTCGTGTTCGGGTTGGCGGAAGGAGAACAGCAGGCACACCGCCACCGCGGTGACGTCCAGCGTCGCGAGTTCGCGGACGGCAGTCTCGACCGCGGTGCCGGTGAGGGGTTCCACGACGCCGTCGGGTCCCATCCGCTCGCGCACCGTCAGCCGGTGCGGCCGGGGCACCAGTGCCGGCTCGGGACGCCGGGTCAGGTCATACAGCGAGGGTCGAGCCTGCCGGCCGATCTCGACAACATCGCGGAACCCCTCGGTCGTGAGGAGCGCGACGGACCCGCCGGTCCGCTCCAGCAGCGCATTCGTCGCCACCGTCGTGCCGTGGGCCAGCGCCACCACGTCGGCGGCCGGGATGCCGCTGCGGTGTACCGCGTCCAGCACCCCCTCGGCCTGGTCTGCCGGCGTGGACGGCACCTTCACCGCGCGCACGCCGTCGTCGGAGGCGACCACCAAGTCAGTGAATGTGCCGCCGACATCCACGCCCAGCACGTGGACCCGGCCGCCGTCTATCTCAGGCATCTTCTGCGAACTCCCCCGCATCGCCGGGCTGCCCGCGGGGGCGGGCGGTGCCGTCGACGGGCCCGGCGTACACCCGTTGCGGGGCGAGCAGCAGCGCGACCAGGCAGATGGTCAGCATCGCGACGACGTAGACCAACACCGGGAACGCCGAGCCGGTTTCGTTCAGTAAGCCGACCGCGATCGCGGGGAAAGCCGATGCCCCGAAGATTCCGGCGACTTGGGTGCCGATGGATACGCCGGAATAGCGTACGCCGGTCTCGAACAGCTCGGCCATGAACGCTGCCTGGGGTGCATACATCATCGAGTACCCGACGAGGCCCACGGTCGTGCCGAAGACGACTGCTACCGGGGACTGGGAGTCGATGAGGGGAAAGTAGACAAATGCCCAGATGGCAGAGAACAGGATCCCGGCGATATACATCCGGCGGCGGCCGATGATGTCGGAAACGTGGCCGAACAGCGGAATGGTCAGCACCAAGGTGGCGGAGGCCACCAGGACCGCGTTGATGGCGATGTCCTGGGGCATGCCCAGCTGCGTGCTCACGTATGTCAGGCTGAAGACAGCGAACAGCAGAAAGGTGATGTCAGCGCCCAATCTGGCCCCGATGCTGACCAGTGCCTCGCGTTTGTGCATCCGGATGATCCGCAACAGCGGCTGGGACACCACGTCTGTCCGCGTCTTGGCGTCCGCGAACTCCGGCGACTCGTCGACCTTGACCCGGATGTACAAGCCCACGGCCACGACCAGCGCGCTGAGGAGGAACGGGACACGCCATCCCCAGGTCTCGAACTGCTGATCGGACAGCACGGCGGTGGTGGCGGCCACCACTCCGGTGGCCATCAGGTTGCCGATCGGCACGCCCAGCTGGACCACGCTGCCGCGCAGGCCGCGTCTGCGGCGGCCGCCGCGTTCCACCGCCATCAGGATGGCGCCGCCGAGCTCGCCACCGATGGCGAGCCCCTGCAGGAACCGTAGGCCCACCAGGAGGATCGGTGCCGCGACACCGATGGTGCCGTAGGTGGGCAGTAGCCCGATGGCCACCGACGCAGCTCCCATCAGCGACAGCGTGATGAACAGCATCTGCCGCCGACCGACCCGGTCTCCGAAGTGTCCGCAGACCAGCCCGCCCAGTGGCCTGGCGAAATAGCCAACGCCGTAGGTGCCGAAGGCCAGCAGCGTCCCGACGAGCGGGTCAAACTCGGGGAAGAACAGCTTCCCGAAGATGAGGGCAGCCGCATAGCTGTAGAGGAAGAAGTCGTACCACTCAAGGCTGGTACCCACCATGCTGCCGATCAGGGCTCGGCGGGTTTGCTGTTTGCGTTCGCCTGCCGTCGCAGTCATTTGGTCTCCGGGTGGCTCTTTTTCTCGGTGCTGTGACGTCTGGACGCTAATGACGGCCCGAACTTGGGGACAAGCAAACGTTTCTTAGGTAGCACTTCAGGAAATCCGAACCTTGGGCGTTGGTTGGGTCGGGGACTGGCGCGGTGACGCTGTCGCGTTCCGTTTCCAGTCCCCGCCCGTCGATCCGCTCGTGCGGTTCTCCCGCAAGCGGCTCACCGACGTCCGTCACCGGCGGTGTTCGGCTGGAGCCCGCCAGGGCCGGTTCGGCCTGGGAGCGACGACGGTTCCGTTGAGGCTGATCAGCCCCAGGTCATCACCGGACCGGTAGACCTGGGCGAAACCCCAGCTACGACCGTGCTTGTGCCGTTTGGCGACGAACAGCGCGAGGCGCATCCGGGCATAACTGCTGATCTTGTCGAACGCGTGGGCCGAGTTGCCGTAGCGGAAGTACCCGGCCCAGCCGCGGAGGAAGGTGTT
Organism: Pseudonocardiaceae bacterium; assembly: GCA_009379815.1. GTDB lineage: Bacteria > Actinomycetota > Actinomycetes > Mycobacteriales > Pseudonocardiaceae > WHSY01. The sequence continues at coordinate 8,684 of WHSY01000127.1, forward strand.
GACCTCCGCGACAACTTGTTCGACTGGCGCGGCAAGCCGGGCCCGCATCGTCAAGAACCGGATGCGGTCTCGGGCATGCTGCGCCGCCTGGTGTGAGGGCCAGCGGGCGAGGTAGACGAGTCCACCGGGTCCGCGACGCGGCCGCGACCGCACCAGCCGATGGTGATGTAGGGTAGGCGACTGGCGCGGTGGCGTTGATCGACGGTAGGTCTCGGCGCTCCTGCTCGGCGTTTCCCCCGAACAGCTTTCGCTTCGACCGTGGTCGACGCTCCGTTTCCAGTCGCCCCCCGTCGAACCGTGCATGCGGTTCACCCGCACACGGCTCACCGACGTCGTTCACCGCCGGCATTCGGCGTTCCCCGCCAGGGCCGGTTCGGCCTGGGGGCGACGACGATCCCGGTCAGGCTGATCAGGCCGAGTTGGTTGGGCGAGGCAACCCCGACCACCCAGCGGCCGAACGCCGGGCGCCGGCCGTGACGTTTGGCCACGAACCGGGCCAGTCGCATCAGCGCATACCACCTGATCTGGATGAGGTGCGTGGCCGAGTTCCCGTACTTGTAAAACCCGGCCCAGCCGCGCAGGAACCTGTTGATCTCCCGCACCACCACCTCAACCGGCAGCAATACCCGACGACGCATCGTGAGCTCACAGATGCGGTCGCGGGCGTGCTGCATCGCCTGCCTCGTGGGCCAGCGGGCGAGGAATTGCAGGTGGCGGAACTTCGGGTTCGAGGCACGCACCCAACGGTGCTCAAAGCCCAGAAACTCCAGGCCTTCTCCACCCTCGTGCAGGTGCAGGATCCTCGTCTTGGCCGCCTTCGGTTCCAACCCAAGGTCGGCCAAGATCACCGTCAACGCCGCCAAGGCGCGTTCGGCTTGCTCCCGAGAGCTACACATCACCACCGCGTCATCGCAGTACCGGACCAGGACCCCGTGCTCCCTCACGTCCCACACCCGATCAAGCCGGTGCAGATACACGTTGCAGAGCAAAGGAGAAAGCGGACCCCCTTGCGGGGTCCCGGTCACCGACCGACGCACCATCCCGTCTGCCATCACCCCGGCGCCCAGCACGCTACGCAGGAGCTTCAGCATGGATTGGTCGCAGACGCGTTCCTCGACCGCACGCATCAACCGGTCTTTCGGGATCGCCTCGAAACAGTCGGCGATGTCCGTTTCAACCACCCAACGCCGCCCCCGCCAGGCCTCATCGACGAGCACCTGCAGGGCATCGTGCACGCTACGTTCGGGACGAAACCCGAACGAGCAGGGCAGAAAGTCCGCCGCGTAGACCGACTCAAGGACGATCTTCACCGCCCCTTGCACAACACGGTCACCGACCCCCGGAATCGACAGCGGCCGCTTACCCGCCGAACCGCGCTTATCGATCAGCACGCGTCGGGCGGGCAGCGGCCGGTAGGTCCCGGCCTTCAGGTCCGCGGCCAACTCGTCGAGGAACCGGGACACCCCATACTCCTCGACGTCGGCGATAGTGGTCCGGTCAATACCGGCCGCGCCGCGGTTACGGCGCACACCTGTTGAGCGACTCGTTGGGTGAGCACCTGTGGGCCGGTTGACGGCGTTCGTCGTGATGACGGGCCGTGGGCGTGGTGAGTGTCGGCGTGTGCGACAGCCTGCCACGCGCCGGGTTCGTCGTCGTGGGCCGCGCACGTCGTCATCGTGTCGTTCGGGTTGCAACCGGTCGATGCGGTCGCCAGGCTGCAACACGAACCGCCCCTGCCGCTGGTGTGGCTGCCGGGGTGAGGCTGTGCAGATGCAGGGAGTCGGTCGTGATCGTGGTGCTGAGCGAGGCGGGTGGCGAGGCGTCGTTGCCGCCGTCGTGTCCGGGCTGCTCGGGGCGGCTGCGGCCGTGGGGATACGCGCGGGCCCGCCAGGTCCGTGGGCGTGGTGGCCACCGGGTGATGGTGCGGCCACGGCGGGCCCGGTGCCGCGGTTGCCGGCGAACGCACGTGCTGCTCCCGGCGGTCGCCGGCGTTGCCCGCCGCGCGGACGCCGTCGAGGTCATCGGCGCGGCGCTGCTGGCCAAAGTCCAAGGTCGCGGGCACCGGGCGATCGCCGCCGACCTGGCCCGGCCCGCCGCGACCGTGCGCGGCTGGATCCGGTCCGCGACCACCCACGCTGAGCGCATCCGCGCGAACGCCCTCACCGTGGCCTGGCAGGTCGACCCGATGCTCGACCCGCCCCCGCCCACGGGCAGCGCGCTCGGTGACGCCCTCGCCGCCCTTGGCACGGCCGTCGCCGCGGCCATCCGACGGCTCGGGCGCCTTGCCGCGCCATGGCAGCTCGCCGCGACCATCACCGGCGGGCTACTCGGCCCGACCCCACGCACCCGCGGCAGTTGATCAATATCCCGGTCCCGTGTACGACCCTGCCCTGT
>WHSY01000128.1 GCA_009379815.1 Pseudonocardiaceae bacterium
TACGAGTTCACCTGACCCATTGCGGCGAACCGGTTGTGTGGAAATCCGCGTTAGCAGGTCCGAGGAGGGAGTGCGATCCCACGCAACCGTACCGGCCTCACTGTTCTCGTTACAGCGCCTTGTCGGCAATCGCGCCACAACCGCGCTCATGTCGCGGTGCAACGAGGAAGCGCCCGAGCACGCTACAGCGGGCGAGAAGGTGCGGACGGCACTGCGCGCGAGCGCCCAGAGCTTGGACGGACCGTTCCGGACACGAGCGGAATCCTTCCTCGGAGCCGATCTGTCGCACGTACGCGTACACACCGACCGAACGGCTGCCGAGTCGGCGCGCGCCGTGCGAGCACAGGCATACACCAGCGGGTCGGACATGGTATTCGACCAGGGGTGGTACGACACCGCATCCACGGACGGCCAGCAGCGGCTCGTGCACGAACTCACCCATGTCGTACAGCAGCAGCGGGGTCCCGTCGCCGGGACCGTTGCCGATGGCCTGAAGATCAGCGACCCTTCCGATCGCTTCGAACGGGAAGCCGACGAAGTCGGTCATGCTTTCGTCACCGGGAAGCCTGCGGGACTCCCGGGTGGGTCAGGTACCTGCGAGCTGCAGCGCTTCGCTGATAACAGGGCTGTTTCGCGGCTGGTGCAGCGGGACCCGATCTCGGGCGGCGCGAAGGACTCCACCGTCGAGCCGCAGCAGCGGGATGCCCTCCTCGCGGCCGCGAAAAGTTTGATCGAACAGGGGCTCAAGCAGGTGTCGTCATGCCCCGCATTGGCGGCGCAGCTGTTGGGGGCCGCCCAGGGACCTGCTCCCAGCGCCATGCCGGGGCCGGCGCCGCAGGCGACACACGTCGCCGCAGCTCTGGTCGGCAAACTCGAGATGAGCGGCACGCAACTCGATACAGGGCTGGGGATGTACGAGAAGGCCGGCGGCCAGCTTGCGGACATCCCCGCCGTTCTCAAGGTCCGGGGCCACATCAGCGGCGCGCTATTCTTTGCTAGGCAAGTAGTGGCAGGCACCCCCATCGTCGCGCACCAGGTGTTCACGTTCGTCCAGGCAACCATGCCTGCACTCGCTGAGTACCGTGCGAGGGAAGCGGCCTCGCTGGCCAACCCGAAGCAAGGCCCCGTAACCGCGGCCGACGCGGTCAATGCAGCGGGGGAATCGGCCGTCCTCAGGGCCCGTTACCTGGGGCCGCTGGGCAGTTCGCCCAGAGTATCGCCGTAATCAGAGCGAGGCGACGGTGGGTAGCAGGTCGGCGATGCCTACCACAACTGCTACTCTGCCCGGTTCCGGCCTCTACCTGCGACAACGCTTGCGTCGCTCGCCACGAAGGGCCCTCGTGACCACGCTGGTTGACATCGTTTCGCCCCACGTTTGATCCCACGCCGTTGGCCCCGTCGTCTACGGGAGCCAAGGCCTCCTGGCCGGCTCCCACTGTCCCGACGTGACGTCGCCGGTGAGGATGGGATCGGCGAAGCCCGCCACGAGCGCGATCGTCTCCTCGTAGGGCCCGAGCCGCTCGCAGGCGGTCGAGCACGGCAGCAGTAGCAGGCCTGTATGAAGTCCTACATGCATCGCGGCTTGCTCGGGTGGATCTCATACCGTCGAATGGACTCGCGACACGATGCCGTGCCGTTCACCTCTTCTCCGCGGTCTACCCCAGCGCCGGGCTCCAGCCTTTCCCCGGGACCCAGCGGTCGGTGACCGGGCCAGCCAGCACGGGATCGAGGAACTTCTTGACCAGCTGGATGGCGTCGTCAAAGCTCAACGGTTCCGCGGGTGCGGCAGTACTGGTCTTGTCGAAACCCGTTCGCCAGGCGTCCCAGTCGGGCACCGCGAACTCGGTCGGCGTCGGCAGCCCCCGGTGGGCGGTGCCGGCGAGGATCGTCCAACGCTCACTCCCCCATCGCGGCCATCGGCTCGTCGGCCAGGGCAGCGGCCATCGCCGACGGCGAGGGCGCGCCGTAGGCCGCCGCGGCGGCGGCGACCAGGTCCTCGAGCTCGCCGCGGCCCAGCACCTCGGCCCGCAGCCCATCCTGGACGACGCGCGCGACGGCGGACTGGTCCTCCCGGTCGGCGAGCAGATCGGTGACCACCCGCGCCGCGGTGGTCACCGGAAGGCCTCCCACCACCCGCCAGTCACCCGGCGGCAGGGCTGTCCGGACCCGAATACAGACGTCGGCCCGGCGCGGACGCCGCCGCACCGGCGAGTAGAACTCGTGCACATCGGCCAGCAGATCCCCCAGGCCGAGCACGGCCGCGGCCGAGCGGCGGCACACGACCGCATCCGGGTCCCGCAGCCGCCGAGCGGTGGGCATGCCCTCCCCGAGCTGCAGCCAAGCGGCCCGCAGCTCGTCGAGATCGGGATCGGGCGGGCTGCCGGCGAGGCGATACACGCGCGCCGCAGCATCGACTCGGTCCAGGCTCCCGTCGTGGACCAGGCGATTGAGATCGACCCGAGACACGCCAAGCTCCCGAGCCTGCGACGCAGTCACCATGCCCCATTGCCCCGCGGCCAGCGGGCTCAGCACGGCGATCGCTCCACCCCTCGACATGGCTCGATCGTATCACTATTGCGACGATCGCGGCTCTCGCTGGGGCGGCCCACACTGATGCAGTGTCACACGGACCCCTTCACACCCGGAGCCTTCGTCCAAGCCACCGGCCCTGCCTCTTCAGCCACCGCGACTCTGAACGTGAGGGGTTGGGCGAGGTGCTGGAGGCGCTGCGTTCGCCGAACCTACCTTTGGACACGGGCCTGCTGCTCGTGTCGTATCGCGCTGCAGGCGCCCGCAGATCTGGACACGCCGGCGCTGGCGATGCTCAACGCGAGGCGCACCGGGCACGCGATCCGCTGGTGCCAGTTCCGGCTGCACGCCCGGCACCGGCCGGTACGGCGACGTGGTGGTGCCGGAGTGGGTGGCTGTGTCAACCCCAACTGGCCCCGGGATGGCGGCTTGATCTGGCCCCACTCGCTATCGGGACGGGTGTTCATGACGCGGCCTGGTGGGTGCGGGTGTGGGCGAGGCGGTAGCTGGTGGTGCCGGTCTCGATGATGTGGCCGGCGAAGGTGAGCCGGTCGACGATCGCGGCGCAGAGCCGGGGGTCGGTGAAGGTCTTGGTCCAGCCGCTGAACGGCTCGTTGGAGGCCACCGCGATGGCGTTGCGTTCCTCGCGTTCGGTCAGGACTTGGAACAGCAGCTCGGCGCCGCGCCGGTCGAGTCCGAGGTAGCCCAGTTCGTCGAGGCAGAGCAGGTCGACGCGGCCGTAGCGGGCGATGACCTTGGACAGGGAGCGGTCGTTGTCGGCCTCGGCGAGCTCGTTGACCAGCCGGCTGGCCAGCACGTAGCGGACCCGGTGGCCGGCCTCGGCGGCGGCGATGCCCAGCCCGATCAGTAGGTGGGACTTGCCGGTGCCGCTGTCGCCGATGAGGCAGACCGGGGTGCCGCTGGCCACCCAGTTCCCGGTGCCCAGCGTGGCGATGGTGGCCGGGTTGACCGCGGTGTTGGCGGTGTAGTCGAAATCCTCGAGTCGCTTGGTGCGGGGGAAGGCGGCGTCGTTAACCCGGCGGATGCGGCGGCGTTGGTCGCGGTCGTCGCACTCGGCGAGCAGCGCCTCGGCCAGAAATCCGGCGTAACCGAGCTGCTCGCGTTCGGCTGCGCCGATCATGTCGGCGACCCGGGCGCGGATGGTCGGCAGCCGCAGCGCCCGGCAGGCGGTGTCGATCGCGGTCAGCGCGGCCGGGTCACCGGGCCGGGGGCGGGGCGTGGCGGGTGTCGGCGGCGCGGGTTGAGATGGCGGCGTTCCCGCGGCAGTGATCGTGACGGTCATGAGACGGCTTCTCCTGTCGGGGTTGGGGCCGGCGGCGCCGCTGGTGTTTCCCGGCGGCGCAGCAGCTGGTCATACGGGGTCACGGTGGGCAGCGGCCGCTCGTCGGCCGGCAGCGCGGGCCCGGCGGGGACCGCCGCGGCGGCGGGGCGCTCGGGCAGGCTCACCACCTGGCCGGGTTCGTCGCCGATGTCGGCGGCGGTGCTGGCGGCGGTGCTGGCGGCGCGGCGGGCTCCCACGGCGACCAGCTCGGGGTTGGTGACCCCGACCGCGAGCGCGGCCTTCATTCCGGCGATCACCGCGGCTGGCGGCAGCACGCGGTGCAGCAGTAGCACCTCGATCAGGGCGCGGGTGCCGGCGGCGTCACCACCGCGGCGGGCGTCGCCGTCGCCGCGGGCGGCACTGCCACCGGCGGTGGTGGTGCGGGCGGCGGTCCAGAACGCCTCGTGGGTCGCGGTGAACGATCCGGCGGCGCGGGCGTGGGCCAGCGCGGTCGCGCCGGGCAGCGCCCCGGGTTTACGGGCCAGCACCTCCAGGTAGTGATCCAGCACCAGCACCTCGGCGCCGCGGATGGTGGCCCGCGGGTGGGTCGCGATCTGGCGGGCGCCGTCGAAGACGAGCATCTCGGTGGCGCGCAGCAGCACCCGCACCCGGCGTCCGATCAGCTTCGCGGGCACCGAATAGCGACATTGGCGCACGGTGACCCGGGCGTAGCGGTCCACCCGCGGCGACAGCGTCACCCCGGTCTCGAACCGCTCGGCGGCAACGGGGCCAGCACCGCCGCTTCGACGGCGAAGTCGTGCCCGACGGTCTGCGGCCGGTTCGCGATCCGCCGCGTGTCGTCGCGGGCGTCGTAGTCGGCCAGCCGGGCGTTGAGCTCGGCCAGCGACTCGACCGTGGGCATCGGGACCAGGTGGGTGCGGCGGAACCGGCCACCCTCGCCCTCGACCCCACCCTTCTCGTGCGCGCCGTCGCGTCCCGGCGTGCAGTAGAAGGCGTCGAAGCCGAAGTGGCTGCGGAAGGTGACCCAGCGCGCCGACTCGACCCGGGTGCGGCCGAACAGCACCCGCGACACGGCGGCTTTGAGGTTGTCGTAGCGCACGTGGGTCACCGGCAGCCCGCCCAGCACCTCGAACGCGATCACGTGGCCTTCCAGGAAGGCCTCCTGCGACTGGGTGGCAAACACCCGGTGGATCGCCTTGCCCGAAAACGACAACCGGAAGGTGAACAAGAACACCTTGGTCTTCACCCCCGCCAAGATGATCCACAGGTCGGCGAAGTCGACCTCGGCCTCGGCGCCGGGCTCGTGGGTCTGAGGCACGAACACCTCGCCCAGCGACCGGCCGGCCTCCGCCCAGATCTCCGGGCGGCGCACCCGCACGTAGTCGCGCACCGTCGAATAGGTGATCTCGCCCAGGTCGTGCTCGTCGACCAGCCGGGCCAGCACCCGCCGCGCGGTGTGGCGCTGCTTGCGCGGCGCGTCCAGGTCCTCGCGCAGCATCGCGTCGATCAACGGCCTGGCCGGATCCAGCCGCGGCGCGGCCCGCACCGCGGTCTTGCGCGGCGGCGGCTCCGCCGACTCCAGGGCCTGCCGCACCGCCCGCCGGTGCACCCGATACCGGTCGGCCAGCCCCCGCACCGACAGGCCCTCCCGGCGATGATCCCGCCGGATCGCCTCGAACAACTCCACTCTCGACCTCGCCACCTGGCCCTCCCAGCACGCCGCGGACAACACCGCGGCGAGACTGCCGGTGGGGCCACCTCAGACCGTCATAACCACCCCGGCGTGTCAGAAGGTGGGGCCAGATCAGGCCGTCACAACCACCGAACACGCGCACCAGCCGGGGCCAGATCAAGCCGACCAGGTGGGGCCTGGTCAGACTGTCAGGGCCAAGTGGGGGACCGCCGATGCAGCTGCACGACCCACCGCCTGCTGACGGTCTCGTCGAGGTCCCCGCCGCGACACTGCCGCCACATTTCGAGCAGCGCCGCGATCGGGCCCGGCAGCGGCCGACAGACAAAGGGCCTCACCGGAGCGTTCGCCCTGGTGCCTGGGGGAATCAGTCCCCCAACCTGCTCATTTCGACGAGGCAGCGCGCCGTCGCATCGGGCATCTACCTGCAGCAACGCTTGCGCAGCCCGCCTCGGCGGTCGGCTGTGAAACTCCCTGCGCATCGCGATTCGCCCACGCGTGGTCCCATGACGAGGCCGAGCCGTGAGAGCGTGGCGCCGGCGCCTTATAGGAACAAGCCGAGGTGTTTGAGCAGCCGCTGGGCGGAGGTGAGCAGGTCGCGCGCGGTGCGGATGGCTGCGGCGGCTTCCTCGGCCTCGACGCGCTCGCCGGGATAGCTGGGGTATTCGAGCTCGTTACGGCGCCGACGCAGCGTGCCCAGTGCGGCGAGCGGGCTCCCGAACTGGGCACGGACGGCGTCGGTGACCGCGAGGTGCCCACCAGCCTGGGTGGGCCGCAGCCCCTGGTGAGCAAGCAGCGCTTCTCCGACGAACCGCGCCGCGTCGTAGGCAAGCACGAACGCCGACTCCGGATCGTCGGCCACGATCGCCTCCGCCGTCTCCAACCGACGCGTAGCCTTGTCCACCCATGGGGTGCCATCAGCGCGGGCGCCGCTGACACGTTCGAGATGCCGGCGACCGAGCAGCGCCGCGATCTCGTCGGCGCCCTGGGCCCAGCGGCTCACCTTACGCCTCCCCCTTTGTCCCTGGCTCTGTCGGCAGTGCTACCGGCACCAGCGTCCGCACAGTGATCTCGTCGAGCAACTGATCGGTGCCCGAACCCCGCCCGGCCCACCGGGTGGTCGTGACGACCGTCGGGTTGACCGGGCGCCCCAGCCGCCGCTGGGACCGGTCCGCGGCAGCATAGATCGTCTCTCGGTCCACCCCGACGTCGGTGACGACAACGAGAACGTCGATGTCGCCGGGATCATGGCCCGGTTCGCCCTGGTAGCGAGCGGCCCACGACCCGAACAGCGCCACCCGCTCGATCACGCCGCCCAGCTGTGCTCGCGCCATGGCGAACTCCTCACCGACGATCTGCACCGGCCCGAAGGCCCGCAGCACCACCTCAGCCAGCGCATCCACCAGCGGCCCCTGCCCGGCGCGGATCAGCCGAGCCCGCCCCAGGGTGCGGCTGGCCAGGATCCCGGCCTGCACCAGCCGGCGCACCTCATCGCTGACACTGGTGACCGACGCGTCCACCCGGCGCGCCAGCTCGGTCTGGGTCAGCTCCAGTCCCGGATTGAGCAACAGCGTCGCGAGGATCCCGGCCTGGGTCCGCGACCGGAGGATCGGCAGCAACGGCGGCGCCTCACTACGCATGCGCCGATAATATATCCGGAGCATCCGTAAAGGGAGCACGAAACGCTGGCTATCAGGGGCCGACCTATCAGGGGCCGACCTATCAGGGGCCGACCTATCAGGGGCCGACCACAGCGACTGGATGCAACCGTCCAGCGACCCGGCCAGATCACGCAGCCGCCGGAGGATTCGAAGCCGTGTCGTACCGCAGGCTCCGCACCGGCTCCCGGCGACAGACCGGCACATAAAGGACGACGACTTTTCGGGCCGTTCGTACACTCGACCACGCCGATGTGTGCAGCTCTATCGCCGCACGATGGTGTTCGTACGGCCCCGGCCGGCCGGGGCGCGCCGGAGGCTGGCGCCCCGGCCGTGCCGTGGGCCAGGCCGGCCCGATGCTCGGCTCGGTGCCGGCGCCGCGGGTCTCGCCCGGGCTTGTCCCATGTGCCATATCTGTCCGCGACCCTCAACCGACCGGTACGGCAGAGCTCGACCCGGCGGCGGTGTGGTAGCCGCGGTTCCCGGGCGCGGAGCTCGTCGGGGCAGCCGCGGACCTGCTACCGAGCATCAGCCCCCGCGAGCGGACAGACGGCGGATCTGAGCGAGGGGCCGCGCTGGGAGATCGTCGTCAGTCCTGGTGTGCTGCGGGTCCGTACCCACGACTACGCCAAGGCTGAGCGAACCTACGAGCGGCAGCTGCGGCACCATCGGGCAGATGTCGACATCGCTGCTAGCTACCTCGCCCGTGACGAGGAACCGGCCGAGCTGTTGCCCACCCGCGGCACGATCACCGCCTGGTCACCCAAGTCGCGGGCCCGGATGATCGCCCGCCTGTCCGACCTGCACTACACGAGGCTCTACGGGCGCTATCGCACCTGCACGTCGTGCGGCCGCGACTACGACGCCGACGGCGACCGCTGCCCGGTCTGCAAGCACACAGTATCGACGCGTAGCCGACCGCATCGGACGGCTACCCGCGATGGTCACGCTGACCTACCCCGGCGACTGGCTCACCGTCGCCCCGGACGCCGAGAGCGTCACCGAGCACTTCGCCGCGCTGGCCAAGCGCTACGCCCGCGCCTGGGGCGAGGAACTCATAGGCCCTTGGAAGAAGGAGTTCCAGGCACGCGGCGCACCGCACCTGCACCTGTCGACCACTCCCCCGATGGGCTTCACCACCATCACTGACCCCGATACCGGCACCCGGCGGGAGGTCGATTTCAAGACATGGCTGTCGATCACCTGGGCCGACATCGTCGCCCACCCCGACCACGAGCAACGCCGTCGGCACCGGGCTGCTGGCACCGGGATTGACTACGCCGAGGGCATCAAGCTCACCGACCCGCGGCGGATGGCCGTGTACTTCGCCAAGTACGGCACCGCCGGCGGCAAGGAGTACCAGCACCGCGTGCCCGAGGAGTGGATCAGCTGCTACCTGGTCTGCGAGTCCTGCGGCCGCGACTACGATTCCAACCGCGACGAGTGCCCCGACTGCGGCCACCCGGACGCCGAAGTCGTCGAGCAAGGCTCCGCCGGCCGCTTCTGGGGCTACCGCGGTCTACGCCCCGTCCTCGTCGCCCGCCACGTCACACCGCAAGACGGCATCCGCGCCGGGCGCATCCTCCGCCGCTGGTACCGCGCCAAGGGTCTCACCAGATGCGTCCGACGCGAGCGCGTCGACCAGGCAACCGGCCGCGTGCATTACCGAACCACGACGGTGCGCAAGCAGTTGTTCGGCGACAACCGCGGGTTCGTCACCGTCAACGACGCTCCCGCCATGGCCTCCCAGCTCGGCCGCCATCTCACGGAGACTTCAGCCGGAGATCCGTGAGGACGAAGCGGGGGATGCTCGCCGATTGCTACCACAGCCCTCTTCTGGGTTCCGGTGTCGGAGATTTCACCCAACCGTTCCGTCGAACAAGGAGCGTTTCACAGCTCCTCGCACTACGTTGGCTAAGTGGTTCGGCACGCAATTACAGCGACGTATTCAGGTTGAGTCGGGGTTAGCTCGGCAGAACCTCTATGACGACGTTGCCGATCTTCTGTCCGGTCTCGACGTAGCGGTAGGCGTCGACGATCTGGTCCAACGGGTATTGCCTGTCGATGACCGGCCTGAACTCCCCAGACTCGATCAGCTTCCGGAAGTAACCCACTATCTCCTGGCTCTGCCTCGGAATAGGGAACTTTACCCGCTTGCCGCCGAGCAACGGCGTGACCAGCGCCAGGACCAGGTTCTGCGACCAGGGACCGAGGTCCGAAGACAGGTACAAGCCGCTCGGTTTCAACAGCCGCTTGCAGCGGCCGAATGTGCTCTTGCCGACCGCATCGAGTACCGCGTCGTAGGTCTGCTCATCCATGGTGAAGTCCTGGGCTGTGTAGTCGACGACCCGATCGGCACCCATGCCCCTCACCAGCTCCAGCGTCGCCGCGCCACATACCGCGGTCACGGTGGCGCCAAGACTCTTGAGGAGCTGGACCGCTGCCGAGCCGATGGCACCGGTCGCGCCATAGACCAGGACGTCGTGGCCAGCCCGGATTCCAGCCGTCCTGATGAAAGTGAGCGCGTAGTGCGAACCTTCGGTACTGGGAGCCGCCTCCGCGAAGGTTACGCCCGCTGGCATGGTCGCGATAGCGCCGTTCTCCGGAACCGACAGGTACTCGGCATGTGTCCCAAACCTACCCTCGTTGTACCCGAACACTTGGTCGCCAACCGCAAAGGACGTGACCGCGCTGCCGACCGCTTCCACCACCCCCGCGTACTCGGTCCCGAGCACGGTACGCCGCGGTCGGGCAAGGCCGGTAAACGTGCGCATGAAGAAGGGTCTGGCCGCCCGGTAGGCGCAGTCCGTCCGGTTAACCGTAGTCGCATGCACCTCGACGAGAACGTCCGTATCCCTGACCGAAGGCTTGTCTACCTCCGCAATGCGAACCACGTCAGGCGCGCCATACCTGGTGTGAACTGCTGCCTTCATGGGAGGATCCTAGCCCGCCTTTCCCGGCTGTTGACCGCCGTTCCTCATGACCACGGCATAGGGGGCGGGCGTCAGTCGGCGTGAACGGCGGGCGGGCGGGCTTCGAGGTGGCGGTGTCGTTCGTGTGCGACGACAACGTGATCACGTGCGCGTCCGGTAGGTGATCATGTGCGCGTCCGGTAGGTGGTGGGGCCCGCGGAGCCTTCCGGGAGGGCCACCTGAGGCGCTTGGAGGCGCCCGTGGTCACGGTAGGCAAGGACGTGTCGCAGGTCGAGCGGCGGCTCTCGGAGGGTCTGCTGGCGTGTCCGGATTGCGGGGGTCGACTGGGCCCGTGGGGGTATGCCCGATCGCGGCAGCTGCGCGGGGACGGCAGGTCGGGCTGGTCGGTCCGGCCGCGGCGGGCGATCTGCTCGGAGTGCGACCCCAACGAGTTGCGTGAGCGCGCGCAGCGGCTGGTCGCGGAAGCGAGCCGCGCAGCGGGTCCGGCACGATCCCACTTCACCGCCGCGTTCAGCGACAACGACGGATCCTCCGACATCTACTTCCGGGGAGCAGGCACTGATCCACCCTCTCGTGGGATCGGGCCGCGCGTCGGCAACCCTGCTGGAGCCCACCGGCGCCACCCAGCAGCAGGCACCCGACGCCACGCCCGACGAGCACCCGCAAGACAACGCGGTGACCCGATGAGCGGCGCGTCCACACCCGGCCACCCGCCCAACCCCCGCGAGGTGCAAGCAAGCCCGCATCGATGCCGGCCAGGCGCCGGGGACCACGACCGGCGACGCCAAGAAGGTCAAGGAACTAGTACTACAGGGCTAGATCGTTCTACTGGTGGTGATAGTCGCTGGTCAGGGGA
>WHSY01000129.1 GCA_009379815.1 Pseudonocardiaceae bacterium
GCAGCACTACGCCGCGCGGGTGATCCTCGGTCTCCATCAGGACTCATTGTCCCCGAAGCCTGCCGCCAGTGCGTGCACACCCTCGCGACGTGGATCACACTGAGGACCTGCCGAGCGGCGGCCGGGACATCCGTACCGACCAACCGGTGTGGAGGCAGCGCGGCGGGCCACCCCGCGCATGGCGGAAGGAGACAACCATGGGGTTCATCGCGTGGATCGTGCTGGGGCTGCTCGCCGGTGCGCTCGCGAAGCTGATCATGCCGGGTGACGACCCCGGCGGGATCATCATCACGATGCTGATCGGCATCGTCGGCGCGCTGCTCGGTGGCTGGCTCGGTGGTCTGATCTTCAACGTCGAGCTCGGCGGATTCTTCAGCATCACCACCTGGATCCTGGCGATCGTGGGGTCGCTGATCCTGCTCGGTATCTACCGGCTGGTGGTGGGCCGCAAGGCGGTACGCGGCTGACCTCGACCACGGAATGTGAGGACGGGCACAGTGGCTGCCCGTCCTCACCGGCCGGTGTGCGACCATGGCCGAAAGCAACCGTTGCAGGAGGAAACGTCCGTGGCCGCCGCCCCTTCGACCTCCGTCGACGAGCACGAGCACACGTCCGTCGACGAGCAGGAGCACAGTTCGACCGAGCTCGCGCGGCACGCGTCGCACCCACACGCCGTCGACGCCGACGAGCCCTCGGCCGACTGGGGGTGGCACGGCTCGTTCCCCATCGGGGGCCGCGTCGCCGGATGGCTCAGCACCGTGGGCCTGTTCTTCATGGCGATCAACGGTCACGGCCCGGCCACCGAGAACTGGTGGCTGCTCGGCATCGTGGGCGTGCTCGTGGTGCTGTTGATCGCACACGAGGTCAATCAGCGCCCGTCGTGACGGTGCCGGCGCGTGAGGTTGTCGCGCTCCGCCGGTAGCGTCGTCTCTCATGGCAGCACAGGGCCGGTCCGAGGCGGAGCTGGAGACCGGTCGCCACACCGTGCGAATCAGCAACCCGGACCGGATCTACTTCCCCGCGCGCGGCGAGACCAAGCTCGACCTGGCCCGCTACTACCTCGCCGTCGGTGACGGGATCGTGCGGGCGCTGCGAGAGCGGCCCTGCATGCTGCACCGCTTTCCCACCGGCGTCACCGGCGAGCGGGTCCACCAGAAACGGCTGCCGCGCGGCGCGCCGCCCTGGGTACAGACCGTGCGAGTGGAGTTTCCCTCGGGCCGCAGCGCCGATGAGCTCTGCGTCACCGATGTGGCCGAGGTCATTTGGGCGGTGCAGATGAGCACCGTGGAGTTCCACCCATGGAATTCACGCCGGGCCGACACCGAGCGGCCGGACGAGTGGCGTATCGACCTCGACCCGATGCCCGAAGCGTCCTATCCGGACGTCCGGCGCGTCGCACACGTCGCCCACGACGTGCTCGACGAGCTCGGCGCCGTGGGCTGGCCGAAGACCTCGGGCGGCACGGGCCTGCACGTCTACGTCCGGATCGAGCCTCGGTGGGGATTCGCCGAGGTCCGCCGCGCCGCGCACGCGTTCGCCCGCGAGGTCGCGCGGCGCTGCGACCTGGTCGATCTCACGTGGTGGCGCAAGGACCGTGATCCGGCATCGGTCTTCGTGGACTACAACCAGAACACCCGCGACCACACGATCCGCTGCGCCTACTCGGTGCGCGGTGTGCCGGAGGCGATCGTGTCGACCCCGTTGCGGTGGGACGAGGTCGCCGACGCCGAGCCGGCCGACTTCACGATCGTCACCGTGCCGGACCGCGTCGCCAGGCTCGGTGACGTGCACGCCGGCATCGACGACACGGCGTTCTCCCTCGAGCGGTTGCTCGACTGGGCCGATCGCGACGAGCGACACGGGGTCGACACACCGTGAGGTGGTGATCGGCTGCCCCGGTGGATCGAATGCCTCCGGGAGGGGCATCGTCGGCAGCGGCGGCTCGGTGTCACCGACGAGCGGTCGTGGCCTGGCGCAGCCGCCCCCGTTCACCGCTGAGCTCCTCGAGCGAGACCCGTGCCTTGCCGACCAGCGCGTTGCCGACGTACCTGTCCAGCCCGGGCACGACGGTCAGCTTCGTCATGATCCTGCGCATCCGGAGTCGCGTCGGTGACGAGGGCAGGAACCACTCGATGCCACTGCGTCCGGTCGCCTGTTTCGAGGTGACCACCGGCTGCCACTGCCGCTGGTACCGGACCAGGGCTTGTTCCACGGAGTCGGCGGTGGCGAGGTGCTCGGCGAGGACGTAGGCGCCGGCCACGGCCAGGGATGCGCCCTGGCCGGCCAGCAGCGACACCGCCTGGCAGGCGTCGCCCACCAACGTGACGCGTCCCCGGCTCCACTCCGGGACCTCGACCTGGGCGACCTGGTCGTAGTAGACCTGGTGGGACTCCGGGCACCTCGCGAGCGCATCGGGTGCCACCCAGCCCAGCGACGAGTACGTGTCGCGCACCGCAGCCCGGACGTCATCGGGCAACGTGGGGTCCGGGCTCTGGTGGACGGCGAACACGGCGACCCGGCTGTCCCGCAGCCCGTAGAAGCCCATCATCTTGCTGGTGGTGTCGGTCAGGCAGAAGCTGTCGTCGAGCCGCCCGTGGATCGCCGCGTCGTCGAATGCGTACGCCGCGGTGTGCAGGCCCAGGTAGCGCAGGAACCGCTGCTCGTCGCCGAAGACCATGCGGCGAACGGTGGAGTGGATGCCGTCGGCCCCGACCAGCAGGTCGGCGTCGAGCACCGCGCCGTCGGTCAGGGTGACCCGCGCCCTCTCCGCCGAGTTCTCGATGTCGGTGATGCTGTGCCCGAACCGGATCTCGACGGCGTCGGCGACCTGCTCGCGAAGGGCCAGTTCCAGGTCCGGCCGCATGATGCTCAGCAGGCGTCCGTCCACGACTCTGGCGAACCGGTCGTAGTCCAAGCCCGCGCGTCGGCGGCCGGCCTCGTCGACGTACTTCGCCTCCCGGATCTGGTACGCGAGCTCGCGCATCCGGGGCAGCACGCCCATCTGCTCGGCGGCCTCGTACCCGAGCCCGAAGAAGTCGATCATGTATCCCTGGGTGCGTGGGCCCGGTGCCCGCTCGACCACGGTCACGTCCCAGCCGTGGCAGGCCAGTCGCTGCGCCAGGGCAAGCCCGGCGATGCCGGCCCCGCAGATCACTGCTCTCATCTCGTGCACTCCGTCCGGTTCGCTCATCGATTCGCCGTGCCCGGCGCGAGCATCCGGCGCAACACCGGAAACACCGCGGGCGAGGTCAGCTCCGGGTGCAGCGCCCGATGCAGCATCACGCCGTCGATGGCGGCGGCGAGCACGGCTGCGACCTGGTGGTGGTCGTCCTGACCGTGCTCGGCGAGCCAGCTCCGGAGAGCGTCGCGGAATTCTTCGACCAGCCCGGCCAGCTCGGTGCGCAGGTTCTCGTCGCGGGTCGCCGCCAGGTAGGTCTCGATGAACAGCAGCGACGTCGGGTCCGTGCCGGTGTAGGCGTCGAGGGAAGCCAGCATCAGGTCCAGCCCCGCGTCCACGGTCTCGGCCGTGGCAAGCCCGGGCGCGGTGGCCAACACCACCTCCCGCATCACACCGACGGCTGCCTCCCGGAGCAAGACGGCCAGTGACGGGAAGTGATAGTGGACCAGTCCCGGTGCCACACCGGCTCGCTGTGCCAGTAGCCGGGTGCTGACGGAGTTCCAGCCTACTTCGGGGATCAGTTCCGCCGCAGCCGTGAGCAGCCTTCGACGAACGTCGCGTCCCCGCTCCGCCGCGGTCACTGCCATCTCGCTGCGCCTCTCGGTGTATTGGTCATTCGCCTTGGGCGAATGACCAATATGTAGCACGCTTCCCGACAGCCTGTCGAGCCTTGCTACCCGCGCTGCGCTGCGCAGGACGCCCTGTGGATCCGATGGGCCGCCCGCGGCGGTCCGCAAGCCCCGGGTGTGGACGTGCGTGTCACCGCTACGCTTCGGCGAACTGCAGCGGGGCGGAGGCGCGCGATGGTGAGCAAGCGGGAGCAACGGCAGATCGACCAGGCCGTGGACGCCGTCGCCCAGGTGCTGCGGCAGGCGGTGCAGGACACGATCACCATGGGCGGTCCGGAGCCTGCTCGCGAGACGATCAACGAGATCGCGGAGATCGACGACCGCTCCCCCCGCAGCGACGGGGGCGGTGCCGCACGCATGATGGCCGTGTACATGCTGTTGGGCTGGCTGACCATGGTGCGTGACGCGCTGGACGACCAGCCTCAGCGGGTGGACGAGATCCTCGGGTGGATCGAGGAAACGCTCGGTCGGCGGTACCGTGCCCGAGCGCGGTACACCTCTGGGTCGCTACACAGCGACACCGGGGTGGATGAGATCACGAACTACATGGACGCGCTGCGGGCGGACTTCCTCCCGTCCCTGATCTGGCTGCTTGCCGGAGCTGTCGCCCGGTACGGAGCCGGCGACACCGAGTGGCTGCGCCGCCTGGAGCGGGCCGCCGGCGGACGCTCGGCACCATCTCATGGCGCCGCGACGGTGACGGACGACTGACCGATCGCGATCATCCGGGTCTGGGGATTCTCGTCGCGTTGCCGCGTGTCGTGTCGATCCGGTCGGCGGCCGTTCGTGTAGCGGGTGCGAGACCGGCACGGTGCCGGGTAACGAAGAGGAGGAACGGTCATGAAGCAGTACCTGCTCAGCATCTACCAGCCCGATGGAGAGGCTCCGCCGGACGAGTTCCTCGAGCCGATCATGCGGGATGTCCGCGCCGTGAACGCCGAGATGCAGGAGGCCGGTGCCTGGGTGTTCGCCGGCGGCCTCTACCCGCCCGACACGGCTACCGTGGTGCGGTCGAAGGACAACGAGATGCTCATGACCGACGGCCCGTATGTCGAGGGCAAGGAACACATCGGCGGGTTCACGGTGATCCAGGCGGCCGACCTCGACGCCGCGCTCGAGTGGGGGCGCAAGCTCGCGCGGGCGGTCACCCTGCCGATCGAGGTCAGGCCGCTGATCGACGAGAGCGAACGAACCTGCGCGTGACGACTGGCATGGCGGGGTTTCCCATCCCGGAGATCGAGCGGGTGTTTCGCGAGGAGCACGGGCGCGCGGTCGCCGTCCTGGTCCGCATCTTCGGTGACATCGACGTCGCCGAGGAGGCGGTCCAGGACGCGTTCACCACGGCGGTGCGACGGTGGCCGTCGACCGGACTGCCCCCGAGCCCGGCGGGCTGGATCATCACCACCGCCCGCAACCGGGCGATCGACCGCCTCCGCCGGGAAGCATCCCGCGAGGACCGGCATGCCCAGGCCGCTCTGCTGCACGCCCGCAGCGACGACGCAGAACCGGCCGAGGAGGGGCCCGTGCGCGACGACCGGCTGCGCCTGATCTTCACCTGCTGTCACCCTGCGCTGACCTCCGGCGCCCAGGTCGCGCTGACGCTGCGGCTGCTGGGAGGGCTGTCCACCGCGGAGATCGCGCGCGCCTTCCTGGTACCCGAGCCGACCATGGCCCAACGGCTGGTCCGGGCCAAGGGCAAGATCCGCGACGCGAGGATCCCCTACCGGGTTCCCGACGAAGCCGACCTCCCGGACCGCCTACCGGGCGTGCTGGCTGTCGTCTACCTCAGCTTCAACGAGGGCTACACGGCGAATTCGGGTGAGACGCTCGTCCGCGAGGACCTCTGCGCCGAGGCCATCCGCCTCGGACGGCTCCTGGCCGAGCTCATGCCCGACGAACCCGAGGTCATGGGGCTGCTCGCGCTCATGCTGCTCGTCGAGTCGCGTCGGGCGGCCCGCACCACCGGAGACGGCGAGCTCGTGCTGCTGGCCGACCAGGACCGCGGCGCTTGGGATCGTGGCCTCATCGCCGAAGGCCAGGCCATCGTCCGGCAATGCCTGCGGCGCAACCGGCCCGGCCCGTACCAGATCCAGGCGGCGATCAACGCCGTCCATGCCGACGCGGCGACCGCAGCCGCCACCGACTGGTGGCAGATCGTGGCGCTGTACGACCAGCTCACCTCGCTCGCCCCGAGCCCGGTCGTAGCGCTGCACCGCGCGGTCGCGGTGGCCGAGGTCGAGGGACCGCACGCCGCGCTCACCCTCGTCGACGGCTCTGGTCTCGCCCGAGACCTCGACCGCTACCACCTGTTCCACGCCATCCGCGCCGACCTGCTCCGACGCCTGGGCCGCAGCGCCGAGGCGGCGCAGGCCTACGAGGCTGCGATCAACCGCACCGAGAACCCGACCGAGCGCGCGTTCCTGCAGCGCGGCCGTCAGGCGCTTGCTTGATGGCGCTGTGACATCCCGCCACCAGCTGCTGTGCCCGCTCGGCTCCCGTGCTTGACGGGGGCGACAGGTACATCTGAGAGCAGCGTTTGCCGGTCACTCGCGACGTTCACTGGCCGTGGTCGGTAGATGTGGTGGCGGGTGTGCGGCGCCGCAGGATGGTCCAGCGCCCGGTGAGGCCGATAGCGACCATGACGACACCGGCCACCACGGATTGCCACGGTAGGGCGACCACCAGGATAAGGCAGCCGGTGGTGCCGAGCAGGTTGAGCCAGCGTGGCCAGCGCCGTTGGTCGGCGGGTTGCGTGAACGCGGAGGCGTTGGCGATGGCGTAGTAGATCAGCACGCCGAAGGAGGAGAAGCCGATCACCCCGCGCAGGTCCACGGTGGCGGCCAGGGCGCTGACCACGACCGCGAGCGCGATCTCGGCATGGTGCGGTACGCGATAACGAGGGTGGACCCCGGCCAGCCAGCCGGGTAGGTCGCGGTGGCGGGCCATGGCCAGGCTGGTGCGGCCGATGCCCGCGATCAGGGCCAGCAGGGCGCCGAGCGCGGCGAGCGCGCCTCCGATGCGGACGACGGGTGCCACGGTACCGGCGCCAGCGGCGTGCACGGCGGTGGTCAGCGGCGCCGCGGCGGTGGCGAGCCGATGGGGGCCTGCGGCCAGCAGGGCCGCGACCCCTACCACCAGGTAGACGGCCACGGTGATGAACAGGGCGATGGGGATGGCGCGGGGAATGGTGCGCTGCGGGTCGCGGACCTCCTCGCCCATGGTGGCGATGCGGGCGTACCCGGCGAAGGCGAAGAACAGCAGGCCGGCGGCCTGGAGGATGCCGTAGGCGCCGCCGGTACCCACCGCCGACCAGCCCCCCAGGTTCGCCGTGCCGGCGTGCCCGCCCACCGCGATACCCACCACCACGACGGCCAGGGCCGTCAGACTCGTGGCGACCAACACGCGGGTCAGCAGCACGGTCTTGGTCACGCCGCGGTAGTTGAGCGCGGCCAGGCCCGCCACGCACACCACCGCCACGGCGCGCTGCGCCCACCACGGGCCGGGTACCGCGTAGGAGGCGAACGCGAGCGCCATCGCCGCACACGAGGCGGTCTTGCCCACCACGAAGCCCCAGCCGGCCGTGAACCCCCACCAATGCCCGAGGCGCTCCCGCCCGTAGATGTACGTGCCGCCGGAGGTCGGGTACACCGCCGCCAGCTGCGCGGAGGCCACCGCGTTGCAGTAGGCGATCACCGCCGCGATCAGCAGCCCGATCAGCAGGCCGGTACCGGCCGCGCGAGCCGCCGGACCGAACGCGGCGAACACACCGGCTCCGATCATCGACCCCAGCCCGATGACCACCGCATCGGCGGTGCCCAACCGCCGCGGCATGGCCTGGTCCGATCCCGGTACGTCACGGGGCTGCGGCTCGGACGCCACCGCCCACCTCCTCAACACGGTTGATACATCAAATTCATTTGATGTATCATGCTGACCGTGACATTGTCGAGTCAAGCTCCCCCGGCGTTCGTGCGCTCGGCCGCCCATCCGCTGCGGTGGCGGCTGCTGACCGAACTCGCCCACAGCGACTACCGGGTCCGGGAACTGGTGACCCTGGTGGGTGAGCCGCAGAACCTGGTCTCCTACCATCTGCGACGGCTGCGTGACGGCGGGCTGGTCACCGCCACGCGCAGCAGCTTCGACGGCCGCGACAGCTACTACCACCTGGATCTGGATCGCTGCGCAGCTGCGCTGGCCGATACCGGCGCCGCGTTGCACCCGGCGCTGCGCCGGGAGTCTTTACCGCGCACACCCCCGGTGGACCTGCGGCGCTCGCCCCCGGTGGACCTGCGGCGCTCGCCCCGCGTCGGCGTGCTGTTCGTGTGCACCGGCAACAGCGCCCGCTCACCGATCGCCGAGGCCCTGCTACGCCACCGCACCGGCGACCAGGTCGAGGTGGCCAGCGCCGGCAGCCGGCCCAAGCCCCACCTTCACCCCAACGCCGTACGGGTGCTGCACGACGAGTTCGGCATCGACATCACCGGCCAGCGCCCCCAGCACTGGGACACGGTGACCGGCCGCCGGCTCGACTACGTGATCAGCCTGTGCGACAAGGCCCGCGAGGCCTGCCCTGACTTTCCGGACCATCCCCGGCGGGTGCACTGGAGCATCCCCGACCCCGCCACGGCCGGCGACACCGACCAGACCAACTACCCCGCGTTCCAGCACACCGCGACCGACATCGACACCCGCACCAGGCACCTACTACCCGTCCTCACCGCCACCCCCCTTTGAAGGAGATTCAGCCGTGACAGCACCCGACCAGCACGCCAATGTCCGCTACCTCGTCGATGACGTCCAGACAGCCGTCGACTTCTACACCACCCATCTCGGCTTCACCCTGAACACCAGCGCCGCGCCCGCCTTCGCCGACGTGGTACGCGGCCCGCTGCGGCTGCTGCTGTCCGGGCAAGCCAGCTCCGGCGCCCGCGCCACCCCCGCCGACGCCACCACCGCCGGCCGCAACCGCATCCATCTGACCGTCGACGACCTGGATGCCGAGATCGACCGACTGCGCAGCACGGGACTGTCGTTCCGCAGCGACGTGGTTGTCGGCCCCGGCGGACGCCAAATCCTGCTCACCGACCCCGCCGGCAACCTCATCGAACTGTTCCAACCCGCCCACCGGCCGGGCACACCCACACCGGTCACACCCTGACCGGGACCCCACCACGAGCGATCCCTGCACCCGACGCCGAAGCCTGCCGGCTGCTGAGCCCCAAACACCTGCTCGATGCCGCAGCGGCCGACCGCACGACCCGTTTCCGCGGCGTGCCGCGCCCGAGACGATCACCAAGCCCACACGAGTTCTACACGCTGCTGCCGCCACCGCCCGCATCCAACGCCACACCCTCGTCCTTGCCATCCGGTTCGCCACCGACCTGTCCCCCAGCCTCACGAGGATCCAGGGAGCCATCGTGACCACCGTCCCCGAGGTGCTGTTCGTATGCACCCACAACGCCGGCCGTTCCCGGATGGCCGCCGCACTCCTGCACCACCACGCCGCCGGCCGCGTCACGGTACGGTCGGCCGGCTCAACTCCCGCCGACTCGATCAACCCCGCCGTCGTGCAGGCCATGGCCGAGATCGGCCTCGACCTGTCCCACGAATTCCCCGAGCCACTCACCGACGACGCTGTCCGCGCCGCCGACGTGGTGATCACCATGGGCTGCGGGGATGCCTGCCCGATCTTTCCCGGCAAGCGGTACCTCGACTGGGGCCTGCTCGACCCCGCCGGCAAAACCCTCGACCAGATCCGCCCTACCCGCGATGAGATCGACCGACGTGTTCGCGCGCTACTGGCCGAGCTGCCGGCACCACTCCACACTGACTGCCTGCCGAGAAGAATCATTCTCGGAAGCACACTCCCGGCGTGACTTCCGAGAACGCGGCGCAACACAGTGGACAAGCCGTCGAAACTACTTCCGAGAATACGCAGCCGGTCGCCGGCCGCCGGCGACCGGCTGGACGAGCCCCGATCGCGCTGCCGGTCCGGCTGGCAGCCGCACACGCCGCCGACACTGCGGCGCTGGAAGCCCGCCCGTACTCCTCGTAGTGGATACGGACCCCGTCCCGCTCGAACTCCGGCACAGGCGCTCCTCCCGCCGGTCGTCCCGCAGTGTGGCACGGGGCGGTGCCGGCGCTTGACACGGGAGAGCGGGCAGCACACCGCGCCGGCAGCGTCCCACCGGCAGACGAGAGGAAGACCATGACCGACCTGACCCGGCTGCCCGCCGACCTGCCGACCCCGGCTGACGACGGTGCCGCCCACCACCTCGTCGGGCGTTCGGTCCCGCACCTGAGCCTGCCGGGCACGCACGGCGAGAGCGTCACGCTGCACGGGCTCGGGGTCGGCCGCACCGTGCTGTACCTGTACCCGATGACCGGACGTCCGGACGCCGACCTCCCGGACGGTTGGGACGCCATCCCCGGCGCGCATGCACCGCCGAAGCGTGCGACTTCCGGGACCATCACGACGAGCTGCTCGACGCGGGCGCATCCCGGGTTTTCGGGGTCTCCAGCCAAGACCTCGACTACCAGCGGGAGGTCGTGGGGAGGTTGCGGCTGCCGTTCCCGATGCTCTCCGACCCCGAGATGCAGTTGGCCGAGCCGCTGGCCCTGCCGACGTTCCGCGTCGACGACCTGAGGTTGTTCACGCGCCTGACCCTCGTGATCCGCGACGGCGTCATCGAGCACGCCTTCTACCCGATCTTCCCGCCCGACGCCCACGCCGGTGAGGTCCTGGCTTGGCTGCGGTCCCGTCCGGCGCGAGGTAGCCGGAGTTCCTCCCGCTCTTTCGGGTGAACATGGCCGGCGGACGCCAGCGGTGGCCCGGTGGATGCCGGGTTCTGTCAGGGGTCGAACATATGGTCGATTCATGACGGTGGCGGTGGGGTCGGTGGTCTCCGATG